>DATJPK010000023.1:0-17504 GCA_035506435.1 Methanomicrobiales archaeon
GGTGACACGTACAACACGTTCTCCTTCGATGTGGACGCCTCGACCTTCAAGCCCGACGAGTACCTCGTCAAGGCCGAAGCCATCGAGCCCTCCCAGAGCACGACCACGACCTTCAACGTCCTTGAAGGCCAGCCGACCACGATGCCGCCCACTGCGACCGCGACTGCCGTTGTGACGACCCCGCCAGCCACCCAGCCCCCGACCGAGGTTACTACCTCCGTGCCCGTGACCACTGCGAAGCCGCAGCCCGGGTTCGGTGCGCTGGTTGCCCTTGTCGGCCTCGGTGCCGTTGCGCTGCTCGTCCTGCGCAGGCGCTGAAAGGAAATCCACCTTTTTTTCGCAGGTCATGATTCGGTCATAACCTATTTGACCCCCTTCCGTGATTCCTAGGTATGACGAGCAAGTTCGGCAGGGGGTTCGTCGTTCCCCTCATCCTCCTTGCAAAGCACCTCGGCCTCCCCCCGGACCAGGCCTTCTTCGGCGCGGCCGACCACCTCGACGAGATGACCCTCCCTGAAAAGTTCCGGGGAACCGAGGTCGACGGTGCCCTCGAGCATTTCCGGAAGGCAGTCATCTGGCACCAGGCGGGAACCATGGACAAGGAGGACTACGCAACCGCCGTCACCGCGATGTACCGGCTTGCCATCGCGGTGGACCACGAGCTCGGGATCAAGGACGCTGATATCGGTTCCTACGATTAACCGGGCCTTCTGCCTGTCGGCTCTCCCTCCGGTCTGATGCCCTCCGCATCAGCACCTCGCTTCGCTCGGCGCCTCTCCCTCCGGGCTGATGCCCTCCGCATCAGCACCTCACTTCGCCCGGCGCCTCTCCCTCCGGGCTGATGCCCTCCGGGCATTCCTGCCGACGTAAAAGCACCTATTATAACCCCTGAAATCCAATATAAAACAATGCAGCGTTCCCGAGGGGCTCACCGAGACCACCCGCTTTTTGGAGGGGATGAGTAACGGCCGAGACCTACGACGCATCGGCCATCACCGTCCTCGAGGGGCTCGAGCCGGTCCGGAAGCGGCCGGCGATGTACATCGGCTCCACCGATACGCGCGGCCTCCACCACCTGGTCTACGAGGTCGTGGACAACTCGGTGGACGAGGCCCTCGGCGGTTTCTGCAACCTGATCATCGTCACCATCCACAAGGACGGCTCCTGCTCCGTTGACGACAACGGGCGGGGCATCCCGGTCGACCCGATGCCCGCGTACGGCAAGTCCGCCCTCGAGGTCGTGATGACCATCCTCCACGCCGGCGGAAAGTTCGACAAGGCCACCTACCAGGTCTCGGGCGGGCTCCATGGCGTCGGGGTCCACGTCGTGAACGCCCTCTCCCAGAAGCTCGGCGTGCAGGTGTACCGGAACGGGATCCGGTACACGATGGAGTTCGAGCGGGGTATCATGACGAAGGGCCTCCAGAAGCAGAAGGAGAGCCTCCAGGACCTGAAAGCCCGGTACGAGCGCCGGTACGGCCAGCCGGAGCAGCCTTTCGACGCCGGCATCACCGAGCCGGCAGCATTCATCGCCGCAGCGCCGTATCCCCTCACGGGCACCGTTGTGACCTTTCTCCCCGACCCGACGATCTTCGAGACGGTCACCTTCGACTACGACATCCTCTCCCACCGCCTCAGGGAGCTCGCGTTCCTGAACAGGGGGGTCACCTTCCGGATCCGGGACGAGAGGACCGGAGACGGCGGGGAGAGCTTCTGCTACAACGGCGGGATCGCCGAGTACGTCAGCTTCCTCGTCGGTGAATCCGGGAAGGTGCATGACGAGGTCATCGCCCTTTGCGGGAAGGACCAGGAGCAGGGGGTCGAGGCCGAGATCGCCCTCCAGTACACGAAGGGGTTCTCCGAGACGGTGTACACCTACGTGAACAGCGTGAACACGAGGGAAGGGGGTACCCACCTCGAAGGGTTCCGCTCGGCCATCACCCGGGCGATCAACACGGCGGCGAAGCGGGCGAACCTCTTCCGGAACAGCGATACGTCACTCCGGGGCGAGGACGTGCGCGAGGGGCTCACGGCAGTCATCTCCCTGAAGATGTCCCACCCCCAGTTCGAGGGTCAGACAAAGATGCGCCTCGGGAACTCGGCGGTGCGGGGCATCGTGGACTCGCTCGTGTACAGCTGCCTCACCGAGTACTTCGACGAGCACCCGAAGGTCATCGCGGCGGTGGCCGAGAAGGGCCTCCTCGCCGCGCGGGCCCGCGAGGCCGCCCGGAGCGCCCGGGACCTGGCCCGCCGCAAGTCCTCCCTCGAGTCCGCCGGGCTCCCGGGGAAGCTCGCCGACTGCTCCGAGCGGGAGCCCGAGAAGAGCGAGCTCTTCATCGTCGAGGGGGACAGCGCCGGCGGCTCGGCAAAACAGGGCCGGGACCGCCGGTTCCAGGCCATCCTCCCCCTCAGGGGGAAGATCCTGAATGTCGAGAAGGCCACCGAGGAGAAGATGCTCAAGAACGCCGAGATCCAGACCCTCATCTCGGCCATCGGGACCGGCATCAAGGAGGAGTTCGACCCCGAGAAGTGCCGGTACCACCACATTGTCCTCATGACCGATGCCGACGTCGACGGGGCCCACATCCGGACGCTCCTCCTCACCTTCTTCTTCAACGAGATGCGGGAGCTCATCGACCGGGGGTACATCCACATCGCCCAGCCGCCCCTCTTCCGGGTGGCAAAGGGGAAGAAGGAGAGGTACTTCTACCGGGAGGAGGAGATGCGGAAGGCCGCGGCCGAGATGGGCGAGAAGGTCTCCATCCAGAGGTACAAGGGCCTCGGGGAGATGAACGCGACGCAGCTCTGGTCGACGACGATGGACCCCGCGAACCGGACCCTGAAGCTGGTGACCATCGAGGACGTGGCCTCAGCCGCCGACATCTTCTACAAGCTCATGGGCGAGGACGTGGACGCCCGCCGGGACTTCATCCGCAGGCATGCAAAGGACGTGACGAACCTTGACATCTGACGCCGCAGGCCCGTTCGCCGCCGGCCGTCGGGTGCCGGTCGAGATCCAGGACGAGATGAAGGTCTCGTTCATCGACTACGCGATGTCGGTCATCATCGGCCGGGCCATACCGGATGCCCGCGACGGCCTGAAGCCCGTCCACCGGCGCACGCTCTACGCGATGTGGGACATGGGGAACACCCATGACCGGCCCTACAAGAAGTCGGCCACCGTCGTCGGGGAGGTGATGGGCAAGTACCACCCCCACGGCGACGCGGCCATCTACGACACCCTCGTGAAGATGGCGCAGGACTTCGCCTACCGCACCCCGCTCGTCGACGGCCAGGGGAACTTCGGGTCCATCGACGGCGACGCGGCGGCAGCGATGCGGTACACCGAGGTCCGGCTCACGAAGGCCGCCGAGGAGCTTCTGCAGGACCTCGAAAAGGAGACGGTCCCGTTCGGCCCGAACTTCGACGAGAGCCTGAAGGAGCCCCTCGTCCTCCCGGCGAAGCTCCCGAACCTCCTCATCAACGGCTCGAACGGCATCGCCGTCGGGGTCGCGACCACGATGCTCCCGCACAACCCCGGCGAGGCCTGCCGGGCGGTGACCGCCTTCCTCGACAACCCCTCCATCACCCTCGAGGAGCTGATGCAGGTGCTCCCCGCGCCCGACTTCCCGACCGGAGGGATCATCATGGGGACGGCGGGGATCCGCGAGGCATACCAGACGGGACGGGGCAGGTGCGTGGTCCGCGGGGTCGCCGAGATCACCGACGACGAAAAGAACCCGGGCATCCTGATCACCGAGATCCCCTTCCAGGTGAACAAGGCCCGGCTCGTCGAGGATATCGCGGGGCTCGTGAAGGATAAGAAGATCGAGGGGATATCCGACATCAGGGACGAGTCCGACAAGGAAGGGATCCGGGTCGTCGTCGAACTCCGCAAGGGGGCGATGCCCACCGTCGTGCTCAACCAGCTCTACAAGCATACCCCGCTGGAGACGAGCTACGGGATCATCCACTATGCCATCGTCGAGGGGCAGCCCAGGGTCCTCTCCCTCACCGACATCCTCCGTGAGTTCGTCGCCCACCGGATGAACATGGTCCGGAAGCGGACCCAGTTCGACCTGAAGAAGGCCCAGGAACGGATCCACATCCTGAAAGGCCTCCTCCTCGCCCTCGCCTCCATCGATGCAGTGATCGCGGCCATCCGGGCGGCCGAGTCAGCCGAGAAGGCGAAGCTCGCCCTCACTGAGAAGTTCTCGCTCGACGAGGTGCAGGCCGAGGCCATCCTGAAGATGCAGCTGCGCACCCTCGCTGCTCTCGAGCGGAAGAAGATCGAGGACGAGCATACCGAGGTCGGGCGTGAGGTCCGCCGGCTCTCGGAGATCCTCTCGGACGATGCCCACATCCGTGCCGAGATACGGCGCGAGATGGCCCAGATGGCGGCCGCATTCGGGAATGATCGGAAGAGCCGGATCTCGGGGGAGACCCTGGACCTGACCAAGGAGGACCTGATCGAGGACAAGCCGATGCTCGTCTCCCTCACGGGGGAGAACTACATCAAGCGCATGGCCCTCGAGACCTACCGGAAGCAGCACCGGGGCGGGAGGGGCATCATGGGCATGGCCACGAAGGAGGAGGATCTCGTCGAGGACGCCTTCGTCGCGAATATGCTCGACTACCTCCTCTGCTTCACGAACCTCGGCCGGGTCTTCTGGCTCAAGGTGTACGACATCCCCGAGGCCACGCGCACGGCGAAGGGGAAGCCCATCGTGAACCTCCTCAACCTGCAGGACGAGAAGGTCACGAACGTCATCCCGGTCCGGGAGTTCAGGGACACCGATTTCCTGATCTTCGCAACGAAGACCGGGAAGGTCGTGAAGGTGCCCCTCGCGGAGTTCTCCCGGCCGAGGCCGTCGGGCCTGAACGCCTTCACCCTGCGGGAGGGGGACGAACTCGTCGATGTGAAGAAGACCGACGGGGAGCGGGACCTGATCCTCACGACCCGGCGGGGACGGTCGCTCCGGATCTCGGAGAAGACCATCCCGATGCGCCACCGGAACGCGATGGGGGTTATCGGGATCCGGGTCAGGCCGAGCGATGTCCTCCAGAGCCTTACCGTCGTCGAGCACGACCACCTCCTCACCATCACCGACGCAGGCCATGGGAAGCGGACCGAGTTCGACGAGTTCCGCGGCCACGGCAGGGCAACGATGGGGGTCATCAACATCCGGATGGACTACGAGCACGGGGTCGTCGCGGCGAGGTCGGTCTCGCCGGGCGATGAGATCCTCGTCATGTCATCCGGCGGGAACGTGATGCGGACGAAGGTGGACGAGGTCTCCATCCAGAAACGGAACACCCGGGGCGTCCGGATCATGAACCTGGAGGAAGGGGACAGGGTCGTCGGGGTCGCCATCGTGCGGCCGGAGATGAACGGGGAGAACGGCATTTCCTCGCCGGCCCAGCCCTCTCCGGACCCGAAGCAGCCCCCGTCCTGACCCGGAGAAGAACCTTCATATATGTAGGGAACCTCCCGTTTTTCAGGGAGTGGCGGATGTACCGGACGGTCATATCGGTCGATACCCGGGGCGAGGGGGACGTGGTGAACCTTACCGACGAGGTGATGAAGGCCCTCAGGGAGAGCAGGGTCGCCGAGGGACTCCTGAACCTCTTCGTCACGGGGTCGACCGCGGCCCTCACCACCATCGAGTACGAACCGGGGGTCCTTGCAGACCTGAAGCGTTCCCTCGCGGTCCTCGCCCCGGCGGGCATCGATTACGCGCACGACAGCCGCTGGGGGGACGGGAACGGGAGGTCACACGTGAAAGCTGCCATCATCGGCCCCTCGCTCACCATCCCCGTCGACAGGGGGCTGCTCGGCTGCGGGACCTGGCAGCAGGTCGTCCTCCTCGAGTTCGACACCCGCCCGAGCCGGCACCGCACGGTCACGTGCACCATTCTCGGTGAACCGGTTGCAGAAAAGGAACGGAAGAGATAACCGGGCGGTGCGGGAGAACCACTAATCGAGGGGGATCGTTTCCAGCTGCGAGACGAGCTCCCAGATCCGGGTCCGGGCGTGCACCGGCATGTTGGGATCATTGGAGACCTCGTCGATCTTGGAGATGGCCGTTGCCGCGCGCAGGCCGATGGGCTTCGCCGCGTCCATGAGCACCGCCCTCGTCTCGTCGGCAACCCGCCGGATATTCCGGGGGATCGTCCCGTCCTCCATGATCTGCTGGAGCATCTGGATGCACGCGCGGATGGTATCGTCTGGCTTTGGCATGGTACTCCCTTTATGAATCATCATATCCCCACATATATACCTTGATAAACGGAGTGACGGGGATGGAGGCGAAGAATCCCGACGATATCATGGCAGAGTGCCTCCTTCGGGGAGGCAAGATGCTCTCGAAGGCCTGCCGTGCCTGCGGCTCGCCGCTCTTCGAGGTGAAGGGGGAGACCCTGTGCGTCGTCTGCAGGGAGAAGGGGAAGGAGAAGGGTAAGCCGGCCGGAAAGCCCGCGAAGGCCGCTCCACCAGCGGAGACGGCGGGGAAGGCCGGGGATGCCGGTGACCCCGGGAACGAGCTCCGCATGGCCATCACGGTCCTCGCCCGGAGAGCACGCAAAGAAGAGGACCCCGGAAAAGCGGCCGCCCTCATGGAAGCGGCGAAACGGGGGGCCGAGGCCCTCGCCCTCCTTCAGCGGTAGGGCTGCCGGGAAAGCTCGGAGATCTGCCGGGCGGTCTTTTCGCCGATACCCTTCACTTTTTTCAGGGATTCTTCGTCGGCATCCAGCACGGCCTTCACCGACCCGAACTCCGTGAGAAGGAGCCGGGCATTGCGCAGGCCGACCGACGGGAACGACGCGATGATATATTCCTGCTGCTCCTTCGCCGACCGGTACGACTTGTAGGGGTGGACCTTGCGCTCGCCCCGTTCACCCTCCTCCCGCCGGGCAAGGGTAAGGATCATCTGGGCGGTCTCCAGCTCGTCCTTCGTGAAAAAGATGGCGACCCCGAGGTCGACCGCGATAGCCGCAAGCGCACCCCGGATGGCGGCCGGGTTGATGTCCCTCGCCGTGTAGATATCCCCGCCCTCGATGATGAGGACCGGGCGAGCCGAGGCGCTGGCGAGCTCACGGATTTGCCCGAACAGGTCACGCTCGACGAGGGTATCCGCGAAGTCCCTCGCGGTCTTGCGCTCGACGAGGATCCGGTCGCCGGCAAGGTAGTCCCCGTGCTCCAGCCGTTCGATCCGGAGCCGGGCCCCGAGGTTCGAGAGGTGCTCGACGACCCGGGACGCGGTCTCCCGGTCGTCGGCCGTGATCTCGGGACCTTCGTGGACGAACGCGTCGATGGCGGTCTGGTGCAGGCCTCTTGGGACTGCAGCCTGTGCAGGTTCGGGACCTTCTGGGGTCCCGGGAGTCGAACCCGTTGGATGGGGTCCGGTCTGCCCGACCGGCGCCGTCCCTCCCATCCGGGCCCCGAGGTTCCGCATGCCCGCGAGCATCGCCCGTTCACGCGTCTGGCTCACGTACCGGTACGCCTCGTCAGAGGTCCCCTTGGTCACGAGGACCACGATCTTCCCTGCCCCGCTCCGCCCGGTCCTTCCCTTCCTCTGGATGGACCGAATCTCCGAAGGAACAGCCTCGTAGAAAATGACCATGTCCGTGGAAGGCACGTCGAGCCCCTCCTCGCCGACCGATGTCGCGACGAGGACCCGGAACTCACCTTCCCTGAACCTCCGGAGGGCATCGATCTGCTTTTTCTGGGTGAGGCCCTTTTCGGCGTCCTTCGTCGCCTGACCGACGAACCGCTCGGCATGGATACCGAGGGAGCGAAGGTGGTCCACCAGGTTCTGGACGGTGTCGCGGTAGGTCGCAAAGACGATGATCCGGCTCCCCGGGTACTCTGCGAGCTGGGCATGCACGAGCCTCCCGACGAGCCCGAGCTTCTCGTGGAGCTCCTCCTTCCATGCCGAGGCATCGGCGAGGAGCTTCCGGAACGAGGGGTCTCCCCCCAGGCGCTGGGAGGCCTTGCTCCCGCCCGGGGCCGCGGCCTCGGTGGCGAGCTTCTCCAGGTAGTGCCTGAGCGCCTCGCTCCCCTGCGTTTCGGCGAGGGAGATGGCATGCCGGAGCTTCATGACCTCGGCATAGACGGATGCCGCCTGGAAGGCCGACCGGTCCCCCGCCTGGATGCGCCGCTGGATCTGGGCGTTCAGCTCGTTCAGGGCCCGGATGGAGAGCTTTCCCGGCCTCGGGACGTCGAACTGGAGCTTCCGGAGGTAAGCAAGCCTGCCCTCGACGAGGGTGTTCAGGACCGCGAGGGCGTCCGCGAGCTCCTTCGGGAGCGGGACAGGAACGAACCGGATCTCCCGCTCGTGAACGTACGGCCGGACATCCTCGTCGGTCTCGACCCGGGTCTCGACGCGGGTGATGGAGAGGCTCGCGCAGACCTCCTGCACCTTCCCCTGGTCACCCCCGGGGGACGCGGTCATCGCGAGTATGAGCGGTTCGCGGGCGGTCTCCATGTACCGGCCGGCGATGAAGACGTACGCATAGTTCCCCACCGCCCGGTGGCACTCGTCAACGACGAGGAGGGAGACGTCGGAGAGGGTGTACCGCCCCGCGAGGAGGTCGTTTTTCACCGCCTGGGGGGTGGCGAAACAGGCCCGTGAGTTCGCCCACCCCGCCCTCCTCTCGTCTGGAGGAGTCTCGCCGGTGAACATGACGAATGGGGACGGCTCCCCCTCGTTCCGTCCCGGGACGAGGAGGAGCCTCTCGAAGAACCTCAGGTGCTGCTCGACGAGGGGCTTCGTCGGGGCGAGGACGAGGACCCTCCCGCCCTTGTTATGGAGCCGGGATGCCGCGACGATGAGCGCGATCGCGGTTTTCCCGAGGCCGGTCGGGAGGACCACCATCGTGTTACCCTCGAGGGCATGGAGGGCGATGGCGAGCTGGTAGCGCCGCTCCTCGAGGCTTTCGGGCCGGACCAGGGGATGGCTCAGGTATTTCATGGGCCGAGCGCAGAAAAGGCGATGCTCCCGGTGATGAGGTCCCTTACCATCGCCGGCAGGGTGTCCTTCTTCACCCTCGCCTGCTTCATGCCGTCCCGTTCGCGGATGGTCACGGTCCCGTCTTCGAGGGTCTGGTAGTCGACGGTGATCGCGTACGGGGTGCCGATCTCGTCCTGCCGCCGGTACCTCCGGCCGATGGCCCCGCTCTCGTCGAACTCGGTGAAGATCCCCGCGGCCGTGAGACCGGCGGCGATCTCCATCGCGACCCGGTCGAGGCCGTCGCGGCTCACGAGCGGGAAGACCCCGGCCTGCACGGGAGCGACCCGGGCCGGGAGGTGGAGCACCCTCCGCACCTCGCCCTCGACCATGTCCTCGCCATAGGAGTGCTCGAGGACCGCGTAGCAGATCCGGTCGATCCCGTACGACGGCTCGATGACGTGGGGCATCACCTCCTCGCCGCGGACCTCGACCTCCTCCTCGCGGACCTGGTAGAGTGACGCCGGGATCGAGACCCGCTCGCCCCCGACATCCACCACGGCACCGTCGGGGCCGGGGTCGGCCTTCACGAGGGCGTCGGCCACCTCCTTCGCCTTCCCCCGGAATTTCGGGCCGAGGGCCTTCATGTCCGGGACGATCCGGCGCCTCTTCTCCATCCTCGGGGTGTCGAGGGGCAGGTAGGCGGTGAGGGCGGACCCGCTCACGCAGGAGTGGGCCTTCAGGTCATAGTCTGTCCTGTCGGCGATACCGACGAGCTCGACCCATCCGAACCGCTTCGAGAGCACCTCCGCGTCCCAGCAGTCGGCAGCGTAGTGGGCCCGCTCGGTGGTGAGGTGCTGCCTGAACCGGACCCTGCCGGGGTCCACGCCGACCGATACGAGGATGTCGTGGGTGAGGGCGATGTAGTAGGCCACGTACTCGTTTGCGACGAGGCCTTTTGCCACGGCATCACCCATGGTCATGCTCACCGGTTCACCGTTCCGGCATTGCTCATCGCACCCGAGCAGCGGGACAGCATAGTCCCTGTACCGGGCGAACCGGGGGTGCTTCTTCTCCTCGGGGTGGACGAAGATCTCGGCCTCTGCCTGGGTGAATTCCCGGAGCCGGATCATCCCCTGCCTCGGGGAGATCTCGTTCCGGTAGGACTTCCCCACCTGCACTGTGCCGAAGGGGAGCTTGTCCCGGTAGAACCGGAGGAGCCTCGGGAAATCGGTGAAGATGCCCTGAGCAGTCTCCGGGCGGAGGTAACCTTTCCGCTGGGAGCCGGGGCCGATCCACGTGGTGAACATCAGGTTGAAGTCGAAGACCTTCACCTCTCCGAGTTCCTCCCCGCAGGCCGTACATGGGAGGGATTTCAGGGCCCCGGCAAGGGCATCGCCGGTCATGGCAGCGGGGTTCGGGACGCCATGGGCTGCGGCGACATGGTCTGCCCGGAGGTATTCCTCGCAGTGGGGACACTGGCACATCTTGTCAGAGAAGCCCTTCACGTGCCCTGATGCAACGTAGATGGGTTCGATCCCGACCGTCGGGCACTCGATCTCGTAGCAGCCCTCCCGGATGACGTAGAAGGACCGCCAGGCATCCTCGATGCGCCGTTTCATCTGGGCCCCGAGAGGCCCGTAGTCGATGAAGCCGGCGACGCCGCCGTAGATCTCGCCCGAGGGCCAGACGAAGCCCCTCCGTTTCGCAAGCTCCATCACCTTCTCGTAGATGTCGTCCGGTTCTGCCACGGGGTCTCCTTCTCCCCTGTACTTCGACCACAAATTATAAAATCATGCTTTTCCAAGGTATGCGGTAAAGAAAATTTAAATAAGATCGCAGATACTGTTATCCCGGTATTCAGCAGGAACCCCTCATGGAAGAAGACAAGCGGAAGAAGCAACTCCTCGAACTTTTTGCGAATATCACGAGCAAGACGAAGATCGTGGAACCGATGAAGAAGATCCACGGCTCCCTCCGCGACCGCGATGCCATCGAGCGGGAGATTTCCCTCATCATGCGGGAGATCCTCGACAAGGGGTACTTCAAGACCAAGCTCGCCCCGCGGCAGCTCGCCCGGCTCGTCATGGCCTTCTACGAGGGGAAGAACGACACCGAGATCGCCCGGTCCCTCGGGGACGAGAAGCTCAGTAAGACCGTCGCACGGGCCCGGGTCAGGATGAAGCTCTTCCGGGACCTCGACTTCAAGATGCCCTTCGACCGGGAGAAGCTCACCGATCTCGTCGATTCGGGAAAGACGATGAAGGACGTGAGCGAGGAGCTCGGGATTTCACCCTCCACCCTCCGGGAATACCGGCACGTGCTCGACGAGGTGAACGACCCGACCCTCGACCCCTACATCCGTCGCATCCATGACGTGATGGAGGACCGGGACCTCTCCGAGCAGATGACGAAGGGCCTCGCCCAGGACGGGCTCACCGAGGCCATCGACATCACCGAGGCCGAGCTTATCGACGTCACGTAAACCCCCTTCCCACACCTTTTTATCCATCGCCCCGATTCTCTCTTATGAGACTCACCTGGCTCGGCCATGCCTGCTTCCTTCTCGAGGGCACGAGGTCGGTGCTCATCGATCCCGTTGTCCCGGGGGGCACCATCACGGCGAAACCCGACCTCGTTGCCGTCACCCACGGCCACGACGATCACCTCGGGGAGGCCGTCCGGCTCGGGCGGAAGATCATCGCCGTCTCGGAGATCGGGAAATACCTCCGGACGAAGGGCCTCGAGGTCGAGACCATGAACCTCGGGGGGACCGTTACCGTCGAGGGCGTGGAGTTCACCATGACCCAGGCGGTCCACTCGTCGGGCCTCAACGAGGCCGGGCCGACCGCGTACGGGGGGTGCGCCTGCGGGTACGTGGTCGGGATGGACGGGGTGCGGGTCTACCATGCCGGCGATACCGCGCTCTTCTCCGACATGAAGCTCATCGGGGACCTCTACCGGCCGGACGTCGCGCTCCTGCCCATTGGCGGGAAGTTCACGATGGGGCCGCGGGAGGCGATGATGGCGGCGAACTACATCGGGGCAAAGACAGTCATCCCGATGCATTACAGCACCTGGCCCGCCATCCTCCAGGACCCGCAGGCGTTCAGGCATGCCATCGAGCGGACGACTGACCTGAAGGTTGTGATCCTCTCGCCGGGGGAGGCGATAGAAGTACCGGGGAAAATGGAGTAACACAACCCCGGGGTCGCACCCCGCCTTCCGGCGGGTCGCTCCAGCTCGGGTCCTTATGGACCCCGGGTCGCACCCCGCCTTCCGGCGGGTCGCTCCAGCTCGGGTCCTTATGGACCCTCGCTATCCGAACCAGCTTTTCTCCGGCGGGGGCGGCCCGCGGGGGATCACCCACCGCATCCCGCCGTGGTGGCCCTTCGAGTCACCCCTGTACCGGGGGATGACATGGAAGTGGAGGTGCATGATGGCCTGGCCGGCGTACCTCCCGACGTTTGTGCCGATGTTGTACCCGTCGGGGTGATGGCGCTCTTCGATGTGCCCCTTCGCGAGAATGATGAGCTCCGTGATAGCGGATCGCTCGTCGGCCGTGGACTCGAAGAACGACTGGTAGTGCCGGAACGGGATGACGAGCATGTGGCCCCGGGCAATGGGGAACCGGTCCATCCTCGCGTAGGCAAGCTTGTTCCTTGCCACCACCTCCATTTCGGGAGGGTTGCAGAACGGGCAGCCCGGCTCCGTTTCGGGTGCAGGGGTCATTCCGTTCCACTATCAGGGATTTCTCCCAGAAAAAGGTAATGGGCCGCCGTCGCGCTTCCGGCCCGGGGGGGGCAGGCCCGTGTTCAGAGCTGCTTTCCCTTGTTCGCCCGCCGGCTGCAGATGTGGGAGTTGTACTTCACCTTCGGGTTGAAGGTGTCGAACTCGGCCCCGCAGACCGGGCATGTCTTGTGGAAAATCTTGTGGTAGGACTGTTTCTGCCGTTCGGAGAGCATGTATCGTTTCCCTCTTCTCCGCAGATATTGGGCCCGAAGCTTCTTGAAGGTGTGGGTGGGGGGCACCTTTCCCTCACCCCCCATGGTTTTATACCAGATCGGGTGATAGTGAGCCTGTGGCATGGCAGGACTGAGCCAGTACAGCGCGGTGAACCTCGTCGGCGAGGCCGGCGTGGACCCTGCCCGGTGGAACCGGACGCCGCCGGAGGCCGAGGTGGCGGAGACGATCTATGCCGTCGGAAAACGGGGAGTCCCGGTCGTCAGGGCGCGGGATCGTGCGGGGGCCCTCGAGGCCCTCACCCGCATCGTGCCCCGGGGCGCCGAAGTGATGAACGGCTCCTCGACCACCCTCATCGAGATCGGGTACGAGGCGCTCCTTGCATCAGGGAAGGCGGGCTGGGTTGATCTCCACGAACGGATCACCGCAGAGAACGACAACCGGAAGCGGGGAGAGCTCCGGCGAAAGGCGGTCACCGCGGAGTACTTTTTTTCGGGCGCAAACGCCATCGCGATGACGGGGGAGATCGTCGCCTGCGACCGGACCGGGAGCCGGGTCGGGGCCTGGCCGTTCGCCGCCGGACACCTGGTCATCGTGTGCGGCACGAACAAGATCGTCCCCAGTCTCGACGATGCGCTCCGACGGGTCCGCGAGTACGCCTTTCCCCTCGAGAACGCCCGGGCAAAGCATGCGTACGGGACCCCGAGCCGGATCGGGAAGTGCGTGATCCTCGCGAACGAGGAGACCGAGGGCCGGGTGACCCTGGTCCTTGTCGACGAGGCCCTGGGGTACTGAGGGGATCACCATGCCTGAAAGTCCACCCGACCATCTGAAGGCCCTGATCGGGAGGTACACGGTCATCACGTTCATCCCGGATATTGACCGGTACCGGCAGATAACCTCGCCGAAGGAGGGGAGGTGCATCTTCCGGGGATGCCCGGAGCCGATCGCATGGGAGGATGCCCGGGGCGGGAACTTTCTCTGCGAAGGGCACTACCAGGTGATACGGCAGTGGATCGAGGAGGCGCGGAGGGGCCTCCTCCCCGGAGGGCACGGAAGCGCCATCTTTACGGAGGGAGGGGAGGATGCCCGACGGGTATGACCTGGTAATCATCGGGACAGGTGCAGCCGGCACTTCTGCCGCGACGAGGGCTCACCACCTGGGCGCCGGGCGAATGGTGATGGTGGAACAGGGGCCGCTCTGGGGGACCTGCGTGAACAACGGGTGCATCCCGAGCAAGTTCCTGCTCGCCGTCGGGGAGATCCACCGGTACCGGAACTATGGCCATGCCGGCCTCCGGGTTGGGAGCAGCCTCGACATGCACGAGGTGATCCGGGAGAAGCGCGACCTTATCCTGCGCCTCCGCGAGAGGAAGGCCCGCCGGATCTTCGGGGAATTCGGGATCGAGCTCATGGAGGGCGCCGCCCGGTTCCTTACCCCGCATACCCTCGACGTAGGCGGGCGGACGCTGTCGGCGCGCAGGTTCATCATCGCCACGGGCTCATCCCCCTTGGTCCCGGCCGTGGACGGTCTCTCCGGGGTCCCATTCCTCACGAGCCTCGGGGCCCTGGAGCTCGAGGAGGTCCCGGAATCGGTGATTGTCCTCGGTGGAAGGTCACTCGGGCTCGAGTTCGCCCAGATCCTCGCGCACCTGGGGTCGCAGGTCACCCTCCTCCAGCGGAGCCCCCGTATCATCCCCGGGGAGGAACCCGAGATTTCCGCGGCAATGGAGGATGCGCTCGCGGGCGAGGGCATCGCTGTACATACGGGCGCAGAGCTCGTGAGGGTGCGGAACGAGGAGGCGGGAGCGGTCAGCGTCACCGCCCGGGTGAAGGGGAAGGGTGAGAAGTTCGCCGCCGCACGGCTCCTCCTTGCCACGGGGCGCGCCCCGAACACCGGGGAGCTCGACCTCGCGGCCTGCGGCGTCGCGGTCGACCGGAAGGGCGCCATCATCGTCGACGATACCATGCAGACCTCCGTCCCCCATATCTGGGCGGCGGGTGACGTGACCGGCGAGCCGATGCTCGAGCCCCGGGCAGGGGTCGGGGGTGCGATCGCGGCAGAGAACGCGATAACCGGGAAGGGGAGGCGGATCGACACGAGGGCCCTCCCCCACGCGATCTTCACCTCCCCGCAGGTGGCCTCGGTGGGGATGACCGAGAGCAGGGCAAAAACCTCCGGAATCGCGGTGATGTGCCGGTCGGTATCCCTCGAAGGGATATCCCGGGCGCTCATGACCGGCGATTCCCGCGGCCTCGTGAAAATCGTCGCAGGGGAAGGGACCGGGACGGTGCTCGGGGTCCACGTCTGCGCCCCGCTCGCCGCCGAGATCATCGGCGCGGGGGTGCTTGCCGTGAAGCACGGCCTCACCGTGCATGACCTCGTCGACACCTTCCCCGTGTTCCCGACCATCGCGGGCGCGATCCAGGACTGCGCGAGGATGTTTCTCAGACCGGCCCACGGATAGAACGGTCCCGGGCTCCGTTTCGGGCCGTTCCCCCCGGAGGAGTCCCGTTTTTCCCCGTTGCCCTCCACCAAGATTATTTGAGAAGAGATGCATTATCTATGGGAACAGGCCGACGGAAAGCCGATTTTCCACCGAGCGTGAGAGGATGCCCCGTACACTTACCCACGACACCGGGAAACTGAAGGCGATTGCCCGGGAGGTCCGCGAGGACATCCTCTCCATGACCGCGGCGGCCGGGTCCGGCCATTACATGAGCTCCCTCTCATCGGTGGAAATCCTCGTCTCCCTCTATTTCGGCGTGATGTCCTATGAACCGAAGGACCCCGGCTGGAAGGACCGGGACCGGTTCGTGCTCTCAAAGGGGCATGCCTCGCCCTGCCTCTACTCGGTGCTCGCCCGGGCAGGGTTCTTCCCGGTGAAGGAACTCGCGACGCTCCGGAAGATCGGGAGCCGGCTCCAGGGCCACCCGGTGAGCCACCTCCTTCCGGGCCTCGACGCATCCTCGGGCTCCCTCGGGCAGGGCCTCTCCACCGCCGTGGGGATGGCCCTTGCCGCCCGGATGGACGGGAGGCCCTCGCGGGTCTACGTCCTCCTCGGCGACGGTGAGCTGCAGGAGGGGCAGGTCTGGGAGGCCGTGATGTCCGCTTCGAAGTTCGGGCTCGGGAACCTGACCGCCATCGTTGACAGGAACGAGCTCCAGGCGACCGGGATGGTGAGCGAAATCATGCCGGTTACAGACCTCGAGGGGGTGTTCCGGTCCTTCGGCTGGGAGGCACGGGAGGTGGACGGCCATGACTTCGGGAGCCTCCTCGAGGGCTTCCGGGGCACGGGCAATCCCGGCGGGAGGCCAACGGTCCTCGTCGCCCGGACGGTCAAGGGCTGCGGGGTCGACTTCGTCGAGAACAACCTGAAGTACCATTCCCTCCCGCTCACTCCCGGCGAGCTCGAGCGGGCGATGGGGTGCCTGAAATGAGGGCGGTCCGATGAAGTACGACCTGGACCGGTGCACCCATACCCGGGAAGCGTACGGCGATGCGCTCATCGGGGAGGCAAAGAGGAACCGGGACATCGTGGTGATCGACGGGGACGTGTCCAACTCCACGAAGACCGACCGGTTCGCCCGCGAGTTCCCCGACCGGTTCATCAACGTCGGGATCGCCGAGCAGAACATGGTGAACATCGCTGCCGGGCTCGCGCACTCGGGAAAGATCCCCTTCGTCTCCACCTTCCCCGTCTTCGGGTGCGGGCGGGCCTGGGAGCAGATCCGGAATACCGTCGCCCTCGACAGCCTGAACGTGAAGCTCGTGATGACCCACGCGGGCCTCTCCCTCGGGGGAGACGGGGCGACCCACCAGGGCCTCGAGGACATCGCTATCATGCGGGTGATCCCGAACATGGAGGTAATCGTCCCTGCCGACGGTGCCGAGGTAAAGGCAGTGATCCGGCACACCGTTGCCAACCGGGGCCCGGTGTATATCCGGCTGTCGAGGCGGCGGTCGATCGTCCTCTTCGACGATGATTACCGGTACGACCCCCGGGAGTACCCGGTGATCCGCGACGGGGACGATGTCGCGGTCTTTGCGAGCGGGTGCATGATCCGGGAGGCCCTCATCGCAGCGGAAAGCCTCGCGAAGGCGGGCATCTCGGCCCGGGTAATCGACATGCACACGGTAAAACCCCTCCCCCGGGACTGCGTGCTCGCCCATGCACGGGAGACGGGCAGGGTCGTCTCGGTCGAGGAGCACAATGTCCTCGGCGGTGCGGGGAGCGCTCTCGCCGAGCTGCTCGCCGAGGAATATCCCGCCCCGATGCGGCTCGTGGGGGTCCGGGACCGGTTCGGAAGGTCCGGGCAGGTGGACGCCCTCTTCGACCTGCTCGGGATATCCTCCCGGTATATTAGTGAGGCCGTGCAAATCCTGATCAGAACGGAGAGGAGCTGACCTCGGTGGAGATCTTTCTCGATACGGCGAACCCCGACGAAATCAGGAGGTACGCCTTCATCCTGGACGGGGTGACCACGAACCCGACGCTCGTGGCCCAGGAAAAGGACCGGTACCGGTTCCAGGAGCTGATCCGGGAGATCACGAAGATCGTCGAGGGTCCGGTGAGCGTCGAGGCGGTGACC
>DATJPK010000024.1:0-18335 GCA_035506435.1 Methanomicrobiales archaeon
GGCTTCCGGCAGTTGTCGCAGACGGAGTACCCGTCGCCCCAGGCGATGATGGCCTTCATGGCATCGGCGGTGAGCCTGCCCCCGGCCTGGATGGGGTCGATGTTGATGGCCACCTCCTCGAGGTCCCTGACCTCGATCTCCCTCGTGCACTTCATCCGAGGAGTTCCTCCTCGATGATCCCGGCCTGCTCCTTCAGGTCGGCAATCGCCTTCCGGACTGCACTCCGATCCTCATCGGAGAGCTCGTGGAGGGGGGCCGTTTCCCGGAGCACCACCCGGATATCGGTAAGGGCGAACAGCCCCCGGAAGACCGCGTCGACCGCTCTTCCCGACATAGCATCAGCACACACATATCAGGGAACGGAGTATAGATAGCTGGTGATCGGGGGTGCTTCATCTTCGCGCCGCCTCCATGAGCTCTATATACGGTGCGGGATGACTCCGGGCCGGGGAAGATGAGACTCGTCCACATCGGTGACAGCCACCTGGGCCTCTCGCAGTTCAACCGCCTCGCCGATGACGGCGTGAACCTGCGTGAGCGTCTCGTCTATTCCCACTTTCTCGGAGGTATTGACACCATCGTCAGGGCGCGGCCGGATGTTGTCGTCCACGCGGGCGACCTCTTCCACTCGGTCAGGCCGAAGACCCTCGCGCTCACGACCGCGCTCGACGCCCTCTCCCGGCTCGGGGACGCGGGTATCCCCCTCGTCGCCATAGCCGGTAACCATGACATGACGAAGTCCCGGTATACGACGTCTCCCTTCAGGGTCCTCGAATATCATCGTGCGCCCGTCCACGCGGCCTACCGGCACAGGTACGAGTTCGTCGACATCGGGGACATCCGGTTCCACCTCATCCCCAACCTGCTCCAGCCGTCGCAGTACCGGGAGGAGTTCGACCGGATCGAGCCCGCGGGAACCGGGGGAAACGTGCTCGTCACCCACGGGCTCGCGAGCACTATAAAGGACCGGAGGCTCGGGACGGTGATGGAGCACGAGATCGACGCGACCATCCTGTCGCCACGGTTCGACTACATCGCACTCGGCCACTACCATGGCCGGCAGAAGGTCGCCGCAAACGCCTGGTATTGCGGGTCGCAGGAGTTTATCACCTTCGCCGAGATCCATGATGACAAGGGCGGCCTTCTCATCGACACCGCGAAGGGGACGGTCGACCCCCTGCCCCTGCCTTGCACTCCCATGCTCGACCTCGGTGACCTGGAATGCGGGGGTCTCGGGTCCAGGGAACTGGGTGAGGAGATATCAGGGAGAGCCCGGTCTGCCCGGACATCTGATGAGCCTGCGATGGCGGTCATCACGCTCCGGGAGGCTGACCGCCGGGCATTCCAGGCGATAGATCCTGCAATCCTCCAGGAGGCAAGGTCGCAGCTCCTTGGCCTGAAGATCATCCTTGCCACCGATAAGAGGGGGATTCCTCTCTCCGCACACCGGGACCTCACCGGCGTCGATTATGTCGCCCTCTTCGGGGAATACCTCGGGGAACAGGGCCTGGAGGCGAAGAAGCGCGAGTTCGTCCTCTCGCGGGGAACCGGGGTCATCCGGAAGGTCATGGAAAGGGAGACCGGGGAGGACGATGCAGCTCGGTAGGTTGCAGATGCGGAACTTCCGGCGATACCGGGACCAGGACGTCCACTTCCGTGACGGTATCACGGGGATAGTCGGCAATAACGGGACCGGGAAGAGCACCATTGTCGACGCCATTCTCTTCTGCCTCTTCGGCGTGAAGGAGACGGGGCTCGACTTCATCCTCTCCGCCGGTGCAGGAGCCCGGGACCGGGCAGAGGTGAGGCTCGACTTTTCGGTCAGGGGAGAGGCGTTCCAGCTTGTGAGGACTCTCGACCGGAGGAAGAAGCATGACGCCGAGCTCTACCGGGAAGGGAAGCTCTTCGCCGATGGGGTGTCCGACGTGCAGGCCGCGGTGAGACGGATCATCCGGATGGGCTATGCCGATTTCCGTCATACCATATTCTCGGGGCAGAGGGAGCTCCTCATCCTTGTCGAAGCGAAGCCCGAAGAGCGGAAGAGGTGGTTCCGGAGGGTGCTCGGCATCGACAGCCTGAAGGACGAGGGCGGGGAGATCCTCCGTGGTGAGGCCGAGGAGGCCCGACAGAAGATCCTCCTTATCGAGGGAAGGCTGGAGGGTGCGAGCAGGGACGATCTCGAGAGCCGGCTCGGCGAGACCGAGCGGCAAATCGCCAATGCGGACCTTGAAATAGCGGAGCTCGGCGAGGAGGAGAAACGCCTGGCGGGAGCCCGCGTTTCTCTCCAGGAGGAGGCGAAGATCCAGCGGGACCGGGAACGACAGGACCATGGCGCCAGATCCCTGATCCGGGCAGGAGAGGGGGAGGCCGGCGAACTGGCGAAGGAGCTCGGGAAGGTAAGGGCCACTCTCGCACGCCTCAAGGTGACCGGGAAAGAGTTCGAGCATCTCCGAACTCTGGAGGATGAGTTTCCCCTTCACCAGGAGCGGTATAACGCAAGCATGGAAAAATACCGGACAATGAGGGAGCTCGCCGTGCGGGAAAAGGAGAAAGAGGAGAGGATTGCCGGGGGAAAGGAGGAACTTACCCGGCTCAGGGACGAAGAGGCCCGCCTCGCCCGGGATGAAGAGGAGATCCGGGCTCTCGCCCCCCTCGTGGCGCGGCGCCAGGAGGTCTCCGGCCGCCTCAACGGGCTCAGGCACCTCGAAGAGCGTTACCGCAAGCTCGGGGCGGATCTCGGGAGACGGCAGGCCACCCTCGAAGCGCTGGCGAAACGGGGTGAATCACTCCGTACCCGGATCGAGCGCATGAAGGAAGCGCAGGGTCGACTGATCTCCCTCGCGCGGGGGGCGGGAGTACCCCCGGACAGGGAGCGGGATCCGGTACCGGCCCTCGAGGAACGCCGGGGCGGAATCCTCCGTAGAATTTCTGACCGGGAGGCAGGCAGGGACCAGATGTCCGGGAGACTCCTTGAACTGGAAGCGAATCTCTCCGCACTGGCGGCAGGGGGGCCGGAGGGTACCTGTCCAACCTGTCGTCAGCCCCTGGGTGAGCAGTATCCGGCCCTCGTCGCCGATATCGAACGGGACATCAGGGCACTCCAGGAGGCGAGAGAGTCGCAGGAATCCGATCTCCGGAAGGCCGAAGGGGATCTGAGAGCCCTCCAGTCACTCCTGAATGAGGCCAGGAAACTCATGGATGAGTGCAGGGGTCTTGGAGAGGATTCGGCTGACTGGAGCAGGATCCAGGAGGAGGCAATCCAGGAGATCGCAGCAAAGGAACAACTCCAGCACGAGATGGAGAACCTCGGGTATGACCCCATGGCAAGGGAAAAGCTGGAGGAGGAATATACCTCGCTCGAGGATCCCTGGAAGGCAAGCATCAGGGCCGCCGAGCGGTTGAAGGGGAAGGAAGGGGTGAACCGGAAGATCGAAGATCTCGGGAAGACCCTTGAGAGGATCGAGGCGGAGATTCAAGGTATTGTCCGGGCACGGGAAGAACTCCGGTTTGATACCGACCTCCACCAGGGGATCGAGAAGGAATACCGCGAAGCCGAACAGGCTCATCATCGCTTCCTTGAACTGAGGCCCGGCATGGACCAGGTCCCGGTGCTTCTCGGGAAAGAGAAAGACCTGAATGCCAGGGCCTCCTCCGTCGGGCAGACCCTCATGAACCTCCGTTCCGAGCTCGCGACCATCGCCTTCTCGCCGGAAGAACTCCGGCAGGCGGAATTCCGGCTGGAGGAGAACTCCCGGCACGCCCAGGAACAGAACAGGCGCCTGGAACGGGCCATGGCAGGAAAGGCCTCCATTGAACAGGAAAAGGTCCGCCTCCATGACGCCCTCAGTCGGCTGGCGGAGGACACCCGGGAGCGCGACCGGCTGTCTGAACTGGTCCAGCTCCTCGAACTCACCCGGGAACACCTGAACGGGTTCACCGACCATCTCCTTGGAGTGGTCAGGGACCGGATAGAGGACGAGGCCGGCAGGATCCTCTCCGAGATCACCGACGGGCGGTACGACACGGTCACCATCAGCGACGACTTCGAGATCCTGGTCCATGACCTGGGCGGGGATTACCCGGTCGCCCGGTTCTCCGGCGGTGAGCAGGACGACGTGGCCATCGCCCTCCGGGTCGCCCTCTCGAGGTACATCGCCGAGATGCACGAGCTGCATGACAGCGCCTTCCTCGTGTTCGACGAGATCTTCGGGAGCCAGGACGAGGAACGCCGGTCGAACATCTTCCGGGCGCTGAGGAACATGGAGCCGTACTTCCCCCAGATATTCCTGATCTCCCATGTCTCGGAGGTCCAGGGCGAGTTCGGGAATACCCTCCTCGTCGAGGCGGTATCGGGGAGCGAGAGCCGGGTCCGGGACACCGGGGAGGCGGGGGAATGACCATTGGGGAGGAGTACCGGCGCGACCTCGACGCCCTCGTGAAACGTATCGGTGTCCTCGACCCCCCGGATCTTGCCGACCGGTTCGCCACCTGCTTCGGCATCGATGCAGGTTCCTTCAGGCAGGTGAGGCCCTCCCGGGCAGGGACCGTCGCGGCGGTGGACGGGTCGAATGCCATGCTCCTCGACGGCGGCTCCCTCTCGGTCGCGGTCATCAGGGCCGCGGCCAGTGGCTTTTCCGGGGACGCACGCAGCTTCAGGTCGGTGACCCCCCTGAGGCTCGTCACCCTCGGGCAGGAGGCCCGGGACGGGAGCTACGCGGCCCTGTACCGCGAATGCTTCGGCGAGGACCCCGAGGCGACAGTGCGCGACGACGAGCCCCAGAGAACGGCGGCGGTCATGAGGGATACCCTGGAATACTGGGCCGCTATCGAGACCGCGGGCAGGCTCGGCAGGGGGGACCTCCTCGTCCTCGACGGGGCCCTCCGGGTCGCCCACGCGAGCCATGACCCGGTCCTCGTCCGGCTCATCCAGGTGTGCGCGAAACGGGGCGTTCACCTCTGCGCCGTGACCAAGAGGACCGCGGTGACCTGGGGCGGGGGGCTCCCCCTCGTCCCGGCAGCCCTTTCCTATGCCAGGGCCCATGCCATCAGCCCTCCCTGGGTACTCAGGATCCACGAGGAGGGGCTCGATGTTGCCCCGTACCACCAGTGGCGGCATGGTGCGACCTGCATCGCGGCCCTCCATCCCGGCTCGGACCTTGCCTTCAAGGTCGAGGTCCCGGCCCCGACCGGCGACGATGGCCTCGGGAGGGTAATCTCCCTCCTCGCAGGCTGGTCTGACGACGGGAGGCTGACCGGCTATCCCTACCCGCTGCTCGATGCCCACCTTGCCGCACGTATATCTGCCGATACCCTCATGCAGGTGAAGAATGACCTCCTTGCCGGCCTCGGTGAAACCGGCCTCGACTCCCGCAGGTTTGACGACCTCTTTGGTGACATCCATGATGCATTTGCACGATACTGATCCGGGCGACCCCTCCAAGTTCCGGCTCGTCGGGAACTCGGTCCTCTCGTACCGGTTTGCCATTCCCTACGACCGGGAGCTCTACGTCGGGAACATCCTGAAGGTCGAGGACCGGGCCAAGGGCATGACCTTCTTTGCCCGGATCACTGACCTTGCCCACGGCTCCAACTTCGAGGACGGGAAATGGGACCTCCGCGCCCATGCCGAGCACTTCTACGGCCTCTCCGAGGATGTGTACCTGGTCGTCGAGGCCCTGCCGCTCGGGTACGTGGACCGGAACGGCACCTTCCGGAAACCGAGGACCATCCCCACCAAGTTCTCGCCCGTCCTCGTCCCGTCCGCCGCCGATTTCCTCTTTCTCGAACAGGTAATGGGGGAGGTGGAGGTTGGGGCTCTCAAGTCCGGCCAGGAGGTCCTCAGGGAAGTAAAGGTCGCCCTCCATGCACGGGTCATGCCCCAGCACATGGGGGTATTTGCGACGACGGGCATGGGGAAGAGTAACTTCATGAAGGTCTTCTGCGCCTCGTCGATGAGGGCCCGGAAGTTCGGCCTCGTCCTCGTCGACCCCCACGGCGAGTACGTGGCCGGGGGGGTCTCGGCAACCGGCCAGCCCACCGAGGGCCTTGTCCATTACCGGGAGGGCAGGGACGGGCTCTCGGTGTATACCATCCGGGAGGAGCAGTTCCGGCGGAAGTACTCCCTCTCCAGCCTGTTCCTCGAGTATGACGACTTTCGCGCCCCCGACCTGCTCCTCCTCTTCGACCACTCGGCTGCGCAGCGGGAGCTCGTTGAGATGATCGAGGACGTCCCCGGGAGCGTACTCGTGGACCTCTTCGCGAACACCGAGTTCGACGAAGACGGGGCATGGGTCACCGGGAGCCCCCATCCCGCGATTGCGAGGAGGCTTGCCCAGTTTGCACCGAGCACGCTCTCGGTGATGAAACGGCGGATAGGCATCCTCGTGAAGTCCAACCCCTTCCTGCGGGAACGGGGGTCCTCCATCCGGGATATCCTCGCCGATCTTGCGGAGAACCGGGTCGTCCTCATCGATATCCCCGGCATGGGAGAGCGGAGCGAGCTGTTCGTTCTTTCGGTGCTCGCCCGGAAGATACTGGACCGGCACAAGGGAGAAGCCGCGGGGTGGGGGACGGCCGGGGAACGGGAAAGGAGTGAGGTCCTCATTACCATCGAGGAGGCCCAGCGGGTCCTCGGGGCTGGCGGCCCGGCGACCGCGGTCTTCCGCGAGTGCGCCATGGAGGGCAGGAAGTTCGGGGTCGGGCTCTGCGTGGTGACCCAGCAGCCGAAGAATGTCGACCCCCGGGTCCTTGCCCAGATGAACACCTTCGTCGTGATGGGCCTCTCGGACCGGAACGACCGGGCCATCATCGCCGGGCATGCCAAGCAGGACCTCTCGCCGATGGACACCGAGATCCAGACCCTCGAGCCCGGCGAGGCCATCATCTCGACCCTCGGCATCCCCTTCCCGGTCTCGACCCGGATACACCTGTACGAGGACTATGTTGCGGAACTGAACGGCAAACGGAAGGGGTCGATCCGGGAGGGGCTCGATCCCCGGTTCTGAGGCCCTGCCCCTGGCCCGGTTCTCGGGGGGGGGTCACCTGAAGATCCAGGGCACCTGCCGACCCCTCGTGAGCTCCCTCACCCGGTCGGCGCACTCGCCTGCCTCCTTCGTCTTCCCGAGCCTCCGGAGGCTCGTCGCCTTGTTGTTCCAGGGGGTGGGGTCGTCGGGGTTGATCGCGATCGCCTCGTCGAACCTCCCGATGGCATCCTCGAATCGTCCCAGGCCGGCGAGGGCGACACCCCAGTTCGTGTACACGACGGCGACCCCGGGGTTCATCCGGAGGCATTCCTCGTAGCAGCGGAGCGCCTCGTCGTACCGGTGGACGTCGGCAAGGGCGACTCCCTTGTTGTACCATGCCTTGGGATACCGGGGGTCGATGCCGATGGCTGAATCGTAAGCGCCGATCGCCTCGTCGAACTCGCCGAGGAAGTAGTGGCAGTTCCCCCGGATGTACCAGGCTTCGGTGAAGGCCGGGTCGATCTTCGTTGCCTCGTCAAGGCACCGGAGGGCCTCGCGCCACTGCCCGGTCATGTACAGGATGTTCCCCCGGGTGAACCAGGCGTCCGGGTTGAGCGGCTCCCTGCCGATGACCTCCTCGCAGCACCGTACCGCGTCCTGGAAAAAGCCCATTCGCGAGAGACCGGTCGCCTTCGCGACGAGCGCCTCGGCGCTGCCGGGCCCGAGGGCTAGGGCCTGGTCCAGCGATTCGACCGATTCCCTGAACCTCCCGGAAGCGGCATACCGGGCCGCCTTCCGTATATGGTCCTCTTCAGGTTCCCCCATGTCTCGTCCTCCCGGAAAAGGGTGACCCGCGGGATGATTATCCATTCCCTGCCCGGGAACAGGGATCGGTAAGAATCCGGGGATGGCCCGGCGAGACCGGGTACAACTCTCGTATTTCAGGTCTTTTTATCGGGTTTTCCGCCGGAGACCTTGCGGATGGAGACGCAGTTGATCACGGGGTCCTCGCCGACGAGGAGGTACCGCTTCATGACCGTCCCGAGCACATCGACGACGTCGTCCTTCCGGATCTTTTCATGGGGCGCGGTGAACATCTTCACCGAGATCTCGCCGGACCGGTCGGCAACGAGGAACTGGGGCCGGTCGAGGAACCCGAATGAGACACGCTCGACGACGCCCTCGACCCGCACGGGCTTCCCGAGCATGTTCATATTGATCGCCTTGATCCTGACCTTCTGGGCCTCTCTCTCATAGGTGGGGATCAGCGACTCGTACTGGCTCTGGCTCATGTGCCGGAGCACGATGGGGATCCCGGCAAGGCCGAGGATCATGGGGATCCCGAAGACGAGGATCGTGGAGCTCCCGCTCATCAGGAACGCCAAAATGAGAAAAATGGCGAAGAAGAGGAGGACCCCGATCTGGACCGGGGCCATCCTCAGCTCGATATCCCGGAACTTCATCCGTGGAGATTTACTTGAGGGCTGCGATCTCCTTGCGGAAGGCAACCCAGTAGATCACACCGACGAATAACAGCGCGCCCACGATGTTCCCGATGGTGACGATGATGAGGTTGCTCGTCCACATGGAGACCCAGTTCACCGAAGCGACCCATTTTGTCTGGTCTGCGATGAATCCCTGGGTGAAGATACCCGCCGGAATGAAGTACATATTGGCGACGGAGTGCTCGAACCCGGATGCGACGAAGGCCATGATCGGGAACCAGATCCCGAAGAACTTGCCGATAAGGTCGTCTGCGCAGATCCCGAGGAGGATGGCGAGGTTCACGAGCCAGTTGCAGCCGATTGCCTTCAGGAAGGCCGACCACATGCCGGCGGTGCCGACATAGCTCGTCTTGGCTGCGGCAATCGCGATCGCACGCGTGCCGAAGGCCGTCACGGTCGCTGCTCCCGTGGCATCCCACGTCGAGAAGGGCCCGTATGCCATCAGGTACGCGTACCAGACGGATCCGATGAAGTTCCCGATGTAGACCCAGATCCAGAGGTTGATCACGCTTGCCCAGCTGATCTTGTGGACAAAGGCAGCCATCGGGGCAAGCATCGCGTCACCGGTGAAGAGTTCGGCACCCGTGAGCACGATGATAATGAGCCCAACCGGGAAAGTCGCACCCAGGATGAGCTGGGTCATACCGGCCGATGCAAAACCTCCCGCGACCGCTCCGGCGGTGATTTGCGCTGCCGAATAGGAAATGCCTGTACTACACACCGTGGCGAGAGCACCACCCATGGCGATATACGCCCCGGCCATGAAGCCGCGGAGCAGCATGTTCCAGGCAGGCAATCCCGTCTTGTATTTACCGGCATCACCAGCCTTCGCCACTATCTGTACTGGGGGATGAAATACCATAGTTCAGTCACCTCACGTATATCCGACCTATACCAGCAACATGAGACCAATGGTGGATAGGTGTAATACAGGAATCTGCCAAAATCTAATTAAACCTTTCCAATTGTTCTTATAACGGCTGAATTGATGCCATACAGGCTTTCTTCGGCCAGCATTTTCCGGCCGGATTATGAACTTCCGGCAAAGGTTAATGAATCCAGGGAAGGCTGACGGACACAGATTGTTTAATACCCCTGCATGAGAGAAGCTCTTCCAGGTACCTCTCCCGCCGGGTGTCTCTGGATGAAGGGTTACGAACGGATCGCGATTCAGATCACGAACCTCCTCAGGGCAAGGCCGCGAGGGCTGACCATCACCGACATCTCCCAGGCCCTCCACATGAACCGGAACTCGGTGGCGAAGTACCTCGAAATTCTGGTCACCGCCGGAAAGGTGGAGAAGCAACGGATCGGCCGTGCCAAGATTTTCTTCCTTTCGCAGAAGGTCCCGATCTCCGCGATGCTCAACCTCTCCTCGGACATGATCCTGATCATCGACTCCCATTCACGTATCTGGTACGTGAACGAGAACCTTCTTGCATTCGAGGGGAAGACCCGGGCCGGTGTCATCGGGAAGGAGCTTCCCCCTCTCAACCTGGGCATTTTCTCCGATCCCGAAATCCGGGGACGGATCGAACACCCGGAGGAGGACCAGGAGTTTCAGAAAGAGGCGGAGGTGAAGCGGGAGGACGGGACCACCTCCTTTTTCACCATCTCCCTCGTCTCGACCATCTTCGAGGACGGCTCCCGGGGTATCACCGTGATCGCCGAGGACATATCCGAGCGGAAGAAGGCAGAAAAGAGCCTGAAGGACCACCTCTTCTTCTTCCAGGAGCTCATTGACCGGGTGCCCTCACCGGTTTTCTATAAGGATACCCATGGGTACTACCTGGGGTGCAACCGTGCCTTCGAGGATTTCACCCGGAGGCCCCGGGACCAGATCCTGGACAGGAAGGCGGGCGAGGTGCTCCCCGCAGGGCTCGCCAACCGTTTCGAGGCCATGGACGCAACCGCTCTCAAGACGGGGACGACCCAGACCTTTGAGTCAAGTATCTTCTACGACGATGGCACTCACCGCAACTTTATCGTCTTCAAGGCCCCCTTCATGACGAGGGAGGGGTCCCAGGGAGGTGTCGTCGGGACTATTGTCGATACCACGCCATGGAAAGAGTCCTGAAGGGGATTTTCGGGGTCACGGGGGACCGGCACCTGAGGTGCCCACGGGGGCCTGACGGGGGAGAGGGTCATCCATGGTGACTGAGCTGTTCCTCTGAGAGATCGACAACCGGCATGCGCGGCTCCGGGTCCGGATCGACCGGCCCCGGCAGAACTTTCACATGTGATATATAATGATACCGTATCAGAATTGGGCGCTTTTCTCAATTATGTCGCAAATTCAAGGGTTTTTCAGGGTGCTGCAAAGCATCAACGCACGGCATATCCTTATTATAAACCGCCCATAATCCTGCTCTATAAATAAGGGCGAGGTTCCAGAAAAACTGCCCGTTACGTACAATAAAACGTGATCCATCATGAAACAGGAAGATGCAGTCTCGCCGATCATTGGCGTGATCCTCATGGTCGCCGTTACGGTCATCCTCGCGGCAGTCATCGCCGCCTTCGTCTTCGGGATGGCCGGAAGCGTGAGCCGGGGGAAATCTGTCGCTGCCACCGCCAAGCAGGTCGGAAACGACATTACCGTCACCTGGCACGGGGGCCAGGACAATGGCTACGTTGCCGGGTACGGGGTCCTCCTCAAGGACACCCCTCCATCCTGGGTCAACACCGGTAACTCTGTCGGCAATACCACGAAATTCCTGAACAAGGGGACTACGGGCCTCGACCACGTCGTCGTGAACGTGTCATTCACCGACGGTACTGCCCAGGTCGTCCTGGACACGTACGTCTGAGCTCTCTCCGTGGAGTTGAAATGGACATGTACAGAATGAAAAGGGATGATGCGGTTTCACCGGTGATCGGCGTCATTCTCATGGTCGCCATCACGGTAATCCTTGCCGCGGTCATTGCCGCATTCGTGTTTGGCATGGCGGGCGGCATCTCGAAGACCAAGACGGTTGCGGCAACCGCCCGGCAGAACGGGAACGATATCATCGTCACCTGGCAGGGCGGGCAGGACAACGGGTACGTCGTCGGGTACGGGGTCACGATGAACGATAATTCCGGTTCGCTCTGTCCCGTCGCCGGGGACTGCGTTTTCGTGAATTACGGGAACGCGGTCGGGAACTCAACGAAGTTCGGCGGCAAGGGCGACACGACGAACAACCACGTAGTTGTAAACGCCTCCTTCACCGATGGTTCCGGCCAGGTCGTCCTGGACACGTACGTCTGACCGGACCCGGGAACCCTCCCCTCCCCCGGCGTTGTGCCGGGGGGAGACACTCTCCCTTCGATCATGACGCCTGACCGGAAAGGATGGACGGGAAAGGCGGACCTCCCCGCGGTATCCGAGGTCGTCGGCTCCCTTATCCTCGTGGGCATTGTCGTTGTCGGGATGACCATCGGGGCTACCCTGCTCCTCTCCTCGCCTCTCCCGTCGAAGCTTCCTCACTTCAATGCAATCATCTCGAACCAGAGCAGGAACCTCTACATCCTCCATAAGGGCGGCGATCCCCTCATGGCTGGCGAGTACCAGATATTCGTCGACGGGGTGGACCGTACTTCCCTCTTTACCAATAATGGCGACAATCCATGGTCCGTGGGGGAAACCCTCTACGCCTCGCTCCCCGACATGCCGGGTTCCGTCGCCCTCGTCCTGAACCAGTCGGGAGGCGGTTCGGTCCTGCTCTTCGGGAAGACGCTCGAAGGGGTGAAGAAGATCCCCGACCCGTCCAGCGTGGACTGGTACAACTTCAGCTCAAGCGGGGGCCGGTGCGACTGGGCTTACCGAAAGAGCATCACCATCCACGGCTCGCAGGTCGCCGGGTCCCTGACCGATTTCCCCGTCCTCGTTTCCCTCGCATCGGACCCTGAGCTCGCCGCCTCGGCACGGGCCGACGGAAAAGGCATCGTCTTCACCGCTGCGGACGGCACGACGAAACTCTCCCACGAGATCGAGTCCTTCACCAAGGCCACGGGGACCCTGGTCGCGTGGGTGAAGGTGCCCTCCCTTCCGGCAGGCCAGGACACCCTCCTCTGGATGTACTACGGGAACGTCGGGGCCGATGACCAGCAGGACGTCGCGAACACCTGGAGCTCGAACTTCAATGCCGTGTGGCACCTGAAGGAAACCGGCACCGGGGCCGCCGGCGAATACCTTGACAGTGCCGGGGCAAACGAGGGCCGGGGCGGTGGCGGGACGGGAGCCCAGGTCCCGGCCAGGGTCGCCGGGATGATGGACTTCGCCCAGCAGTTCGACGGGTCAAACGACAACATCGCCGCCGGGTCTGCCGGGAGTATCGACGATATCTTCGGGACCGGCGGCACGCTTTCTGCCTGGATCTATCCCACCGGCCTCGGAGAGCTGAGCGAAGGAAGGATAGGCGACAAGGCATCCGGCACCACGGGCCAGACCGGGTGGTCTTTTTCCACGTACATGAACAACGAGCTTATGTTCCGGAAGGGTTTCGGGAACACGAGGGGGTACTGGAACACCCCCGCGGGCTCAGTCACCCTCAGCGCCTGGAATTACGTGACTGTCACCTACAACCAGGGAAACGTGGCCAACAACCCCTCCATCTACATAAACGGGGTCTCCCAGGCCATCACCGAGTCCTCCTCCCCTGCAGGTGCCGTCCAGTCCGATGCGGCGAACTCTCTCGTCCTCGGAAACCGGGGGACGAGCTACACTTTTGCCGGTATTATCGACGAGATCAGGGCGGCTAAGACCATCCGGTCCCCCCAGTGGATAGCGACCGAGTACGCGAACCAGAACGCCCCCGCCTCCTTTATCACCATCGGCGGGGAAGAGGAATGGTGGAAATGCTGATGCACGGTGGACTGTCTCTCTGTGCACGCGGTCCATGATATGACCCGGGAAAGGGGCTCCTCCGGTGGGTTTTGGATTGGATGAGATCACATTCAGGCGGATCATCCTCATCGCCCTCGTGATCGGGTTCGTGTCCGGTTTCGGATCCCTCCTCTTCTACGTCGGCCTGCAGACAGCCGTCTCGATCGTCGCATCGTTCCTCGGGTACCGGATGCCTGTGGAGGGACAGACCATGGTCCAGATCAACCAGTGGAGCCCGCCGGCCGCGCTGTGGCCCCTCCTGATCGTCCTCTGCGCCGGGGGTCTCCTTTCGGGCCTCATCGTGTACAGCCTCGCCCCCGAGGCCGAGGGGCACGGGACCGATGCTGCCATCAGGGCCTTCCACGGAGAGGGACGGATCCGGAAGCGGGTCCCGTTCCTGAAGGCGATCACGGCCATTATCACCATCTCATCGGGAGGAAGCGCCGGTAGGGAGGGGCCTGCCGCGCAGATATCGGCCGGGATCGGCTCGATGGTGGCCGAATTCCTCGGCCTCACCCCCCACGAACGGAGGATTGCCCTTGCTTCGGGCATCGGGGCCGGCATCGGGGCCATTTTCAAGGCACCCCTGGGCGGGGCCATCCTCTCGGCAGAAATCCTGTACCGGGACGATTTCGAAGTGGAGGCCGTGATCCCCTCGTTTCTCGCCTCCATCATTGCATACGCCATCTTCTCCCTGTTCGAGGGGTTCAACCCGATATTCGGGGGCGTTGAAATTTTCTGGACCATCCCCCAGATCCCCCTTTTCCTCGTCCTGGGCGCCCTGTGCGCCTGCCTCGCGCGCCTCTATATCCGGGTCTTTTACGGCAGCGAGGCATTGTTCCAGGAGTTGATCCGGCGGACGGGGCTGCCGCTCCACCTCAAACCTTTCCTCGGGGCCCTCACGATGGGTATCATCGTCCTGCTCACGGCCGTCCTCCTTCCCTCGGGAGAGCTCATTGCCCTCGGGAGTATGGGCTCGGGATACGGGTTCCTCCAGCTGGGACTCTACTCGATGCTTCCCATGGGGATGCTCCTCCTTCTCCCGTTCCTGAAGATCGTTACGACATCCCTTACCATCGGGTCAGGGGGAAGCGGTGGCGTCTTTGCGCCGGGACTCCTGATCGGAGGGTCCTTCGGAGGGGCGACGGGCATGATCCTCCATATCCTCGCACCTGGCCTCGTTCCCCTTGACTCCCTGCCAGTCTTCGTCGTCATAGGCATGATCGCTACCTTCGGTTCTGCATCGCGGGCCCCCCTCGCGGTCATGATCATGGTCACGGAGATGACCGGCAACTTTTCTGTCCTCGTTCCCGCCATGGGTGCAGTCGCCATCGCGGTTCTCCTCATCGGGAACGATACCATTTACCGGGCGCAGGTCCCCGACCGGGCCCGGTCCGGGGCCCACCGGGGAGAATACCACCGCGAGATCCTGACCCGGATCCGGGTTGCCGACGCGATGACGCCCGGGGATGCTCTCGTGTCCTTTTCCCCCGACGATCCGGTCTCCCTCGTCCTCAGGAAAATGAACGAGACCTCTCACACGGGATTTCCGGTGGTGGAAAACCATCGCCTCGCCGGCATCATCACGACCGGTTACTTCCGGGACGACGGCGTGTGGAATACGCTCGACACCCAGCTGGGCAGGGTAATGACAAGGGACCTCGTTACCATATCCCCTGACGATAACCTGGAACATGCTCTCCAGCTCATGATACGGCACGAGATCCACCACCTCCCGGTAACGGATCCGAAAAATCCCGGTTCCCTGCTGGGATTGTTAACGAGAACGGATATAATGAAGGGGTACGTGAAGCACCTCGGGCAGGACTACCCCTGAAATCGCGACCTCCCGCGGCATACGGTTCCGGGTAGTGTCGGGATTTCCCTGCTCCATGGTCTTGAATACGGCGCCCCGTGTAAAGCGGGAGTTGAGAGAAGTAAGGCCCCCGGCTTCATTTTTTTAAAACGACGTTTTTTGTAGAAAAAGCGGAGTTGAGAGAAATAGGGCGCCAGCCCTATTTCTTGAAGATATCGTAGATCTGGTCGCTCCCCGTGGAGGCGAGCCGGGTCCGCTCGGTCGGCTCCTCGACGAGGGCGAGGACCGGCAGGGACAGGTCGATCCCGGGCACGTGGCCGAACATCTTCTCGAGGTCCTGCTGGATGGCATGCATGTACAGGGAGTTCTTGATGTCCATGGGACAGAGCTCCTCGCACTGGCCGCAGTTCACGCAGGAGTCCGAGATGTGCACGAACCGGATCATGTGGAACATGAACGGCGGGGGCACCTGGCCGGGCGGCACGAGGTACGGCTTCCGGGTGCTGCACTCGACGCAGTAGCAGATGGGGCAGGCGTTGATGCACGAGTAGCACTTGATGCACTTCGAGGTATCGGTCATGATCTTCTTCAGCCGCTCGTTCCCCTCGCCGAGGCCCTTGAAGTCCTTTTCCCGCCACTTGTCGCCGAGCTTGAGCATGGCCTTCTCGACCTTGCCCCGGACGGCGATGCCCGCGTCGGGGGCCTTCTCGGCCTTGAGCGCGCCTGCCTTGACCGCCTTGTCAAAGAGGTCCGCGCCCTTGTCGCTGCAGATCTCGACGAAGGTGGCCTTCCCTGCCTTGTCGCCGATGACACCCCAGTTCCCGCAGGCGATGTCCGCCTGCCGGGGCACCTTCAGCTTGCACCGGCGGCAATTCGTCCGCCGGCCATAGCCCGCGTCCTCGAGCTCGTCCATGGAGATGCCCTTGTGGCCCCCCTCGAACTCGATGATGAACTGGCCCTTGTCGATCTCCTCCTTGTGGACCTTGTCCGGGTCGACCCCGAACTTATCGGTGATCATCTTCCGGGCCATGTAGGGGGACACGGAACCGCCGCAGTTCACCCCGATCATGACCAGGTTGTCCAGGTTCACCTGCTTCCTCTTCGCGAGCTCGTAGAGGCCCATCATGTCGCAGCCCTTCACGGTGATCCCGAGGCGCATCTTCTCGGCGCCGTCAAAGAACTTCTTCACGAGCTTGGACATGAGGAGCGTGCCGCAGTGGAGCGACCCCGCGGTGTTGATAAGCTCCTTGGGGTCGGTGATGAGCACCGGCTGGGCGTCGTACAGGTCCTTGCCCTTCTTCACGGCAAGAACCCCGTCCACGATCTTGTTCTCGAGGGCGAACTTGAGGAGCGTCGTCACGGCACCGCCGAGCTCTCCCTTGTCCTGGATGGCCTTGTCGGCCGACATGGCATAGAACATGTCTCCCTTGGCTGGCATTTACGCACCTCCGAGCTTCTCGATCTTTACGGCACAGGCCTTGAACTCCGGGATCTTGGCCACCGGGTCAACGGCATTGTTCGTGAGGATGTTTGCCGCGCACTCGACGTAGTGGAACGGGATGAACACCTCGCCCTTCCGGATCCCGGGGGTTACCATCGCGGTGATCTGGATCTCGCCCCGGCGGGTCTTTGCCTTCACCATCTCGCCGTTCGCGATCCCGAGGGCGGTGGCATCCTCAGGGTTCATCTCCACCCAGCCGGTCGGGACCTCGCGCTCGAGGGACTCTGACCTGCGGGTCATGGTGCCCGTGTGCCACTGCCAGATGCACCGGCCGGTGGTGAGGATGAGCGGGTACTCCTTGTCCGGCACCTCCGCCGGGGGCTTCCACTCGATGGGGGTGAGCACGCCAAGGCCGTCGGGGTGTGCGAACTTCTCCTTGTGCAGGATGGGCGTCCCGGGATGTTCTGCCGTCGGGCAGGGCCAGTGGAGGGCCTCGGGCTTCTCGAGCCGGGCATAGGACATGCCTGCGTACGAGGGGGTCACCTTCGCCACCTCGGTGAAGATCTCCTCGGCGCTCTTGTACGGGAACTGCTTTGCAAAGCCCATCTTCCCGGCGAGCTCGCTCAGGATCTGCCAGTCTGCCTTTGCCTGTCCCGGCGGGTTTACCGCCTTTCTCCACCTCTGGACGCGCCGCTCGGTGTTCGTCTGGGTCCCGTCCTTCTCGGCAAAGCAGGCCGCGGGCAGGACGACGGTCGCGAACTGCGCCGTCTCGGTCATGAAGATGTCCTGCACCACCAGGAACTCGAGGTTCTTCAGGCCCTTCTCCACGTGGTGGATATCCGGGTCGGAGAGCATCGGGTTCTCGCCCATGATGTAGGCGCACTTCACGGTCCCTGGCTTGTCGGCGAGGGTGTTGATCAGGTCGGTCACGGTGAGCCCGACCTTGCCCTCGGCAATCTCGGTGCCCCAGGCGTCCTTCATCTTCTTGTGATTATCGGGGACGATGACCGCCTGGTAGCCGGAGTAGACGTTCGGGAGCGCCCCCATGTCGCAGGCGCCCTGCACGTTGTTCTGGCCACGGAGGGCGCAGACGCCGGTGCCGGGCCTCCCCAGGTTGCCCGTGAGCATCTGGATGTTTGCCACGGACTTCACGTTGTCGACTCCGGTGGTGTGCTGGGTGATTCCCATGGAGTAGAGGATGGCGTTTGCCTTGCTCTTCCCGATCCACTCGGCGGCGGTTGCGATGTCCTTTGCCGGGAGGCCCGTGATCTTCGCCACGTTCTCGAGGCCGTACTCCGGCTTCATGACCACGGCCTTCAGCTTGTCGAAGTCCTTGGTCCGCTTCTCGATGAACTCCTTGTTTTCCCAGCCATTCTTCAGGATCTGCTGCATCATGCAGTTGAGGAGAGCCACGTCGGTCCCCGAGAAGAAGGGCAGGTGCAGGTCGGCCTGCTTCCCGGTCGCGGTCAGGCGCGGGTCGGCATAGATGATCTTCGCGCCATTTGCCTTGGCCTGCATCACCCGGCGCCCGATGAGGGGGTGCTGCTCGAAGGTGTTGCTCCCGATGATCAGGATGGTCTCTGCCTGCGCGATGTCGGAAATGGACTGGGTCATCGCGCCCGAGCCGAAGGTGCCGGCAAGCCCCACGACGGTGGAGGCATGGCAGAGCCGGGCGCAGTGGTCCACGTTCGGGGTCTTAAGCACCGTCCTCGCGAACTTCTGCATCAGGTAGTTCTCCTCGTTG
>DATJPK010000025.1:0-3078 GCA_035506435.1 Methanomicrobiales archaeon
ACCCGGGCACGGTGACCATCCTCTCCCCCGTCGTCCGGCAGAAGAAGGGAACGTACCAGGCGCTCATCCGGGAGCTCCACCGGGAGGGCTACACCCGGGTGCGGGTGAACGGGGAGATCAGGCGCACCGACGAGGACATCCCCCTGGAACGGTACAAGAAGCAGGAGATCGAGATCGTCATCGACCGGCTCTCCACCGACGAGCGGTCGCGGCTTGTGGAGGCCTGCGAGAACGCACTCAAGCGCTCGGAAGACGGGCTCGTGATGGCCCTCGACGAAGAGGGAAAGGTCCACACCTACTCCTCGCTCATGGCCTGCCCGGACTGCGGCATCGGTTTCGAGGAGCTCCAGCCGAGGATGTTCTCCTTCAACAGCCCCTTCGGCGCCTGCGAGGGCTGCAACGGCCTCGGGATCCAGATGAAGTTCGACCCGGACCTGATCATCCCCGACCGGGAGAAGTCTGTCGCCGAGGGGGCGGTCGCCCTCTACCGGAACTATATCGACGGGTACCGGGCCCAGTACCTCGGGGCCATCGCCAGGCACTTCGGGTTCTCGGTGCTCACCCCGATCCGGGAGCTCACGAAGGAGCAGTACAACGCCCTCATGTACGGCTCCTCCGACCGGATCCGGTTCTCGATGTCCATGTCGAACGGGGATGCCCAGTGGTCCCACGTCGGGGAATGGGAGGGGCCCCTCCCTCAGGCCGAGCGGCTCTACAAGCAGACCCAGTCGGAGTACCGCAGGCACGAGCTCGAGAAGTTCATGCAGGTCTCGCCGTGCCCGGTCTGCCACGGCAAACGGCTCAAGCAGAAGGTCCTCGCCGTGAAGGTCGGGGGAAAGTCCATCGTCGACGTGACCGACCTCCCCGTGAGTGGCTGCACGGCGTTTTTCCACGACCTCCCCCTCACGCCGAAGGAGGGGGAGATCGCCCACCAGATCCTGAAGGAAATCAATGACCGGCTCCGGTTCCTGGAGCGAGTCGGGCTCGGGTACCTCACCCTCTCCCGGGCGGCAGGGACCCTCTCCGGCGGCGAGGCCCAGCGGATCCGGCTCGCGACCCAGATCGGCTCGAACCTGACCGGGGTCCTCTATGTCCTCGACGAGCCCTCCATAGGCCTCCACCAGCGGGACAACAGGCGTCTCATCGACACCCTGAAAGCCCTCCGGGACCTGGGGAACACCCTCATCGTGGTCGAGCATGACGAGGAGACCATCCGCTCCGCCGACCACGTGGTGGACATGGGGCCCGGGGCGGGGATCCACGGCGGGGCCGTCGTTGCCGAGGGGACCCCGATGGAGATCGAGGGGAACGGGGACTCCCTCACGGGCCTGTACCTCGCCGGAAAGATGAAGATCGATGTGCCGAAGAAGCGCCGCCGGTCGAAGAAGTTCATCACGCTCTCGGGCTGCCGGGAGAACAACCTGAAGGACATCGACGTGAAGATTCCCGTCGGGGTGTTCACTGCCGTGACGGGAGTATCGGGCTCGGGGAAATCGACCCTGGTCTACGAGATCCTGTACCGTGCCATGCAGCGGGCCCTCCACCATTCCCATGTCCAGGCCGGTTCGTACGATTCCATCGAGTTCGGGGACACCATCGACAAGGTCATCGTCATCGACCAGTCGCCCATCGGCCGGACCCCCCGCTCGAACCCGGCCACCTACACGAAGGTCTTCGACGATATCCGGCACGTGTTCGCCGAGACGAAGGAGGCCAAGATCCGGGGCTACACCCCGGGCCGGTTCTCCTTCAATCTCAGGGGGGGGCGGTGCGAGGCCTGCCAGGGCGAGGGGCTGATCCGGATCGAGATGAACTTCCTCCCCGACGTGTTCATCGAGTGCGAGGAGTGCAAGGGCACCCGGTACAACCGCGAGACCCTGGAAGTCAAGTACCGGGGGAAGTCCATCGCCGACGTGCTCGCGATGTCCGTCGAGGAGGCGATGGCCCTCTTCGACAAGATCCCCTCCATCCGCCAGAAACTGGAGACCCTCTCCCGTGTCGGGCTCGACTACGTGAAACTCGGGCAGTCCTCGACGACGCTTTCCGGCGGGGAGGCCCAGCGGATCAAGCTCACCCGGGAGCTTGCCAAGCGGGCGACGGGAAAGACCCTCTATCTGCTCGACGAGCCGACGACCGGGCTCCACTTCCACGATGTGAAGAAGCTCATCCAGGTGCTCGACGACCTGGTCTCCCGGGGGAACAGCGTCGTGGTCATCGAGCACAACCTGGACATCGTCAAGTCGGCCGACCACCTGATCGACCTCGGGCCCGAGGGCGGGGACCTGGGCGGGGAGGTGGTGGCCACCGGCACCCCCGAGGAGGTGAGCCGGGTGGCGGCGAGCTATACCGGCCAGTTCCTCGGCCGGATCCTGGACGGCCATGGTTGACCTCAGGCAGGTCCCGTCTTCGCCGGGCTGCTACCTCTTCAGGGACTCTCACGGGACTCTCCTCTACATCGGCAAGGCCAAGGACCTGAAAAAGCGGGTCTCATCCTATTTCCAGAGGGAATCCCCCGATCCCCGGATCCGTGCGATGGTGGAGCGGGTCGCGACGGCGGACTTCATGCTCACCGATAACGAGGTGGAGGCCCTCGTCCTCGAGAACAACCTGATCAAGCGCCACCAGCCCCGGTACAACATCGACCTCCGGGACGCGAAGACCTATGCCTACATCATGCTCACGAAGGAGAAGTTCCCCCGGATCCTGATGGCCCGGCGCCCGTCGGAGGACGGCTCGTACTTCGGCCCCTTCGTCTCTGCCAGGGAACGGGACCTTGTCCTGCGTGCCGTGAAGCGGGCCTTCGGGCTTCGGACCTGCCGGCGGCTCCCGAAGCGGGCCTGCCTCCGGCACCACATGGGCTCCTGCTCCGCACCCTGCGTCGGCGGGATAAGCGAGGAGGAGTCTGCCCTCCGGGTGAAGCGGGTGGAGTCGATCCTCAAGGGCGGGTCGGCGGAGCTCCTCTCCGAGCTCAGGAGCGAGATGGAGGACCGGGCCTCCCGGCAGGACTTCGAGGGGGCGATGGTGGTCCGGGACCAGATATCGGCCGTTACGCACCTCGCCACCCGGCAGAAGGTGGAA
>DATJPK010000026.1:0-34076 GCA_035506435.1 Methanomicrobiales archaeon
AGGCCCCGTGCGCCGGTATCTGCACCCTTGCTGCTCCCCTGCACGACGGTCGATACGAGCTCGGGGCCGTACTGCCGGATCCGGTAGAGCTCCGCTTCGCCCTCCTCGATCGCGAGGATGTGGACCGCTCCCGTCGAGGTGGCCTTCACCGCCCGGTCGATCCGGTCCAGGTCCACCTGGCGCCAGGTCCTGATCACCGAGATCTCGTTCCCCGCGTCGAGGTTGATGGTGTGGTGCGATCCCTCGTCCACGCCGTGCTGGATGACCCCGCTGATCCGGAGCCGGTTCGAGTACTGGTGGAAGGACACTCCCTCGACCCGGATCCCGAGCCGGACAGGCTTCTTCTCCGGCTTCTCGGGCCGGATCTTGTCGGTGACCGTCTCGACCGACCTGAAGGTCGTGGCAAAGACGAGGTCCCCCGGCCGGATCAGGTGTGAGAGGTGCCAGAGGTCATCCACGCTCTCGGCAAAGAGCCGTATCTCGCCGTGGGATCCCTTCATCTCGAGGAACTCGGCCTTCATCGGGAACCCGCCTCCTTCCCTGCCCTGCCGCCACCGTTCATGACGCCACCATCTCCGACCCGCCGGGAGGTACGAACGCGGCGACCGCCTCGGTCGAAAGAACCCTCCGCAGGCCCCCGCGTTCGCCCTCGGGGAGCATCTCCCTGAGGGCCCTCACGACCTTCTTTGCGATGTCGTTCGGTTCATAGATGCCGGGCCTGATGGTGACCCGGCGGGATGTTTTCGGAGTGACCGCGGCCGGCGGCCCCCCGATGACCCTGGGGGTTTCCCCGTCCGCAAGGCCGATCGAGATGGCGAGGGGCACGTCCCTGTACCAGGTCCGTTCGCCCCGCACGAGGAAGCCACCCGTCGAGAGATACTCGCCCGATGGTGGGGTCTTCGAGACCTGGTCGGGGTGTGCCGCGTAGACATCGGCCGAGGCATGCCCGCTCTTCCAGGCCCCCGAGTACGAGGCGGCGAACTGCACCACCTCGTCCATTCGCTCCGTGGCCCCCTTGACGATCACCACCGCCGCGCCGTGGACGTCGGCGTGGACGAAGGTGTCGCCTCCCGCGAGGTATTTCCGGACGAGCTCCTCGTTCTGCCCGGCGTCCCTCCCGCCGACGACGAGAACCCCGTCCGAGGTCTCGAACCACCGGAACCGGTGGAACCACCGGCGTTTCGCCTCCGCGGGCTTTTCCGCCTTCTCCGGCGGCACGGGGAGCGGCCGGGCGAGGGCCGCCATCGCCCCGTCCCGCTTCCGCCGGTATTTCTTGATCTCCTCGTGGGTGCGGCCGATGTTCTCCCTGACCGATTCCCTGACGGAGATGGTCACCTGCTCCCCGTCGAGGTCGAGGGTGACCGAGGCCTTTTCGGGGTGAAACTGCACGACGGCCTTCGCCGCGGGGAGGTCGCTCTCCTTCAGGGTCTTCTCGATCTCGCTCCAGGGGTTCTTCTTCTCTGCCGACGAAAGGGCCCGGATGACCTCCTCCACGAGAGGATAGTTCGCATAGACGGCCTCGACGGATTTCTCCAGCCGGCCGATCTCTCTCTCGAACTTTTTCAGGCTCTCCTCCTGCCGGGCCCGGATGGTCCCCCTCCGTTTTGCCGCGGCCTTTTTCTCCTTCGCCGGTGCCGGGGAAGGCCCGCCATAGTATGCCTCGAGCGCCTCGTGGTAACTCGCGAACCGGGCGCTGACCTTTTCACCTGCTCCGGGGAAGGGCCAGCAGCCCGAGGGGGTGATGACCGGCTCCCTCGCCGTCCTCACCCGTTCGAGGAGGCCGGCGATTGCCTGCCCGACCTTCCCCGGGTCCGCCGATCCGGCGGGGGTATCCTTCGGTATTCCCGCAGAGGCGCAGGCCTCCTCCGCGTACCTCCCGCCCAGCATGCACCCGACGGCAAGGGCCTTCACGATCTCCTTTCCGGATGCGGCGAGGAGGGCCCCGAGGGCGGCAGGAGACATCTCTGAACAATCCGTTCCCGTAAAGAAGTAGGTCGCCCCCGGGACCACCTCCCGGTCCTTGAACCGGTGGTGCCACAGGGGCTTGATGATGGTCCCAGCCTCGTCGCAGAGCACGATGTTCCCCTCGTCGAAGAGCTCGGTGACGAGCCGGAGGCTCCCTGCCTTTTTACCGATGGTGATGGTGAAGATCCGCTGGAGGCCGTGCTGGTCAATCCCGAGCACCCGCCCACCCTCGAGATGCTTCCTGAGGAGCATGGCAAAACCCCCGGGCTTCACCGGCGCTTCGGGGAGAGCCTTCACGAGGTGCGCCCTCTTCCCGGACTCGATAACGAGGGCGTGGCGGGCATGGTTCTCTCCCTGGAGCCGGATGGCGATGGTTTTCTGGTCGTACTGGTAGATCTTCCCGACCCAGAGGGGGAGGAGCGGGGCGAGCTCGGCGACCGCTGCTGTGAGGTCCACCCCGCTCATCCCCTGCGCCGTCGCCATGATAAACCCAAGCTACATATGGCTTCAGCGCTAAAAAAATAGACTACTGGTGGCGATATGGCAGGCGAGCCGAAGGCCGAAAGGGAGAAGGGGGCGAAACCTGAGGGGGAGAAGGCTCCGGAGAAGTCCCCGGAGAAGGCCACGAAGAGGAAGCTTTCCCGGGAGGAGAAGCAGGCCCAGCACATGGACCGGCTCAAGCGGACCTCGGTCGCCTGCGGGATGGGGATCATCGTCGGGGTGCTCTCCTTCTACCTCGACCCCGCCCCGGCGGGAGCAGCGGTCGCGGGAACGGTATTCGGTATCCTCCTCCTCCTCGCCGGCATCGTGTTCCAGAAGTACGTCTTCCTCGCCCTCAGGATGGACTATCTCGGCATCACGACGAAGGACTGGTTTTACCAGGGGTTCATGACCTTCTCCCTCTGGTTCATCACCTGGACCATCCTCCTCTCCTCACAGATACCCACCCTCACCACCCCGTGACGGACCATGAGGATCGCCGTAGTCCATAAAGACCGCTGCCACTCGAAGAAGTGCGGGAACGAGTGCATCATCTATTGCCCGCGCGTGAGGACCGGCGACGAGACGGTGGTCATCGGCGAGGAGGGCACCGCGGTTGTCTCCGAGGAGCTCTGCGTCGGCTGCGGGATCTGCATCAAGAAGTGCCCCTTTTCCGCCATCGACATCGTGAGCCTCCCCGAGGAGCTCCCGTATCCCACCCACCGGTACGGGAAAAACGCCTTTGCCCTCTACGGCCTCCCGATCCCCGTCCCGGGGAAGGTGACCGGTCTCCTCGGCCCGAACGGGATCGGGAAGTCAACTTCCATCCAGATCCTCTCCGGGGGCCTGAAGCCGAACATGGGCGAGCTCGACCGCGACGTCCCCTGGAAGGAGATCCTCTCCCATTACACGGGCACCGAGCTCTTCGAGTACCTCCGCATGGTCTCAGGAGGCGGGGTGAAGACCGCGACGAAGCCGCAGTACATCGACTATATCCCGAAGATGTTCAAAGGGAGCGTCGGGGAGCTCCTGGAGACCACGGACGAGCGGGGGCAGCTCGCCCGGTACGTTGCGGCCTTCTCCCTCGGGCCCCTTATCGACCGGCCCATCGGGTCACTCTCGGGGGGCGAGCTCCAGCGGGTCGCCATCTGCGCCTGCCTCTCCCGGAAGGCCGATTTCTACTTCCTCGACGAGATCACCCCGTTCCTCGACATCTACCAGCGGATGGCCGCGGCCTCCCTCATCCGTGAGCTCGCGGCCGAGCGGCCCATCATGATCGTGGAGCATGACCTCGCCATCCTCGACCTTCTCGCCGATACCGTCCACATCGCCTTCGGGAAGCCCGCGGTCTTCGGGATCGTCACCCAGCCGAAGGGGGTCCGGGTGGGGATCAACCAGTACCTCGAGGGGTACCTCGCCGAGGAGAACATGCGGTTCCGGGAGTACCAGGTGGTCTTCGAGAGCAGGCAGCACGGGGAGCGGCAGGAACTCGAGGTGCTCACCGAGCTCCCCGCGATGGTGAAGAAGTACCCGGGCTTTACTCTCGAGGTGCAGGGCGGGGAGATCCACTGCGGCGAGGTGCTCGGCGTCGTCGGGCCGAACGGGATCGGGAAGACCACCTTCGCCCGGCTCCTCGCAAAGGAGGAGGAGCCTGACCGGGGGAAAATGGTCCAGGCCCTCAGTATCTCGTACAAGCCCCAGTACCTCAAGGCCGAATCCGAGGAGACGGTCGAGTCGATCCTCAGGTCCGCGACGACCCGGTTCGACAGCTCCTTCTTCCAGCACGAGGTCCTCGAACCCCTCGCCCTCACCCACCTCCTTGCCTCGCCGGCAAAGACCCTCTCGGGCGGGGAGCTCCAGCGGCTCGCCATCGCGACCTGCCTCTCGCGGGAGGCGGACCTCTATATCCTCGACGAGCCGAGCGCCCACCTCGACGTCGAGCAGCGGGTGAAGCTTCCAAGGGTCATCAGGAACCTCGCGCAGGAGCGGGAGGCGGGCATCCTCGTCATCGACCATGACATCTACCTGATCGACATCATCAGCGAGGGGCTCATGGTCTTCTCGGGCGAGCCGGGCAGGCAGGGTGTCGCCGAGGGGCCGTTTTCCATGCGGGAGGGGATGAACAGGTTCCTCCGGACCCTCGGGATCACCTTCCGGAGGGACAGGAGCGGTCGGCCCCGGATCAACAAGCCGGGCTCGTTCCTCGACCGGGAGCAGAGGGCGTCGGGTAACTATTATTACTCGGAGATTTCAAAGGGCTGAAATCGTTCTCTCCGGATCATCGTCGTCGGGGCAAAAATCACTAAAGGTTAATATAACTTCCGCCGTATATTCATTCAATGATGCAGGAGGAGAAGCTCCCCGGCCTCAGCCCCGACGACAGGCTGAAAAAGGTCAGGAAAGAGTTCCACGAATACATCGACAAGAACATCGCCGAGATCGTCCAGACCCTCCCCGTCTTTTTTGCCCACATCATCACGATGCTCAACGACTCCTTCCCCGGCATCAAGGACGAGGCCCACGACGAGTTCATCGACTCGGTCACGGAGCGGATCCTCTCCGACTCCCGGCAGGGGAACAACCTCGCGTTCGTCGAGAAGGTCTGCGCGAACGCCGTGCGGGCGAAGAAGGGCCAGCGGGCGAAGCAGGGCACCGACATCATCGCCGGGATCGAGCTCCTGAAGAGCGAGCAGTTCGCCCCCGCCATCCGGCTCCTGAAGGAGTACACCCACCTGGACGCGACCATCGGCGCGGCGGTGGCATACTGCTATTACATGCTCTCGATGAAGGAGATCGCCTCGCTCAAGGAGAAGGCCATCAGGGTCGACGAGAAGGAGCAGCGGCCGAACCAGTACGAGCTCATGGCGAGGGAGGAGATGCTCCGGCTCGCGAACTCGAGGCCGCCCATCAACGCCCTCAGGGAGCTCCGGATCCGGGAGGAGGAGGAACCGGTCCTCAGGAGGGCCTTCTGGCTCATGATCTCCTGCGCCCTCGAGTGGTTCCCGAACGAGAAGGGCTTCCTCTTCGTGGGGCTCGAGAAGGCAAAAAGGGACAAGAACCGGGACATGAAGAGCGAGCTCCTCAAGATCGCGACCGAGCGGTTCTTCGACGACATGTACTTCCTGAAGGAGATGTACCATTTCAAGCTCGAGACCGGGGACGGTGACGGCGCGACGGTGGTCGTCCGGCAGATGATCCAGCAGTTCCCCGACGGGCTGGAACCCCTGTACTTCGGGCTCATGATCTCCCTCCTCTCGATGAAGAAGACCACGTACGACGGGTTCCGGAAGCTGCTCCTCATGAAGGGGATCCCCGAGCACATACCCGGGACGATGGACATCGCCTACCATGTCATGAACAACGACCACCGGCAGGCGCTCGCCACCCTTCGTGAGCTCAAGGGGAAGTTCCCGAGGTTCGATTTTTACTACGTCTCCCTCGAGTACCTCCTCGCCGATACCTCCGCCGAGGACCAGAAGCGGAACAAGCGGGCGAGGAAGATGCTCCTCGACTCCATCGACCGGTTCTGCTTAAACGAGCTCGGGATAGAAAGGTAATAAAACCGGGCAGGATTCCCGTGGTTCACCGGCCGAGGAGCCGGCCGAAAAACCCTGATATCGCTTTTAAGAAAGCCTCGAGGGGGCCCGGGGGTGCCGCGGGGGCCTCCTGGACCTCCGTGTAGGAAACGGCGGGGGTCAGGGAGTGCGCCGGGGGAGCCGGAGGGGCAGGATAGGTCGTCACGACGGGGAAGGTATCGACGGGTATGGTCGGGTTCCCCGCCCCGCTCTCCGGGGGAAGCTGGTAGTACCCGACGTTCTCGGGGGTGACGAACCAGAGCCGGTCCTGGGAGTCGAGGTAGAGCCTCTTCACCGCGTTGTTCCTGATCCCCCTCGGGGCATCAAGGTGGTCCTTCACGCCGTAATCCCACTTGTAGAGGCCGTAGTTCGTCGCGATCCAGAGGGCCCCGGAGGGGTCGACCTGGACGTCCGCGATGTCGATCCCCATCATCAGGTCGTCGGGGGTAGCGATCAGCCGGAGCCGGTCCTGCGGGTTGTAGTGGAGGATTGCTGACGAGTTGAAGATGTAAATTCCCCCGAAGGGGTCCTCCTTGAGCCGGTAGGCCGATCCCGCGGCGAGCTGGGGATCGGTGAAGAGGGTGAAGGATACAGGGGAATCGGAGTTCTCCGTCGACCAGATACCGGTGTTGCAGGACGCGTACAGGGTCTTTCCCCCGTTATCGGCGGTCATCGAGTCCACGTAGTTGCACCCGAGCCCCTCGCGGCCGCCGGGCTGGAACCATTCCCAGGTCCCGTCGCGGTACCGGTGAAGCCCCGCCGTCCCCGCAGCGACCCACATCCTCCCGTTCGCGAGGAGGAGCCCGTGGATGTCCAGGCTTTTTAAGAGCTGCTGGTCACGGTTCGTCTCGTACAGGCCGTCCTCGATGACCTGGATGCCGTCGGGGTAGCCCAGCCAGAGGTGGCCCGCGGGGTCGAACTCGGCGGCGAGGATATGGTCCGAAAGGAGCCCGTAGCTCACGTTACCGTAGGTCATGTGGCGGATCTGCCACGAACCGTCGTAGATGGAGAGGCCGTTGTCGGTCCCGAAGTAGAGGGTCCCGTGAGGGTCCTCGGCGATGTCGAGGACCCCGAGGGAGGAGATCTGGTTCGACGAGGCAATGAAAAGGACGGTGCCTGCGAGGGCTGGCCCGGAGACTGCAAAGACGAGGGCGAGGAGGATGACCGGGACCAGCCCGGGGCTCCGGGACCCCGTGCGGACTCCTGCGCCACCCGCCATGGGACCCTATCTCCCTCTCATTTCGTGCAGGACGTCTCCCAGTTCGTCGAGGAGCTGCTTCCCGCTCACCCTGACGCCCTTCAGGTCCCGCAGGAGGCTCGTGTCGTCCCGCCTCTTTTCCCTCATCGCCTCTGCCCGGAGGGCCGAGAGGAGGTCGTCGGCACCCAGCCCGCCGTCGGCGAGGGTGAGGACGTTCACCGGGGGTTCCACCACCGGCTCCGGCTCCTCCCCGGGCTGGGGGAAGGCGGCCGCCTGGAGATCACCCGGCCCGGGGGTACCGGCGACGGGGGCGAGGGCGCCCGCAGCCCCGGCTGTCTCCTCGCCGCTGACCTCTTCGAGGAGCTGGGCCGGGATGTCCACCCCGGTGAGATCGTCGAAGGGGTTATCCTGCCCCTCTCCCTGCACCGCCCCGGGCGCCGGCTTCGCCCCGGCAGGAGAGGCCTTCGCGGCCGGCTGGACCGGCGTGACGGCCTTCGGCCGGCCCTCGGCGAGGGATATGATCTTTCTTGACTGGCCGACGAGCGCCGAGTCGAGCATCAGGTCGATCTTCTCCTTCTCGGCCTCAGCGACCGCCTCAGCGGGCTCGCCGGCCGCGCCCCGGGACGGCCTGAGGCTCCTCATCCTCCCGAGTGAAGCCCGGAGCCCTCCGGGCGCTTCGGGCACGGTGCCGGCCTGCACGACCTCTCTCGCAGAGGCTGCCGACCGGATCCGGAGGTCTTCCATCTTCAGGGAGCCCGCGGCAAAGAGCATCCCGATCCCCACCACCGTGTCCGTGAGGACGAGGAGGACGGGGTTCATCCCGGTGTACAGCAGCGCCGTACCCGTTCCGAAGGTTCCGAGGCCAAGGATCATCTGGCGTATTCTCTCGTTCATGTGATTCCTCCCGTGGGGAAGGTTGGAATGGTGAAGAAGATGTTCACGATGATAGGCGCGAGGATGACGAGCGCCCCGCTGATGGTAAAGAGGATCGTCGAGAACAGGTAGAAGATGTACCGGTCGCCCCCGTACACGATTTTCCCCGCGATGATGTTCGAGACGGTGATGAGGAGGATGATGATCATGACGTAGGTGGTCATCTTGTCGACGGGGAAGTGCATGAGGAAGGTGACGTCGAGGCCCGACGGCATCGACGAGGTGCTCCCCGAGATGGCCGCCTGGGACTCCCCCAGGTTCGACATCACGTTCTCGATGGAGTTCGAGATGTTGCTCATGATGAAGAACAGGAAGAGGAGAATACCCACCATGGCGGCGTGCATGGGCACGAGGAGGGTGACGAAGCCCATCGAGACCTGGTGGCGCTTGTCCCGGAGGAGCACCTGGTCCAGGCTCGAGGTGCCGACGATCAGGCCGACCTTGTCCGGCGAGCCGCCGAGGGTGACCGAGTCCCGGAAGATGTTCGTGTACTTGTAGATGTTATTGCTCCCCGACTCGCCGATGAACCGGCTCCAGCTCTGGGTCTCGTCGAGGCCGAGGTTCAGCTTCGAGTAGATGGAGTCCACGAGGTCACGGATCTTGGGGAGCGAGGCCCGGTCCACCTCGGTGAAACCCTGCACCATCGGGACCCCCTTCCCCCCCATCACCGAGCCGAGGGTCCGGATGAAGGTGGGGAAGTCGTTGTCCCGGCCGACAATCTTGCTGTCGTCGATGAAGCCGAGGATCGCGAGGGGCGCGAGGAGGATCCCGATGAGGAGGTAGATGAACCCGGCGCTCTGGCCCGTGACCCAGAGGATGATGCAGCCGGCCGCCGTGACGAGGACGAGGGGCCGCTCGAGCTTCCTGATGAGGCCCTGCTCCCGGGAACACCGGTCGGCGAGACCGTGGGTCCGGCGGTCCTCGGGTACAGAGCGGTACATCGTGACGAGGCCGAAGATGGAGATCATGATGACGATGAGGTACGAGAGGTTCAGGGTCTGGTCGATTCCGCCGGCAGAGAAAATGGCGATGGAGAGCATGATGATGAGGGAAACGAGCACGCCCGAGAAGAGCATCGCGATGTACGCGTCGCCCCACTTCTTGAGCATCTCGAGGCCCTGCTCCACGGTGTTCCGGTACACGCTCCTGATGGTGTCGAGCTCCCGGTCCAGGAAGTCCTCGTCGGGCACGCCGCTCTCCATCGCGTTTGCGTACCGGTTGAAGACCGACTGGAGCACCTCGTTTTTGATCTTCTTTGCGACGATCTTCAGGGCCTCGGCATAGCTGTAGTTCCAGCGCTTGACAAAGTAGTCAACCTTTGCCACGTACTTGGTGGGGACGTACTCGTACCGCCTGCCGGTGTAGGAGAAGATGTCCGGCCGGGAGACCCCCGCGGTCGTGATGGAGGCCATGTAGGTCGCCATGAAGAGGAGGTCGGCGGGGGTCCGCTTCTCCTCGTCGACGCTCTGGACGAAGCCGCTGACCCGCTTCACCTGGTCCGCGAAGGGAAGCTTCCCATCTCCCCTTGCCCGCAGGGCGTCTGCAAACCCGCCGAAGAGTCCCGCCATCCCTAGCTCCCGATCTTGAGCAGGCCTTCCTTCTTCACCTTCGTGATCATCTGGAAGAGGTCCTTGAAGTCAACGTAGCCCGCCTTGTGCAGCCGCTCGAGGATCCGTGCCCGCTTGTCCACTTCGTCGTAGATCTCGGCCTTCTTGTGGTCGGGGAAGCCGAGGAGGGTCGCGATCTTGTTCTCGAGGATATAGCTCGCCCCTTTTCCCGAGAAGTCGAAGGTGTCGTTCACGGGGTTCCACTTGAAGATCTCGACGAAGGAGATACCGCCGGTATCGGCGTTGTACCCGACGAGCTCGTTTACCGAGAGCATGCGCCTGACGGTCTCACCGGAGGGGCGCTTGACCGCGCTCTGGATGACGACGAGGTTCAAGTTATCGAGGTAGGTCTTCGGGATGTTGATCGGGTCACCGCAGAGACGCTGGATGAGCTTCTCGACCGAGGCCGCATGGAAGGTGGAGAGCACCGGGTGACCGGTCTGCATCGCACCGAAGGCGACCGACCCCTCGACACCACGGATTTCCCCGACCACGATCATGTTCGGCCGCTGACGGAGGGCCGACTTCAGGAGGTCGAACATGGTGACATCGGCCCCCTCGCCCTCCCCCTTGCCCTTTGCCTTCGAGACCTCCCGGGTCCAGTTCTTGTGGGGCACCTGGAGCTCGGGGGTATCCTCGATGGAGACGATCTTGTGCTCGGGCGGGATGAAGGCCGTCACGGCGTTCAGGGAGGTGGTCTTCCCCGAGGCCGTCTCCCCGCTCATGAAGAGGGACATCCCGTGCTCGATGCAGATCCAGAAGTACCCCGCCATCAGGTAGTTGCAGGTCCCGAACTCCACGAGCTTGAGGATGCTGATGACGTCGTCGGCCATGGCCTTCCGTATCGTGAAGTTGGAGCCGCGCTTCGAGATCTCGGTCCCGTACACGATGTTGATACGGGACCCGTCGGGCAGCGTCGAGTCCACGATGGGCGTGCGGTAGGTGAGGGGCTTCTTCAGCCTCTCGCCGAGCTTCACCACGAACTGGTCGAGCTCGTCGGACTTGTGGAACTCGATGATGGACTTCAGGCCCTTGAAGATCTTGTGCTCGATGAAGATCGGGCCGAGGCCGTCGCAGGTGACATCCTCGATATACCGGTCGTTGATGTACGGCTTCAGCACCCCGAGGTCGATCTTGTCCCGGATCATGAGGTACTCCACCGCCTGGTACTCCTGCGGGGTAAGCACGATCCGGCCGTCGGGGAGTTTCGGGACCTTCGCGAGCGCCGCGTCGGCCTCGTTGTCGGTCGCAGCAGTCAGGTCCTTGTTCAGGAACCCCATGATCTTTTCCTTCATGCCCTGCTTCGCCGCGATCTGGGCCATGAGCCCCTCCACCGTCTCGCCCTGCTTCGTGACGTAGACAACCCGGGAGACGAGTTCCTTTAATACCGAGGCCCGCTCGGCATCGTTGATGGGGTCCCGGTCGAGGGCGTCGAGCAGGTTCACGAGCTTGACCTCCACCGCGGGGATGAGGTCGTTCACCGAGTGGAGGAAGGAGGGCTCGATGGGGATGTAGTAGTTCCGGGCATCGACGGGGTCGGGGAAGATGTGGATGTAGGTGTTTTCGCCCGCGGGATAGATCAGGTTCGGGTCCTTCATCGACTTGAGGTCCCGCTTCAGCTCCGAGAAGAACAGGGGGACCCCGTAGGTGTTCACCGGGTAGGTATGGAGGTACTCGAGGAGGTGCGGGCTCCTCTGCGCGTACTCCTTTGCATGCGCCGGGAGCATCCGGTAGATCGAGCAGCCTTCGATGTTGTTTGCGCAGTCGTTCCCCTCGTCGGCCTTTGCCGGGTTGAAGGGGAGTGTCAGGGAGACGGTGAGGGTGCCCATGGATCAGACCTTCGCAACCGATATCGGGATGATCTTGATGCCGTACCCGGGGACGACCTCGAAGGAGACCAGGTTCTCCCGGGTCTTGTGGGCGCCCCGGATCTTCACGACCTCGAGGACCATCAGGTACTTGTCGCCCATGAGGGCCCGCTTCAGGGTGAGGAGGGCGTCGCAGACCTGCCGGAGCCGGACGAGCGTGTCCTCCTCGAAGGCATAGGAGTGCAGGGTGACGAAGATGGTCTTTCCCTTGTCGCAGAGGTTCTTGCAGCCCGTGAAGAAGTCGATGATGACCTCGCTCGAGGTGTTCTCGGTGAAGAGGGTGATGGAGTCGATGATGACGATCTCCGCCTGGCTCTCCCTGATGTGGGCGAGGAGGCGCTGGAGGATCTCCTCCATGTTCTCCTTCTCGGGGTCAAAGCCGGGCACGAGGACAGGGAAGAGCCTGAGGTAGCCCCAGGCATAGTAGTCAGAGATGTCGAGGCTCATCGTCTCCATCTGTGAGAGGAAGTCCTGGGGGTTCGTCTCGCTCGAGTAAATGTCGATGCACAGGCCCTGCTTCATCCCGCCCCATATGATCTGCTGGGTGAAGACCGACTTCCCGCTGTCATGTTCCCCCTCGATGAGGGTGAGGGACTTCAGGGGCACCCCGTCGTCGAATTTCTTGTCGATCTCGGACTTCCCCGTCACGAGGACGGCCTTCTTCTTTTCGGCCGCCTGGTCCAGGGATCCTGGCTTGTCTTCCAATGGCATAGAGCACTCCTACACGATGTACGCGGAGTCGTAGACCCCGTTCGCAGTCGACACCTTCACCCACACCGGGTCGCCCTTCAGGGGGTCCGGGTCGTAGGCCACCGAGATGTTCACAACCTCGTCGGGATCGAGGAGCCCCGGGTGGACGATCTCGCCGTGGACGAGATCGGGGCTCATGATCCGGTAGACCCAGTCGTACGGGGCCGAGAGGTTGGTGTACGTGTACGGGACCCCGCCCTGCATCAGGTACACCTCGGTGTGGTTGAAGTCCCCGAGGATCTCGCTCCCCGTGTTCTTCACCTCGAGGTACGTCAGCCGGGCCCCGAGGTCGTTCGATACGTTCATGATCTCGACGTTCGTATGGATCCGCTCGTTTTCCTTCTCCGAGATGGCACGCTGGGCAAGGACGGCGGTCTTTGCCGTGGCAAGGGTCCCCCCGATCAGGACGTAGGCCGTTATGATGAGGAGGATGATCGCGACCGCGGACGCGATGATGGTGCCGGCACCCATATCCTAGCTCACCGTAAACTGCTCCGAGCGCTTCGTCCCGTCGAAGAGGACCATCTGGAAGTACACGACGTCCCCCCTCGAAGTCGGGAGATGGTCGCTCTTCATCATGAGATGGAGGGTCTCGCCCTCGTCCCAGTAGGCGTTCGAGTTATCCAGGATATCGTAGCTCCACTTGCCGGCGGCCGGCGGGGCGCCCACGAGATCATCCTGGGAGAGGGCCTCGAAGTCGCCCGGGGCACCGATAAAGAGGGTGGACATGTTCAGGTCCTTCAGGTAGATCCGACTCGTACCCGTGTCCTTCAGCCAGACCTGGGCGTTCCCTGCCGAATCCGCGAAGCTGTTCACGATGACCATGTCGGTCCGCATCTGCTGGTCTGCCTTCGAAGAGGAGGAGGAGAAGGTGGAGGACATGGTATAGATGGCCGGGAAAATCTGGGAGGTGAGGATGCCTGCCGCTACGATGGCGGTGATGAGGAAGATGGCCGTAACGATTGTCTCACTCGACATCCATCAGGTCCTGTCCATGCTGTCGATCCACTCGAAGACCTGATCGCTCTCGGGTTTCCCGGCCTTTCTCGGGACCGCGGCCACCGGGCCCGGGATCCGGTGGGTCATGAGGACCTCGATCATGTCCTCGTCCAGGGTGTTGTCCTTGGGGTCGAGGATCCGGTTGAGGATATAGAGCTCGGAGACGAACTCGTCGGGTCCGATGACATGGAGTTCCCCGAGCGAGGCGGGGAGGAGCCGGCCGATCTCCCGGATCTGGCCTTCCATCTCCTCGGTAAGGTATCCCATGCTCGTATAGGCCTGGAGGAGGATCTCGAGCCGGTCATGGCCGTACCGGTTGATGATCTTCGACGTCCATCCAAAGAGCCGGTGTACCTTCCGGAGCCGGAGCTTCTCCCCGAGCTTCCCGGATCCGAAGGGCATGGCCGGCGGCATCTTTCCCTTTCCCCGCAGCATGTTTGCAAGCTCCTCCTGGACGCTCTTCTCGGCGCCCGGGAAGGACTCCTCCTGCTCCTCCGCCTTCTCTTCACCGGCGGGGACCTCCTCCTCTTCCTTCTCCTCCTCGGCCGGGGCCTCTTCAGCCTCGGGGAGCTTTCCCGGGAGCGGCCCATGGGTGAGGAAGGGGTTATCCTTCTCGTTCAGCCGGTCCCGGATATCGATCAGGAGCTTCTTGATGGAGGTCTTCATGAGGTCCATCTCGTCCTGCAGCTTGAGGAGCTTCACGTCCGCGTCCCCGGCAGGTGAGGCGGCAGCGGCGGGTGCCTCATCCTGCGGTGACGGCGGCATATTCAGATTGAGCCTGGCCATAGCACACTCACGTAAAAAAAATTAATCACTCATACTAAATATACCTTGTGTTTTGCTATTTTTCATAAAAGACATAGTGTTTACAAAATAACCTGAAAATCTTCATTAAAACGGGAAATAAATCGGGTTTGCGCCTCGTTCATCCGGGGGTGGTCCCCCCGGATACATCACCTGCTATCCCCGGCATGCACCGGGCGCGGCGCATGCACTGTAAAAAAAGGTGAGGGATCAGGTCAGGATGTTCATGACGGTGATCCCGCCAGGCGCCGTTTTCACGAGCGGGAGGGCCGCGCCCACGTCCGGCTTGATGGTGAGGGTGAATTCCTCGCCCGCCGGGAGGCTCGACGATCCCATGCTCAGGTTCGCCTGGATGGTGAACTTCTCGTTCCGCTCGAGGGCGGTGTCCCCGTCGTCGTTCTGGGTCGAGACGATGCACCACTGGTAATTGGACGGCTGGACCCCGGGCTTGTAGATGTTGCTCGCGAAGTCCAGGTTCTGGAGAACGCTCCGGTTCTGGTAGGTGAGCACCGTCCGGTTGAGGTCGACCGGGGTTCCGCCAGCAGCGAGCTGGATGCTGAACAGGATCGTGTGGATCCCGTGCGGGCCCGAGTTCACGTCAGCGGTTCCCTCGGCGTCCCCGTACACCTCGCCGTTGATCACGATGTTCGAGGTGGCCTGCTGGACGCCCTTGTAGACGACCTCCTGGGATTTCTGGGTCGTGAAGAACCCGGCCCCGAGGACCACATACGAGAAGACCGCGGCAACCACCACGAAGGCGATGAGGACGATGGCCGCCTCAAGGCCCGTGAAGGCTTCGGATTTCTGGAATTTCTTCATCTCTTCTCACCTCACCGCAGGGCGTTCACCGGGTCGATGCCACCGGGGCCTTCCCTCTTGATGGAGAGGGCCGGGCCGACGACGGGCTTGACCTCGAGGGTGAACGTGTCCCGGGAGACGATGGCGCTCGTTGACGAGGTAAGGTGAACGGAGATGTCCATCTGCTCGCCGGTCTCCAGGTAATAGTTCGTGTTCCCGTTCGTGATCCTGATGATGGACCACTGGCCTGCAGCCGGGCCGCTGTTGAAGAGCGGGCTCGCCTGGGAGAGCTCTACCCGGGTACTCTGGTTCGAATACACCATCGCGATCTTCGTCATGTCAATGGGTTCGCCGCCAGGGGCGAGGCCCATCGTGAAGTTCACGAAGTTGATCTCCGGACACGGGCATGCACCCGCCGTGACCCGGCCGAGGCCGATGACGTCCCCCAGTACCTCGAAACTCGAGGAGGCCTGCTGGACGCCCGTGATCACGGTCTGCTGGCTCTTCTGGGTGGTGAAGAACCCTGCCCCGAGGACCACGTAGGAGAAGACAGCGGCCACGACCACGAAGGCGATGAGAACAATCGCCGCCTCGAGGCCCGTGAACGCATCTTCACGACTCAGTAGACGTTTCATAGACTACACCTGTCAGTATCCCGAATCTCTCCAGGTATACTCACTGTTAAATCTGCTTCTCTGTATAAAATCCTTTCTCTATAAACCGGGTGATAATCCAATTATTCAGCTAAAGTTCTGGTATTTTTTATTCTGGATATGGCTTCGACCGCCGCATCATGCAGTTCGGAATCGGCTTCTATGAGTGCGTCGGTAAGCGGCTGGATGGCCCGGGGGTCGGCAATTTTCCCGAGGGCGGCCGCGGCCCGGACCCGGACGCCATCGTCCTCGTCCCCCAGGGCGGTGATGAGATCCTCGGTCGCCCGGGGGTCGCCGAGCCGGCCGAGCGACTTCACCGCCTCCCGGCGCACGAAACGGTTCTCGTCCGAGGTCGCCCGTGCAAGGGGCTCCACGCCCTCCGGGTCCCCGATGATCCGCAGCGCAATCGCCGCCCCCATCCGGATGTGCCAGTCGGCATCCCCGAGCGAAGTGATGAGCCGAGGAACAGCGAGCCCGCCGAGGGACCCGAGGGCCTGCGCCGCCGACTCCCGGATGGCACGGTTCTCGTCCCCCATGAGCCCGATGAGGGGCCCGACGGCCCGGGGGTCGCCGCTTTTCCCGAGGGACGAGATGGCCGCCCTGCGCACCCGGTTGTCCTGGATCGCGAGGGTCGAGAGGAGGGAGTCGAGGTCCTCGCCGGCGCCGGCCGCATGGGGCCCGGGCAGCGGGGCGGTCGCCCCGGCGTCCACCGCGGCATCATCCCGCCCGCCCGCATTCCGAGCCCTGAGGAACCCGGAGATGCGCCTCCACTGCCCCATGGTGAAGAGGGAGATGGCGGCCACCACCCAGATATAGATCGCCATGTACACGAGGACCAGGGGATCGAAGGGGATCCCGTTCGCGAACCCGAAGAGGATCATCCCGATGGAGACGCCGACGAGGACGCAGATGAAGAGGAGCCCCCGCCTGGGGTACCAGATGGCGGCGAGCACGATGGGGATGCAGTAAAGGAGGGGAAAGAGGGGGAGTATCTCCCGTGAGAATGCCTCGACAGGGCTCGTGATGGCGTACGCATGGAGGAGGAGGGTGAGGATGGTGAATACCCCGATGAGGAAGGGTCTCAGGATCCCGCTCTCCGGGGCCTCCCGCATCGAACCCTGGATGGACAGATCCCCCGGCATAGGTTGAATAAAACATAATTCCTCTATTTATATTATACTATTCACAACAACTCTCTGGAGATTCCAGTTGAAAAAATACTTCCTGAAAAAAAGGTTGCTTGCGGTTCGCCCGCGCGCGACCCGGAATAATCTTATTACCTCCTGCTTCATATATTCCTGAAAGAGCTGGACGGTCTATGGAAAAACGGGACGTTATGGTGGTCGTGATCGCCATCGCGGCCTTCGCGGTGCTTGCCATCGTTATCCATCCCTTCCTTGCCGGGCAGTCCATCGGCCTCGGCGGGCAGGGGCAGGACGGCATCTCCACCCCGTCCCGGACCATCCCGCAGACGACCCCGGGCCTCTCGGTGACCATTCCACCGGGGAAGCGGGTCCCGACCACGGTCCCCACGACCATCCCGGCCACGGTGGCCCCCGTCACCACCCAGCCCTGGGACGGGTCGGTGAAGAACGTGGGGATGCTCGACCAGCCGGCAGACCTCCCGCCCGCGTCACCGACGATCCCACCGGATAACGCGCCGAACCGGTCGCTGACCACGTACGCCCAGATCGGGCCGTTCACCGGGAGCGGCACCACCGATATCGTCCATATCCCGTATCCCTCGTGGGTCCTCGAGTACACCGCCGAACCGACGACAACCTCGGGGGACGTGTTCCCGAAGATCGTCATCCAGGTCTTCGATGCCCAGAACCCGAACCGGCTCGTCATCCCGGTCATCGACCAGCAGATCATCGGGGACCCGCCGACCGACCCCTGGTCGGTGAAGCTGTACGAGGGGAACCGGGACTACTACTTCAAGGTCGATACGCGGTTCATCAAGACCTATACCCTGACCATCAGGATCCCGACCCAGTACCTGGGCTGACCAGGGAAAAACGGGAAAAGGGGATTGGTTGTTCTTCAGTCGAGCTTACGCTTGCCCATGGATTCTATATAGGTAATGTCTTTTCCGGTCTCGATCTTCGCGGCCTCCTCTTCAGAGACCGTGAGCTCGAACATCGTGAAGTCCTTCACGTCCATGAGCTGGATGACCCGGCCCGCCTTCGAAATGACCTGGGCCCCCTTCCGCTCCACGATCGGCACGTAGATCTTCGCCGAGACGGGCTGCACGATGGAGCGCTTGACCCCGTCGAAGAGCCCGACGGCGTCGACGCGCGACTTGGCTGCCCCGTGCTTCCCCGGCTTCGACGTCGCGATCCCGAGGATCTTGCTCGGCTCCTCGTCGATGACGACGTACCGGCCCTCCTTCAGCTTGCCGACCTCTGTCTGTTCCTTCATTCGGTTGTCCTCTTGTTGTGGTATTCATTTATCTGATGATATACCATAAATACCACGCGGGATATCCATGGAATTCCTGGCCTGCTGCGAGGAGATGGCCCGTGCCGTGGGGGATATCGTGGAGGACCTCGCGTCCCGGCCCGAGGGCGGGCGGGTCACGGGCACGGGGGCGAGCGGGAGCCCGACCCGGCGGGTCGACCAGGCGGCCGAGGACTGGATCGTCGGGTACCTCTCCTCCCATGCCCTCTGCCGGACCCTCGTCTCGGAGGAGTGCGGGAAGAAGGACATGGGGGGCGAGAAGGGGACCATCTTCCTCGACCCCGTGGACGGCACCCACAACGCCCTCGCGGGCATCCCCTTTTACGCCCTCTCCATCGCCTATGCAGAGGAGGGCGAGGTGAAGGAGGGCTTTGTCCGGGACCTCGCCCACCGGGAGACCTTCACGGCCCGGAAGGGGAAGGGCGCGTTTCTCGACGGGAGGCCGATCCGGGTTTCCAACAGGGCGCTCCTCGAGGAGAGCGCGATGTCGGTCTATGGCCGGAAGTTCAACCCTGCCCCGGTCCTCTACCTCGGGCAGAAGATCCGGCGCTGGCGCCTGCTCGGGGCATCGGCACTCGAGCTCTCCTATGTCGCCGCGGGCAGGCTGGACGGCTTCATCGACCTCCGGGCCACCCTCCGGGTGACCGATGCCGCGGCGGGCATGCTCGTCTGCGAGGAGGCGGGAGGGAAGGTCTCCGACCTCGAGGGGAGGCGGATCCGGTTCCCCGACGAGGTGACCGTGGGGAAATGCCTCGTGGCGAGTAACGGCACCCTCCATGGCAAGGTCATCGAGTACCTGAGGTGAGGAGCATGAGGATCCTGCTCGTATCACGGGTGGACAATGAACAGGCGCTGAACTATGCAGCGGAGCTCGGGAAGACCCTCGTTGCAGCGGGCCACTCCGTTGCCTTCGAGAAGGCGACCGCCGGCCGCCTGGGCGTCCCGGGGACACCCCTCGGGCGTGCCGAGGCAGACCTCGCCGTCGTGGTCGGCGGGGACGGCTCGGTCCTCTACACCGTCCAGGGGATGAAGGCGCAGGTCCCGGTCCTCGGGATCAACTGGGGCGAGGTGGGGTTCCTCGCCGAGCTCGAGCCGGCCGACGCGGCCCGGTTCCTGGAGGGGCTCTCCGGGGCGTTCAGGGTCGAGAAGCGGATGAGGATCGGGATATCCCTCGACGGGGAGAGGCTCGGCGACGCGCTGAACGAGGTGGTGATCGTCACGAGCCGGCCGGCAAAGATGCTCCGGTTCACCGTGGAGATCGACGGGATCGTCGCCGAGCGGTTCAGGGCCGACGGGATGCTCGTCTCCACCCCCACCGGGTCCACCGCCTACGCGATGAGCGCAGGGGGCCCCATCGTGGACCCGAGGGTGGAAGGCTTCCTCCTCGTTCCCCTCGCCCCGTACCTGCTCTCTTCCCGACCCCTCGTGATCGCGAGCGACCGGGCCCTCCGGATCACCCTCGAGAGCGAGAAGCCGGCGAAGCTCGTCATCGACGGCCAGACGAACCGGGAGCTCCAGATCGGGTCGGTCATCACCGTGAGAAGGTCGGAGCACCCGGCCCTCTTCGTCGATGTCGGGAAGTCCTTTTTTGACAAGGTTGAGAGCAAGCTCCGCAGGCCGTAGGGATCCCAATAATCTCAACCCTTATCAGGGATGGGGTCGAGAGTGTTCCGCTGGAGAGGATGGACATGGCCGAAATGAAGCTCCAGATCCCGTACGCCGCGATATCCGAGAGCCTGAAGAAGACCCTCGCCCTCACGGGATCGCCCGTTGCCGTGAAGCTCGCGAAAGCGAAGGAGGACATCCCTGCCGGTATCCCGGAGGGAAAGGAGGTGCTCAGGCATTGCCAGATGGTGAACCTTGCGCGAAAGGAGGGGCAGGTGTTTTTCGCGCCTTCGGACAAGCACCAGTGCAACGGCGGGGCATGGGCCCTCGGGCTCCGGGAGATCACCCCGACCCTCCGGAGCGGCGAGTTCTACTTCAGGCTCGGGAAGTTCGAAAGCATGGCTGCCTGCCGGCGGACGATGGACAGGATTCCGCACCTCCGGACGGGCGAGACCTATGCCACCATCTATGCCCCGCTCGAGAAGACCCCCGTCGACCCCGACGTGGTGCTCATCATCACCACCCCGAGGAACATGCTGAAGCTCGCGCAGGCGAGCCTTTTCCGGCTCGGGGGGAGGATCACCGCGGCGATGGCCGGCATCCAGTCGGTCTGCTCCGACGCGACGGCCCAGACGTACCTCACCGGGGTTGCGAACTTCTCCCTCGGTTGTGACGGCTCGCGCCGGTTCTCTGGCATCGGGGACGACGAGATGGTCATGGGGTTCCCTGCCGAGATCCTTCCCGAGATCAGCGAGGCGATCAGGGTCGTTACCGCGGCGCCGGGCTCGAAGTAACCCGGCGTTCCCTATCCTTTTTTACCTCTATTACCACGAGCCGGGCCGCCACAGGGAGAGCCGCCCTGACCGCCGGGTCCATCTCGCCGGAAAATCCCTGCATCTGTCCGCCCTCGATCCCGACGATCACCACCTCGGGGGCGACCCCGAGGGTGCGGGCGAGGGCGAGGGCCTCGGCAATGCCGAGCTCGTGGAGCGAGAGGCTCGGGATCCCCCCAGGCGGCACCCCGCGGAACACCCTGACCTCGCCGGGCTCACCCATTCCTGACGTTGCATCGACGATCACAACCCGGTCGTACCCCTCCATGAGGGGGATGAGCCCGAGGCCCCCGTTTCCCCCGTCGACGGCGTCAATCTCCGGGTGTGTCTCCCTGACGAGGGCCATCACCGCGAGACCAGCCGCATCGTTCCCCATGAGCGGGTTCCCGCACGCGATGACCCGGACCTTCATAGTGCCCTCGCCCCCTCTCCATCCCCGTGTATGAACCCGGCCGGTTCTTATACTCTTATCAGGGAGGGAGTTCAAATAACGATCACCAGGTGGTCGACCGTGCAGGTATCCATGAAGCTCGAGATGAAGGACACCCCGGGGCAGCTCGTCCGGGTCCTCGAACCCATATCCGCGTGCGGCGGGAACATCATCGCCGTAATCCACCAGCGGGACCCCGAGTCTGAGTCGGACACCCTCGACGTCCAGATCGTGCTTGACCTCCCCGCGGGCAGGCTCCCCTCGCTCGTCGACCAGATCAAGAGCCTCGGGGTGGACATCCTCCGCATCGGCGAAGAAAGGCTCATCCACAGGCGGTCCCTCATCATGATCGGCCACATCATGCACACCGACATCAGCGACACCGTCGACCAGATCGACCGCACGGGGTTTGCCGAGGTCGCGGAGCTCTCGCTCATGATGCCTGCCATCAGCGAGCGTTCCTCGGCGCGGATCACCATCAAGACCGCGAACCGGGCCGACATGGAGACCGCGGTCGGCATCCTGCGGGAGGTCGCCGCGAAGAAGGACATCCTCGTCGTCGAACCACTGGAGGACGGGGCATGAGGGTCGCCATCCTCGGGTTCGGTTCCGTCGGGCAGGGGGTGGCGAGGATGATCGGGGAAAAGGACCTCGGCCTCACCGTCACGGCCCTCGCCGATTCAAGAGGGGGGATCATCGACCCCGATGGCATCGACATCCCGGGGACCTTCGCGAGGAAGTCGAAGAGCGGATCCTGCGGGAAACCCCGGGTATCGGCGATGGACGTCGTCGCGTCGGGCGCCTACGACGCCCTCGTCGAGGTCACCCCGACGAACATCAGGACCGGCGAGCCGGCCATCACCCACATCAGGAAGGCCCTCTCGCTCGGGAAGCATGTCGTCACCTCGAACAAGGGCCCCATCGCCCTCGCCCGCCGGGACCTGCTGGCCCTCGCGGCGAAGAAGGGCGTCGCCCTCCGGTACGAGGCAACGGTCTGCGGGGCGATCCCCATCATCCACACCCTGGAGCACGGCCTGCTCGGAAACGAGGTGAAGGGCCTCTTCGGCGTGATGAACGGGACCTGCAACTACATCCTCACCCGGATGGAGGACGAGGGGCTCACCTACGACCAGGCGCTCGGCGAGGCGCAGGAGATGGGGTACGCCGAGAAGGACCCCACGTACGACGTGAAGGGCCTCGACACGGCGCTCAAGCTCGTCATCCTCGCGAACACCGTCTGGGGGACGGACAGGACCCTCGCCGACGTGCAGGTGACGGGAATCGACCTGATCACCCCGCAGGCCATCCAGCTCGCCATGGACCGGGAGACGGCCATCCGGCTCATCGGGGAGGCCGTGCCGTCGCGGAACCTCCTCCGGGTCTCCCCCCGGATCATACCGAGGAACCACCCGCTCCTCGTCGCCGGGACCCTGAACGCGGTGACGGTCGTCACCGACATGGCCGGGGAGCTCACCTTCATCGGGAAGGGGGCGGGCTCGGTCGAGACGGCGAGCGCGGTGATCGGGGACCTCCTCTACATCGCCGGGAGCACCTGAAGGGGCGGCGATGCCGGGAGTCCTCGAGAGGCGGCGCGGGATCCTGAAACTGATGCGGTCCTACACGCTGGACCGCGGGTTTTTCACGGTGTCCGACATCGCCGCGAGCACCGGCCTCCCCCGGTCGACGGCGCAGGACTGGATCAACCGGCTCCTCGACGAGGGGTGCCTGGTCGTCCGGGAAGGCCGGCGGGGGAGGGCCCCGGCCCGGTACCTCTCGAAGAGCGCGATGCCCTCCTCGGCCTGCCGCCGGATCTTCACCACCATCGACGGCGACGAGGTGGAGATCTACCACGAGTGCCTCTCGGCGGGGAGCGCCGCCTACTGCGAGTTCCACCACCGGCGGGCAGGGGGGGTCCTCTCCCGGGTGTCCCGGGACGGGACCCTCCTTCGGGAACGTGCCTTCCTCGGGGAGCGGGGCACCCACATCGGGTTTTTCCCCGATCCGGCCGTCGGGGTCACCCGCCTCCGGCAGGAAGGGGAGGATCTCGTCCAGGCCATCCGGTGTGTCGGGGGTCCCGCGTATTCCCTCACCGATATGATGGCCCAGGCCGAAGGGGTCCTCGACGTCAGGGTGGAACGGTCGGGGCCCTTTGTCGAGGGGGAGGTCACCACCCGGGCAATGCGCTACCTGGCGATCGGGATAGACGACACCGACACGCCCGAGGGCGGGGCCACCTTCGCCCTCGCCCTCGCCCTGCACCAGCACCTCTCCACCCTCGGGGGGGTCATGCCCATCGGCCACCACGTGGTAATGCTCAACCCGGAGAACCCGGACCGGACGGGAGGGAACTCGGCGAGCTTCATCGAGCTTGCCGCCGAGCCGGCCCTGTGCCCGCAGATCCGGGAGCACAGCCTCAGGTTCGTCTCCGACGAGGCCCTCTCCCCCGAGTGGGGGATCGCCATCAAGGGGGGCTTCACCGTTCCACGGGACCTCCGCGAGTTCGGGAACCGGGCCCGGACCGGGAGGGTCACGAGGGAGGAGGCCGGGGAGATGGCCCGGAGGCACGGGATTTTCATGAGCGGGGGGCGGGGGACCATCGGGGCCCTCGCCGCGGTCTCCTGTATCGGCCTCGACAACTCCATCCTTCTCGATCCCAAGCGAGCGATCCTCCCGGAAGGGGGAGCCTGAACCCTCCCGTGCAGGGATCCCGTTATCACCCGATGGATTACCCATAGGGAAAGATAGGTATAAATAGACCATTCCCTGAAATAATGAAGGATGACTGGTGAGGAGGGCGGACAGGAGGGTGAACCCGCCGGTGGAATCGCAGAGCTCAGGAAGGAGCTCGACGATGCACGGCGGCTCGCCGACGAACGGCTCACCCGGCTCCGGTATCTCCAGGCAGACTTCGACAACTACCGGAAGAGCCAGGACCGGGAGCGGGAGCAGATCGTCCAGCTCGCGGCCGAGTCCCTGGTCCGGGACCTCCTCCCGGTCCTCGACGACCTCGAGCGGGCGATACCGGCGCTCTCCCAGGAGAAAAACCGGGAGGGGTTCGAGCTCCTCTCCCGGAAGCTCCAGAAGGTCCTCGAGGCGCACGGCCTGCGCCCCATCGAGAGCCGGGGGAGGCGGTTTGACCCGAACCTCCACGAGGCCATCGCGAAGTGCGGGAGCCCCGAGGAGGACGGGACGGTCCTCGAGGAGTACCAGAAGGGATACCTCCTCAGATCCAAGGTTATTAGGCCATCAAGGGTGAAGATAGCGGAACATACGGGAGAATGCACGGAGGAACAGCATGGGAAAGGAAAAGATAATCGGGATTGATCTCGGGACGTCGAACAGCCAGGCCGCGGTCATGCTCGGGGGGAAGCCGACCATCATCCCCTCGGCAGAAGGGGTGACCGTGGCGGGGAAGATGTTCCCCTCGGTAGTCGCCTTCACGAAGGAGGGGGAGCTCCTCGTCGGCGAGCCGGCGCGGCGCCAGGCCATCAGCAACCCGGACGCAACGGTGATGGCGGCAAAGAGGAAGATGGGGACCGACCACCAGTACCATATCCTGGGGAAGACCTACACGCCGCAGCAGATCTCGGCCTTCATACTCCAGAAGATAAGGAAGGACGCCGAGGCCTTCCTCGGGGAGGAGGTAAAAAAGGCGGTCATCACCGTCCCCGCCTATTTCAACGACAACCAGAGGACGGCGACAAAGGACGCCGGGACCATCGCCGGGCTCGAAGTTGTCCGGCTCGTCAACGAGCCAACGGCGGCCTCGATGGCCTATGGCCTTGACAAGGGAGGGGAGCACAAGATCCTCGTCTTTGACCTCGGCGGGGGGACCCTGGACGTGACCATCATGGAGTTCGGCCACGGGACCTTCACCGTCCTCTCCACCTCGGGCGACACCCAGCTGGGCGGGACCGACATGGACCAGGCCGTGATGGACTGGATCGTCGGGGAGTTCCGGAAGCAGGAGGGGGTGGACCTGACGAAGGACCGGATGGCGGTGCAGCGTGTCCGCGAAGCGGCCGAGAAGGCCAAGATCGAGCTCTCCACCGTCCTTGAGACCGAGATCAACCTCCCGTACATCACCGCCGACAAGGAAGGCCCGAAGCACCTTTCCCTCAAGATCAACCGCTCGAAGCTCGAGCAGCTCATCGCTCCGATCATCAACCGCTGCGTCCACCCCCTGGACCAGGCCCTTTCGGACGCGAAGCTCACGAAGGAACAGGTGGACAGGGTCATCCTCGTGGGTGGGCCGACCCGGATGCCCGTCGTCCAGAAGTTCATCGAGGACCGGGTCGGGAAGAAGATGGAGCGGGGTGTTGACCCCATGGAGTGTGTCGCCCTCGGCGCGGCCATCCAGGGCGCCATCCTCGCGGGCGAGGTGACCGACCTCCTCCTCCTCGACGTGACACCGCTCACCCTCGGGATCGAGACCCTCGGGTCGGTGCGGACACCCCTCATCGAGCGGAACACCACCATCCCGACGAGGAAGAGCCAGATCTTCACCACCGCCGCCGACCTCCAGCCCGAGGTGACCATCAACGTGCTCCAGGGCGAGCGGCCGATGGCAGGCGACAACATCAGCCTCGGCAGGTTCAACCTGGTCGGGATCCCGCCCGCCCCGCGGGGCGTCCCCCAGATCGAGGTGACCTTCGACATCGACGCGAGCGGGATCCTGAACGTGACGGCAAAGGATCTCGGCACCGGGAAGGAGCAGAAGATGACCATCACCGCCTCCACGAAGCTCCCCGACAGGGACGTGAAGCGGATGGTCGAGGAGGCGCAGCAGTTCGCCGCCGACGACGAGAAGAAGAAGGGAGAGGCGACGGCGAGGAATGAGGCCGACTCGATGATCTACACCGCCGAGAAGACGGTCGCCGAGCTCGGCGAGAAGGTCACGCCGGACCTGAAGGCGAGAATCGAGTCAGCTGCAAAGGCGGTGAAGGACGCACTCGCGGGCACGGACACCGGGAAACTGAAGAGCGAAACCGCGGCCCTCCAGAAGGTACTCGCCGAGGCCGGTTCCGCCATCTACCAGGAGGCCCAGAAGAAGTACGCCGAAGAGCAGGCGCAGAAGGCAGGGGCTTCCGGGAGCGGGCAGGCCGGGGAGCCTGCGGGAAAGACGGGCCCCGGCGGCGAGAAGGTGGTAGACGCCGATTTCGAGGTAAAGGAGGACTAGCCGGGCCGCCGGCCGCCGCATGGCAAAGAGGGACTACTACGAGGTCCTGGGGGTCCCCCGGAACGCCTCGGAGGAGGACATCAAGAAGGCCTTCCGGCAGATGGCCAGGAAGTACCACCCCGACCTGAACCCCGGGAACAAGCAGGCCGAGGAGCAGTTCAAGGAGGTAAACGAGGCCTTCCAGGTCCTCTCGGACGGAAAGAAGCGGGCCCAGTACGACCAGTTCGGCCACGCGGCCTTCCGGCCCGAGGACTTCGCGGGCTTCCGGTCGAGCTCCTTCGAGGACCTTTTCCGGGACTTCGGCTTCGGGGACATCTTCAGCGTCTTCGGGGGTGGGCAGGGGCCGAGGGCCCGGGGACCCCAGCCGGGGGCCGACCTCCGGTACGACATGGAGATCAGCTTCGAGGAGGCCTTCCAGGGGGTAAAGAAGACCATCGAGGTGCCCCACTCGGTGCAGTGCCCGACCTGTCACGGGACGGGGGCAAAGCCCGGCACCCTGAAGACCTGCCCGAAGTGCGGCGGGAGCGGCCAGGTGAGGAACATCCGCCGCTCCCCCTTCGGCCAGATGGTCCAGATCTCCACCTGCCCCCAGTGCGGCGGGTCAGGGAGCATCGCGGGGGAGCACTGCGAGACCTGCCACGGCGACGGGACCGTGAGGAAGGTGGCAAAAATAGAGGTTGCCATCCCGAGGGGGATCGACGAGGGCCAGTACCTCCGGGTTGCCGGCGAGGGCGAGGCAGGGGAGCGGGGTGGAGAGGCCGGGGACCTCTACGTGGTCGTCCACGTGGCCCCCCACCCGATCTTCGAGCGGCACGGGAAGGACCTTTACTGCAAGACCATTATCGACCTCGCGACCGCGGTCCTCGGCGGGGAAGTCCAGGTCCCCACCATGACCGGGAATGCCGGCCTGAAGATCCCGGCAGGGACCCAGTCCCATACCGTCTTCCGGCTTAAGGGCCAGGGCATGCCGGGCCTGAACTCTGATCGGCGCGGGGACCAGCTCGTGAAGGTAGTGGTCCACATTCCCGAGAAGATCTCGAAGAAACAGCGGGATCTCCTCAGGGAGTTCGCCGGGGAAAAGAAAGAGGAAACGAGCACAGGGTTCTTCGAGAAACTGAGAGAGTTTGTCTGAGCTTAATTAACCCGGGTTCAAGTAACGACGATCGGAGTTACACTACACATCTCATTTTCCTACAGGTGTGCCCCGGGTCGCACCCCGCCTGATGGCGAGCCGCGACTCCGCTTACGCTTCGTCGCTCCACTCCTGCTCCCTGCGACTGACGTCGCAGGACTCCAGTTCCCTGATAGGAACGGTCGTCCCTTCGGGAGCAGTCGTCGTCGCTCCAGGTCGGGTTCTGATGACCTGACGCCCCGCCCTTGGCGGTGGCGGCAGGTGAGAGAACCATCAGGTTCTTGAACCCTCCCCGGGTCGCACCCCGCCTGATGGCGGGTCGCTCCAGGTCGGGTTCTGATGAACCCCCCCTTCCTCCGGGCAATACGGGCAGTGGACGTACCTGCCTCTCGGGATGAGGATATCGAACCGGGCCCCTTTCCCGAAGTCGCCGGTTTCCCTGATGGAGAAGCCCACGGTCGCAAGGATCTCTCGGGCGAGGTAGAGCCCGTACCCCGTGTGCCTCCCGAACCCATGCTCGAAGATCCGCTCCTTCTGGTCGGCCGGGATCCCGATCCCGTCGTCCTCCACCGAGATGACGATACCGGTCTCCACCTCGTGCGTCCCGATCCGGATGCCGGTTACCTTTTCACCGTGCCGGCGCGAGTTCTCGAAGAGGTTGGAAAAGACACGGGAAAGGAGCGGGTCTGCAAAGCACCAGAGGGACGCGGGGAGGGTTTCCATGATGACGAGGCCGTGGGGCTCCCGGGCGGCTGACCGGAGCACCACGTCGCGGAGGTTCTGCCAGCCCGGGGCGATGAGCCCGACGTGGGAGAAGATCGCGGCCATGCCCAGGTCGCGCTCGATGTCAGACGCAAGCTCCTCGAGCCGGTCGACATAGGGCAGGAAGCCCGTTTCGGGGAGCCTCTCCCGGAGCAGCGTCGCATACCCCCGGAGCGCGCCGAGACGGTTCTTCGCGTCATGGAAAATGATGGTGTGGATGACCTGGTTCCGCCTCGCAGAGCCCGTGGGGCCGCCCTCCGGGGGCCCGGTTGGGAAAGGCCGGTCTTTCCCGCCGGTAACGGGGAGGCCCGGTGGAGCGCCCTCACCCGGTGCGGCGGAGGATGGTTCGTCACCGGGCACCTCCACGAAGAGCCCGACCGACAGGGGGGGCCGGGGCGGTTCTGATGCAGAGGACCAGAAGGAATGGGACCTGACCCGTGACCCATCCTTCCGAAGGAGCGAGGCGGTGAGCGAGAGGCCGCCATCCCCCTGCACCTGCTGGAGGAGCGCACGCGCGAGGCCGCGGTCCCGGGGATCCACCAGGGCAAACCCGTCGGTCCCGGCAAGTTCGCCCGGCTCGTACCCGAGAAGGCCGGCGAGTCGCGAGTTCGCCCCGGCAATGCGGCCCTCGCGGTCCAGCGCCACCATCGGGAGGCGAAGGCTTTCCAGGAAACCGAGGGCATCATCCGGCACGTTCTGCCACCAGCCTCACCAGCTCACCTATGGTACCAAACCGATTTGACTACTTAAAGTCTTTGATTTTTAACCGGGGCAGAATATCATGTTTCAGACGAATATATTACGTTTATACGGGGGAAATGGCGAAAGGGAAATGTTCAGCGAATCCGGTTGACCCGTGAGGGGTCCTGCCCAGGACCGGGGCGGAAACCGGAGCCGGAAAAGGGGGCCAAAGGGCCGATCGAGCCCGAATCAAGGAAATTCTGCAAAAGTAAGTAATTATATATAAATGTTTCTTATCAGAAAAACAAGCAGTTTAGCGGGTTCAGAAAATGTTAAAAGGAAATTGGGAAAATTTGTGAAACATGATGAAGCTTTCGTTTTGAATCGGTCAACTCAGGTCAATTGATTTTACGAAATTTTCGTGCGAAATTAATATTAAATACTTATTCGTTCCACCATTTGCTATTCAATTCCCGGGGGATATGGATTGTTCATCGCATCGAAGCCGGTGACCGAGGAAAGAACAGGCAGGTTCCTCGACGAGATCGATCGTGCAGAGAAGATCTTCAGGAAGATGTGCGACGGTGGCGAACTCGAAGAGGAGATCTCACGGGTGCAGCAGACAAAAAAATCGGTGGTCGCGATGAGGCGCACCCTCCGCTGACCCGCGGTACCCCCCTCAACCGGGATTCACTCTCCCCAGCCAGTACGCGCGGGCCAGCCGGTAAGGCAGGCTCTCTTGGTAACCGGCCCGGCTTCCCCCCTGTCCCCCCGGATTGAATCCGTTTTTCAGGTCAAAGGCCCGGCATCAGGGAACGGATGAGGTCCCGGGACGTTCAGCAACCGTTTTTGCCAGGTTCACCCGCTCGAGGGCGAGGGCGGCCTGGTTTGCAAACGCAAAGAGGATCCGGGCCTGTTCGGGGGTGATCACGCCCGAGGGATCGGCAGGCTTGACCCCCATGACCCCGAGGACACCCCGGGAGCTCCGGACCGGGATATAGCGGAGCCGGGACCCGGGCAGGGTATCGGTGTCATAGCCGGCCACCGCCCGGTGGGTGTACGCCCAGGTCGCGACCGCCACCTCGTTTGCGTCGAGGACGAGGCCGAGGCTCGCCGCGTGCACCCCGAGTGTCTCCCCCTCGGGGAGGAGAAAGACGCTCTTCCACTGGAATATCTCCTCGATGTGCCCTGAGACAGCCTGGACGATGGAATCGACGTCCATCGCGGTCGCGAGGTCCTGGGCGAGTGCATAGAGGGTCCCCGTCTCCTGGTCCCGGGACTCGGCGGCGATGGCATGGTCGCGGACCCGGGCGACGAGCAGGCTGACCACCGTCCCCACGGTGATCAGGCCCGCGAAGGTGATCAGGTACTCGGTGTCGCTCACCCGGAAGCTGAATGTCGGCGAGACAAAGAAGAAGTCAAAGGCAAGGGTCCCGAGGACGGCGGTGAGGATGGCCGGCCGGAGGCCCCACCGGTATGCCGATATCACCACCGCGAGCAGGTAGAGCATGATCAGGTTTGTCGGCGAGATGAGGGACCTGATGAGCAGGCCTGCCACGGTCATGAGGATGACGAGGCCGATGCTGTCCAGGTAGCTCCGCGGGGGGGTGACCGGGAGGAGGTCCTCCAGCCCCGCGGGTTCCCCGGGTGCCCCCTCGCCGCTGCTGCTGATGACATAGACGTCGATGTTCCCGCTGTGGTGGATGAGCTGGTCCACGACGGAACCGAATATGAATTCCTGCCACCGGGGCCGGAGGGTCTTCCCGATCAGGATCCGGGTGATGTTGTGCCTCCTCGCATAGTCGATGGCGGTATCGGCGACCGAGAGCCCGAAGACCGTTGCCGTCGCCCCGCCGAGCTTCTCGGCGAGCTGGAGGGACCGCCAGGCCTGCTCCTTGGACTTCGCGAGGAGCCGGTGGTGGGAGGGGGTCTCGACATAGAGGGCAGTCCACCGGGCGTTCATCCGGTCCGCCTGCCGCCGGGCGATCCGGACGAGTCGCTCCGAGAGGGGACTCGGGCCGACGCAGACAAGGAGGCTCTCCACCGCTGCCCAGGGCCCGGGGATCGCGTGGGTCTGCATGTATGCAAGCATCTGCTCGTCGATACGTTCCGCGGCGCGCCTGAGGGTGAGCTCCCGGAGCGCGTAGAGGTTCCCTTCCCTGAAGAACCGCTCGATGGCGCCCGCGACGAGCTCGGGGACGTACACCTTTCCCTCCCTGAGCCGCTGGAGGAGCTCGGGGGGCGGGAGATCGACCACCTCGATCTCGGCCGCCTCATCGATGACCCGGTCGGGGATGGTCTCCTTCACGGCGACCCCGGTGATCTGCGCCACGATGTCGTTCAGGCTCTCGAGGTGCTGGATGTTCAGGGTCGTGTAGACGTCGATACCGGCATCCAGGAGCTCCTCGACGTCCTGGTACCGTTTCGGGTGCCTCGACCCGGGGGCATTCGTGTGGGCAAGCTCGTCCACGAGGACGAGACGGGGTGCCGCGGCAAGCACCGCGTCGAGGTCCAGCTCCGGGAGGTTCACCCCGCGGTACCCGACAATTCTCCGCGGGAAGGCGGCGAGGCCGGCAAGAAGGTTCTCTGTCTCCGGCCTCCCATGGGTCTCGACGTACCCGATCCTGACGTCAACCCCCTCACCCTTGCGGGTGTGGGCGGACTTGAGCATCTCGTAGGTCTTGCCGACGCCGGCCGCGTACCCGAGGAAGATCTTCAGCCTCCCGCGGTGCTTCTGCCGTTCCTCCTCCTTCACCCGGGCGAGGAGGAGGTCGGGGTCGGGCCGGTGATCCGGGTCGAATGTCATGGGCACTCTCACGCTCCCAGCAGCACGAGCAGGATGTCGATGAGCTTTATTCCGATGAACGGGGCGATAATCCCGCCGATCCCGTAGACGAGGATGTGGTTTCTGAGCGCCTCCTCGGCGGACAGGGGCCGGTACTTCACTCCCCTGAGGGCGATGGGGATGAGGAGGACGATAATGATGGCATTGAAGATCACCGCCGAGAGGACGGCGTTCCGGAGGCCCATGATGTTGAGGGCTTCGAGGGCGGGGTAGGTGGAAACGAAGGCGGCGGGGATGATGGCGAAGTACTTCGCGATGTCGTTTGCGATGGAGAAGGTGGTGAGGGCACCCCGGGTCATGAGGAGCTGCTTCCCGATCTCCACGATATCGATGAGCTTCGTGGGGTTGCTGTCGAGGTCGATCATGTTCGCCGCCTCGCGGGCGGGCTGGGTACCGGTGTTCATGGCGACCGCAACGTCTGCCTGGGCGAGGGCGGGGGCGTCGTTCGTCCCGTCACCCGTCATCGCGACCATCCTCCCGCCCGCCTGGTACTCACGTATCAGGGCGAGCTTCCCCTCGGGAGTCGCCTGGGCGAGGAAATCGTCGACCCCTGCCTCGGCGGCGATGGTCGCCGCCGTGAGCCGGTTATCCCCCGTGATCATCACGGTCCGGATCCCCATCCTCCGGAGCTGGGCGAACCGCTCCCTGATCCCGCCTTTCACGATGTCCTTCAGGTGGATCACCCCGAGGGCCTTCCCGTCCCGCGAGACCACGAGGGGCGTCCCCCCGGCCCCCGCGATGGCATCCACCCGCGCACGGAGCTCGTCGGACACTGGGTTGCCCGCCGCCGAGACCTGCGCGAACATCACGTCGGGAGCTCCCTTCCGGATCCGGGTCTCTCCCTGGTCGACCCCGCTCATCCGGGTATGGCTCGAGAAGGGGATGAACTGCATCCCGGGTAAGGACTCCGAGGCCCCCACCGGCCTCCCGCGGAGCCCGTACTTCTCCTTCACGAGGACGACGATGCTCCGCCCCTCGGGGGTCTCGTCGGCGAGCGAGGCAAGCTGGGAGACCTCTGCGAGCTCCATGGTGTCGGTGCCGTCGACCGGGACCAGGTCGACCGCCTGCCGGTTCCCGAGGGTGATGGTTCCGGTCTTATCGAGGAGGAGGACGTCCACGTCCCCCGCCGCCTCGATGGCCCGCCCCGAGGTCGTGATGACGTTCCGCCGGATGAGCCGGTCCATGCCGGCAATCCCGATGGCAGAGAGGAGCCCCCCGATGGTCGTCGGCATGAGGCAGACGAGGAGGGCGACGAGCACGGTGATGGTGACCGGCGTTCCGGCCCCTGCTGCATGCACGCTGTACACCGAGAAGGCCCACAGCGACCCGCAAACCACGAGGAACACGGCCGTGAGCCCGAGGAGGAGGATGTTGAGCGCGATCTCGTTCGGGGTCTTCTGCCTCTTTGCGCCCTCGACGAGGCCGATCATGTGGTCAAGGAACCCCTCGCCCGGGTTCGCGCTCACCCGTACGATGAGCCAGTCCGAGAGGAGGGTCGTCCCGCCGGTCACCGCGCTCCGCTCCCCGCCCGACTCCCGGATCACGGGGGCGCTTTCCCCCGTGATTGCGCTCTCGTTCACCGAGGCGATCCCCTCGATGATCTCGCCGTCGACAGGGATGGTGTCGCCCGCCCTGACATAGAAGACATCGCCCTTCCGGAGGTCCGGGGAGGAGAGGAGGACGAGGTCCGACGGGGCCGGCTCTTTGCCCGGCTCGATCCGGCAGTCAGAGACGAGCCGCTTCGCGAGGGTCTCCTTCCGCATCCTCCGCAGGGCATCAGCCTGCGCCTTTCCCCTGCCCTCGGCGAGGGCCTCGGCGAAGTTCGCGAAGAGGACCGTGAACCAGAGCCATGCCGAGATTGCCCCGATGAAGGCCGCCGGCGCCTCCCCGTGCCCCGCGAGGGCCTGCACCCAGAGTACCGTGGTGAGCACGCTCCCGATCTCCACGACGAACATAACGACGTTCCGGCACAGGGTCCGGGGATCGAGCTTGATCACGGCGTCGATGATGGCCCGGCGGTAAAGGGCGTACTGGCCCGTGGCGGAGTCCCTGCCCGGGCCCGGTTCAGGCATGGAGGACACCACCGGCTGCCTGGATCAGGTATTCGACGACGGGGCCGAGGGAGAGGGCGGGCAGGTACGAGAGGGCCCCCACGACCAGCACCACGAAGACGAGCCAGGCGATGAAGAGGGGCCGGTGGTCCTGGAGCGTCCCCTCGCTTGCCGGCACGATCCTCTTTCCTGCAAAAGACCCGGCGAGGGCGAGGGTGAGGATGGCGACGAGGTACCGGCCGAGGAACATCGCGATGGCAGTCGAGATGGTATAGAAGAGATTCGCCGAGAGGCCGGCAAAGGCGCTCCCGTTGTTCTGCGGTGTCGAGGTGAAGGCGTACAGGATCTCGGAGAACCCGTGGGGGCCCGGGTTGAGAATGGTGGCGGTCCCCGGGCCGGTGAGGACCGCGATGGCCGTCGCAGTGAGGGTGATGAAGATCGGGACGAGGATGATGATGGTCGCGAGTT
>DATJPK010000027.1:0-5515 GCA_035506435.1 Methanomicrobiales archaeon
GGAGAGGACGTCATCCACGACGGCGACTCGGTCTCCACGGTGCACCCCGTTCATGTAGAGCTCCCCCTTCGAATACCCGGTGGTCTGGTGCAGCGCGATTTCGCCGGGCAGCTCGTACTTCCGCTTCCTGACGATGGTGAATGGGATGTCGGTCATGAGGGAGAGGGTTGTCCCGATGTGGATCCCCATCGCCTCGGCAACGACGAACATCTGCACGCCCTGCAGGTCGAGGACCTTGACCATGCCCGTACAGACATCCCTGATGAGGGCGGGTTCCACCTTCGGCACCCCGTCGGTGATGGGGTGGATGAAGTAGTCATAGTCCCCCCGCTTCACGATGGGGCACGTTTCGAGGGAGTGTACGAGTCGTTCAAGCATGGATCTCACCCATGGCGGCGATGAATGCCTCCACCTGATCCCGGCTCACGTGGGGCATGCAGACGATCCTGAGGTGGCCCCGCCGGGTCCGGGAGACCTGCCACCCGGGCGGGGCCGTATCGGTCGCGAAGGTCGCGACGTTCACGTCGGGGGTCACGGCCCGGGGGATCCCGAAGGTCTCGAGCCCGGCGATGAGGCGTTCCGTGTTCGCCATGCACCCCCGGACAATGGGGCGCATCCCTTCCTTCCCGAGGTACTCGAGCACGGCGAATGCGCCGGCGACCGGGCCCCCGGGCCGGGTCCCCGTGAGGGTGTACACATTCTTCACGGTCAGGTACGGTGTCGCGACCGAGAGGGGCGCAAGCATCTTCTCGTCCCGGACGAGGAGCGCACCCGCCGGAATGGGGGACATTCCCATCTTGTGAGGGTCCACGGATACCGAGGACACCCCGGGCAGGGCGAAGTCGAAGGGCACGGGCTGTTCGAGGAACGGTATCACGAGCCCCCCGAAGGCTGCATCGACGTGGAGGAAGATCCCCCGGTCGACCGCGATATCGGAGAGGGCCTGGATGGGATCCACCATCCCGTACTCGGTAGTCCCCGCGATCCCGACGATACAGGCGGTGTTCCGGTCGATCTGCTCCTCGGCCTTCTCCGGGTCCATCCGGAGGTTCCCGTCGAGGGGGACGGTCCGGATCCCGATGGAGAGGATATCGCAGGCCTTCTCGAAGGAGAAATGGGCCGACTCGGGCACGACGACGTTCGGCTTCTTCACCCCGGAGAGGCCGCGGGCCATGCGGAGCACCTGGATGTTGGACTCGGTGCCTCCCGAGGTGGCGTACCCCGTTGCTTCGGGGCAGTGGAGGAGGTCCCCGAGCCGTTCGACAAGGAGCCGCTCGACCGCGGCCGTCCCCGGGAAGAGCCCCGGGTCGCCGAGGTTCGTCCCGGCGAAAAGGGCCTCGGCCTCGAGGGCGACCGGGTGCGGGCGGGTGCACATGGAGGAGAGGATCCTTCCGTACTCCAGGTCCTCGCCACGGCGGCGCGCCAGGAAGGAGAAGAGCTCCTCCCGGCTACACCCCTTCTCTCGCATGGACCCTTCTTGCCGCCTCGAGAATCATCCGCTGCTCGGTCCGGGCCACCCGGTCCCTGATTTTCGGCACAGCGTCGATGTTCGCCGACAGGCTCGAGATCCCGTGCTCGACGAGCCACTCGGCCATCTCCGGGTCCGACCCCGCCTGCCCGCAGATGGAGCACTCGACACCGTACCGCCGGCAGACCCGGATGGTATCGTCGATTATTTTGAGAACCGCCGGGTGCTTGGGGAAGTACATGCCCGCGACGTTCTCGTTGTTCCGGTCGACGGCGATTGTGTACTGGATCAGGTCGTTCGTGCCAAAGGAGGCGAACTTTATCCCCGCTTTGATGAAATCCTCGATAAGGATCGCGCTCGCCGGGATCTCGACCATGATCCCGAGGGTGACGTTCCCGACGTCGACACCCCACCCCTGCATCATCTGCTTTGCCTTCAGGAACTCGTCGGGGTGGGAGACCATGGGGAACATCATCCCCAGGTTCGAGTATCCCGCCTGCCAGAGCCTCTTGAAGGCCTCGACCTGGAGCCGGAACTGGTCGGCCGCCTGCAGGTCCCGGCGGATCCCCCGCCAGCCGAGCATGGGGTTGTGCTCGTGCGGCTCGTCCTCGCCGCCCGCCATGTTCCGGAACTCGTCGGTCGGGGCGTCGAGGGTGCGGACCCAGACCGGCTTCCCCGGGAAGGCGTCGAGCACGACCCGGATCCCGCCGGCCAGCTCGTTGATGAACTCCTCTTCCTTCCTGCTCCGGATGTACCACATCGGGGTCTTGTTAAGCCCGAGGATGAGGTGCTCGATCCGGAGAAGGCCCACCCCGTCGGCGCCCGTGGCCGCCGCCCGGGCCGCCGCCTCGGGGAGGCTCACGTTCACCTTCACCGAGGTCGCGGTGATAATCGGGGCCGCGACGACCGCTGCCACTGCCTTCTCCTTCGGGGCGGCGGCCGCCTCGGTCCTTCCCTCGTAGACGAGGCCCTTCTCCCCGTCCACGGTCACGACCTGTCCCTGCTTCAGGACCGAGGTGGCCTTCTTCGTCCCGACGACCGCGGGGGTCCCGAGCTCCCGTGAGACGATGGCCGCGTGGCAGGTCATCCCGCCCTCGTCGGTGACAATCGCCGCCACCTTGCGCATGGCAGGTACCATGTCGGGGTTCGTCATCTTCGCGACGAGGATGTCCCCCTCCTTCACGTTCCCCGAGTCCTTTGCGTCGCGGACTATGGCGACCCGGCCGGAGCCGATCCCCGGCGATGCCCCCTGGCCCTCGACGAGGACCTTCCCGGCGGTGGCAGTGGCGGGCTGCTTCCCCTGGACAGGGGCCCGGATGGTCGTGATCGGCCGGGACTGGAGGATGAAGATGTCCTTCCCCGTGATGGCCCACTCGAGGTCCTGGGGTACCCCGTAATGCCCTTCGGCGATGGACCCGAACCTGGCGAGCTCCGTCACCTCGATGTCCGAGAGCACCTGTGCCTTCTGCATGTTCGCCGGCACCTCGACGGATTTCGTGCCTTTCTTCCCCACGGGGACCACCATCTCGAGCTTTGCCGAGATCAGCCGGTCGATCACCTGGTTGGACCGCTGGTCAAAGACGTACTTGTCGGGCGAGACCGAGCCCGAGACCACGGCCTCGCCGAGGCCCCACGAGCCCTCGATAATGGTGAGGGGCTCGCCGGTGACCGGGTGGGAGGTGAACATCACGCCGGCCTTCTTGGCCTCGACGAGCTCCTGGACGACCACCGCGATGTTCACCGACCGGTCGTCGAAGCCCTGCTTGGCCCGGTAATAGATGGCCCGTGCGCCGTAGAGGGATGCCCAGCACTTCTGGATGGCGAGGATGAGGTCCCCGTTCCCCTGGATGTTCAAATAGGTATCCTGCTGCCCCGCGAATGAGGCGTCAGGGAGGTCCTCGGCGGTTGCGCTCGACCGGACCGCGACAACCGGCTGGCTGCCGAGGGCGGCATATGCCTCCCGGATCTTCTTCTGGAGGGGTTGCGGGATCTGCACCGAGAGGACGAGCTGCTTTGCCTTCCCGGATGCCGCCTCGAGGGCCGCGTTGTCCTCGACGTTTAAGTTCGCGAGGCCGGAGAAGAGCCGGTCCTCGATGCCGGTCTCGCCGAGGAACCGCCGGAAGGCCTGGGCGGTCACGACGAATGCCTTCGGGACAGGGAGGCCGATACCAAACATCTCGCCGAGGGATGCCCCCTTTCCCCCGACCGACGGGATGTCCTCCTTCTTAATCTCCTCAAGAGTCAGGATATCAGGGACCTTCTTCATACGACTACCCCACGTCACGGATTCTGATACGAGCTTGCCGTCTTTACAGATAAATGCTGGCTGTTGCTCCCGAGCAATCGATCGGCTCCCGCGGTTGCAGGGTCCTGCACCGGCCCGGGTGGGTGCCCACCGGAGATGTTCCGGCGTTGGAGGGAGCCCCGGCCTCCAGCCGCCGTTTGGAAAGCATGAATAGCAACCGGAGCTATGTGAGATGGGGTCTGTACTTTGAAGGAAAAGGTACTCGTGAGCGATCCCCTCGCCGACGAAGGGCTCTCCATCCTCCGGGGGACGTGCCAGGTGGATATCAGGACTGACCTCCCCGAGGAGGAGCTCATCCGGATCATAGGGGACTACGACGCCCTGGTCGTGAGGAGCGGGACCACGGTCACGGCCCGGATCATCGACGCGGGAAAGCGCCTCCGGATCATCGGGAGGGCCGGCGTGGGGGTCGACAACATCGACGTCGAGGCGGCGACCCGGCGGGGGATCCCCGTCGTGAACTCCCCGGAGGGGAACACCCTTGCCGCCACCGAGCACACGATGGCGATGATGCTTGCGCTTGCGAGAAACATCCCCCAGGCCGACGCTTCCCTCAAGCAGAAGCAGTGGAAGCGCTCGAAGTTCATGGGGATCGAGCTGAACGAGAAGACCCTCGGGATCGTCGGGCTCGGGAGGATCGGCCGGGAGATCGCGAAGCGGGCGAACGCGATGGAGATGCGGGTCGTCGCCTACGACCCGTTCCTCACGAAGGAGCGGGCCGCCCAGATGGGGGTCGAGCTCATGGCTCTCGATGACGTCGTGCGGCAGGCCGACGTGATCACCGTCCACACTCCCCTCACTCCCGAGACCACCCACCTCATCAACGCGGCAAAGTTCGGGATGATGAAGAAGGGCGTCCGGATCCTCAACTGCGCCCGCGGGGGGATCATCGATGAGAAGGCCCTGTTCGATGCCATCAGGGCAGGGAAGGTGGCAGGCGCTGCCCTCGACGTCTTCGAGGAGGAGCCGCCGCTCACGTCGCCCCTCCTCGGGCTCGACAATGTCATCGTGACCCCGCACCTCGGGGCGAGCACCGTCGAGGCGCAGCTGAACGTCGCGGTGTCAGTCGCAAACCAGATCGTGGGGTTCTTCCGGGGAGAGCAGCCCAAGTACGCGGTGAACGCCCCCATGGTCCCCGCGGGTGATGCCGAACGGATGGAGCCCTATGCCCTCCTGACCGAGAAGATGGGCCGGTTCCTCATCCAGCTCGTGGAGGGACGCCTCGAGTCGGTGGAGATCACCTACGGGGGAGAGCTCTCCTCGCTCGGGCCGAACACCCGGTTTCTCACCCGGATCGCCCTCAAGGGTCTCATGGACCCCATCCTCCAGATGCCGGTGAACATCATCAACGCCGAGGTGATCGCGAAGGAGCGGGGTATCGGTATCAGGGAAACCACCACCGACGATGCGGCCGGGTTCCGGAACCTGATCACCATCAGGGTGAAGACCGACCGGATGGAGGAGACCATGGCCGGGACGGTATTTACGAGGGACCGGGTCAGGATCGTGGCCATCGGGGGATACACGATGGACATGATCCCCGAGGGGTTCGTTATCGTCTCCCGGCACCTGGACAGGCCGGGGGTCATCGGCCGGGCCTCGACCATCCTCGGCGAGGCAAAGATCAACATCGCGGGGATGCAGGTCGGCCGGCTCCGGCAGGGTGAGGAGGCCATCATGGTCCTCAACGTGGACTCGGAGGTGCCGGGCGCCGTGATGGACGAGATCCGCGAGAAGGTCGG
>DATJPK010000028.1:0-19383 GCA_035506435.1 Methanomicrobiales archaeon
GCTTCCATGTGCTGAAGCACGAGATTGTCGCGCTCTGCGGGCCGAACGGGTCCGGGAAATCGACCCTCATTGAACACCTGAACGGGCTCCTCACCCCGTCGGAGGGAAAGATCCTCGTCCAGGGGAAGGTACTCGCGGGGAGCGAGAAGTCCGGGCTCTGGAGGGTCGTGGGGGTGGTCTTCCAGCAGTCCGACGACCAGCTCTTTGCTCCCACGGTCCTCGATGACGTGATGTTCGGGCTGCTCAACATGGGCCTCTCCCGGGACGAGGCAGGGGAGCGGGCGATGCAGGCCCTGGAGGCGGTCGGCGGGGCGCATCTCGTCAAAAAGATCCCGAACTACCTGAGCGGGGGGGAGAAGCGCCTCGTCGCCATCGCCGGCATCCTCGCCATGAGGCCGCGGGTCATCGCCCTCGACGAACCCACCTCTGACCTCGACCCGGTCCACAGCATGACGATCGAGCGGCTCATCGTCGGCCTCAGGGACGAGTTCGGGATCGGGCTCGTGGTGGCCACCCATGACCTCGACTTCGCGGCACGGATCGCCGACCGGATCTGCCTCCTGAAGAACGGGTCCGTCTTTGCGGAGGGGCCGCCCGACGAGGTCTTCTATGATACGGACCTGGTCCGCGAGGCCGGCCTTGCGGTCCCTTCGGGTATCCGGCTGTACCTGGACTACTGCGAGGCGATGGGCGTTGTCCCGAAGGAGCGGCCGGTCCAGAGGGAGGAACTCGTCGCCGCGCTGAAGGAGATCCATGGGAAGGGAAGTGCATCCTGAGATTTGGTACAGCCCCAAGACTTTGGAAATCTTGATAACGCCATCGGGAGATATACGACAGCCGGGTTCTGCCGGCTGATGGTCGGTTTCACGTGGCACACATTCATCTCCCTGACGGTTCCTTCACCCTCTCCTGGGTCCTCTTCTGGTGGATCTGCGCCCTCGTCCTCATCGGCGCGGCCCTCGTGTGGGCGAGGAGGAGGGGTGTGGGGGCGACGGAGATCACGGTCGCGGCCTTCGTCACGGCGGCCTCGTTTGCGGTCTTCCAGGTGCAGGTCCCCCTCTTCGGGGGCGTACACATGAACCTCACCCCCCTTATCGGGATCCTCGCGGGCCCGGTCCTCGGGAGCTTCATCGTCTTCATCGTGAACATCCTCTCGGCGGCCATCGGCCACGGGGGATGGGGCCTCATCGGGGCGAACGTCCTCGTGAACTTCTCCGAGGTGCTGACCGGGTACCTGATCTTCAGGGCCCTGAAGCGGATCACCCCGAGCCTCTTCTCCCGGGCAGGGATTGCCACCTTCGGGGGGCTGTTCGTCGGGAATATCGCGATGATAGCCATCATCCTCGTCTCGGGGATCCAGGGCGTGACCCAGACACCCCTCCAGATCCTCACCGGCCTCTCCCTCCTCGCGGCGGTGAACATGGGTGTCGCGGTCGTCGAGGCCTTTGTCACCGGCTTCATCGTCGAGTATATCGGAAAGGTGAAACCTGATCTCCTGGGCGGTGGCCGCCCGTGACTGCTCCCGACCGGAGGAGAGGGCTCATCCTCTTCGTGCTGATCCTCGTCGCGGTTGCCATCATATCCTTCGCGGCATACCGGTTGACCGGGCCGATGGGGATCGAAGAGCGGTACAGCAATGCGGTCGGCCTCCCCAGCACGGAGGAGGAGGAAGGGGGCGGATGGTTCGGGTTCTCGCTCGAGGGGAATCATCTTGCGTACGGCGTGATCCTTCTCGCCCTCGTGGGCATCTCCGTCATCGCATATCTCCGGTGGAAAAAAGAAGAGTCCCGGTGAGACCGCCTCCCAGGCAGGGGAGGTCGTTCCCGGTTTGAATTCCGTCCCTCAGGATTTCGGGATATTTTCTTTACGTCTCCCCGCGAATTGATACTGGAATGACCGGCCTTGAGGACGAACTGCGGGCGATAGAGGAGGAGATCAGCTCCACCCCGTACAACAAGGCCACGTCGAAACATATCGGCCGGCTCAAGGCGAAGCTCGCGAAGCTCAAGGACGACGCGGTCCAGCGGGCACTGAAGTCCGGCGCCGGGGGCGAGGGCTTCTCGGTGAAGAAGAGCGGGGACGCGACCGCTGTCCTCGTCGGCTTCCCATCGACCGGGAAGTCCACGCTCCTCAACACCCTCACCGGGACGAAGTCCGAGGTCGGCTCCTACGCGTTCACGACGGTCACCGTCATCCCCGGGGCACTCGAGCACCGGAGCGCGAAGATCCAGATCCTGGATATCCCCGGCATGATCGCCGGGGCAGCGATGGGGAAGGGCAGGGGCAAGGAGGTGATCTCCGTCGTCCGGTCGGCCGACCTGATCATCCTCCTCGTCGATGTCTGGAACGAGAAGCACTTCGACATCCTGATCCGGGAGCTCGCCGACGCGGGGATCCGGATAAACCGGGACAAGCCGGATATCACCATCAGGAAGACCTCCATCGGCGGGGTCCACGTCGGGTCCGTGGGAGACATCGGCATGGACGACGAGGAGATCAAGGCCATCATGGCCGAGTACCGGCTGGTGAACGCCCACGTCCTCATCAGGGGCGGGGCCACGCAGGAGGACCTCATCGACACGATGCTCGGGAACCGGATCTACGTCCCCGCCATCCTCGTCGTGAACAAAGTGGACCTCGTGGACGGGCCGACCATGCGGGACATCGAGGAGGATCTCACCACCCGGTTCGGCGAACAGCCGGTCATGATCTCTGCCGCATCGGGATACCACATCGAAGAGTTGAAGGACGCCATCTTCGACCACCTCGGCTTCATCCGGGCGTACATGAAGCCCCAGGGTGAGGCGGCCGACCTCGAGGAACCGATGATCCTCCGGCGGAACGCGACCATCGAGGATGTCTGCCGGAAGCTCCACCGGGAATTCGTGGAGAAGTTCCGGTATGCCCGGATATGGGGTGAGTTTGTCAAGCATGCCGGCCAGCGGGTGGGCCTCCACTACCGGGTCCGCGACGGGGACCTCATTTCGATCATCACGAAGCGGTAGCCGAAGGGCTGGTTCGGAACCTACCGTTCCCCTGCTACCGCCCGCTCCAGGACTTCTACCGGTGCTTCGGTCTTGATGGCTGTTCCGGAGTAGTGGGCCCTGCTCACCCGGTACCCTTCCTCCCGGATTTTCCCGAGGACCGAATCCAGCGGGGGCGGGGAGGTGCGCAGTTTCCGCGCCATCACGTGGTAATCATAGTAGCTCGATGTGGGAAGTTCCTCCTGCAGAAGCATGAGGAGCCGATAGAGCTTCTCCGGCTCTGCGAGGGGGACCGTGGGGAGCCTGTCGAGCATCCCGGCGACGGTTCCGGGATCATTGATCGCACCGAGCCAGAGAGGACCTATGGGGACCAGGTCCCCGCCGCACGGGCACCGGCCGCCGCCTGCCACGATGCCGGGCTCTTCCCGACGGTAGAAACACCGGCTGCACTGGAGGATGTACCCGAGCCGGCCGATGGTCTCGTCTGCCGCACGGGCTCCCCGACGGATCCCCAGGTGCAGGCGGACAGCGTGCTCGTGGGTGAAACAGAGCACGGGCTCCAGCCCCCGGTCGTACTTCACCAGCTCCCTGACGACGAAACCGAGGAGGACGCGCAGGCCGGTCTCGCCGTGATACTCGTTGTTCACCGGGTGGGCGAAGTAGCGGCGGGTTCCTGCCGGCGCATGGGCGCCGCAGAGCGGGGCCGTGTCGGTCGCGGTAACAAAGAGGTATGACCCTGCGGACCGGGCAGCTGCATCGACGAAGGAAGCCGGGGTGCCGAAGGGATCGAGGTCGACGATATCGAACCTCCGGGACGAGAGGAGGACGTTTACGTCGCAGCGGGTGATCTCCGCGCCCACCCCGGCATGGTCTGCATTCCGGTGGATAACCTCGACGGCGAGCGGGTCCCGGTCGTTGATAACGACCGGTATCCCGCACTCGCGGCCGACCCGGATACCTCTCGCCCCGGTCGCACCCATGGCGTCGAGGTAGTTCTCGGCGCGTATCCCCCGGAGCAGGAGCACGGTGGCGTCCCGGGAGAGGGCCATCCGGCGGTTAAAAAAGACCGGCGATGAGCCGGGGGGAAAGGCATGGTCCGGGTCCTGGAGGGGCACGAGGAGCTCGGTCCCTCCCTCGGTGACAGGTACGAGTTCCATATGAGCCCCGAAGCCGACGTTACCATTATTGATATATCCCGAGAAACGTAATAAAAAGAGGGCTTGTGGCCTAGCCAGGACATGGCGTCACTCTCCTAAGGTGAATATCGGGGGTTCGAATCCCCCCAAGCCCGTGAGCCCGTTTTACCATGGGCCCGAACTGAAAGGATATTATGGTGGGATATCCACCTTGAATGGATGGAGGGAAGGCACGGACCCCGCCGTGCCCGGCCTCCCTGCCCTGAACCAGTGGTCTGCCCTTGACGAGAGAAAACGGCGAGCAGGAACGGGAGAGTATCCCCGCGAGGATCCGCCACGCGCTCATCGGAGCCCGGCGGAACATCGCCGACCCGTCCATCTTCCACCGGATCGCCCTTATCCCGGTTCTCGCCTGGATCGGCCTCGGGGCGGACGGGCTCTCCTCCTCATCGTACGGCCCGGCCGAGGCCTTCGGGGCCATCGGCAGTCACGTCTACCTCGCCATCTTCATCGCCCTTGCCACGGCCGTCACCGTGTTCGTCATCTCGTACGCGTACACCCGCATCATCGAGAACTTCCCGGGCGGGGGCGGGGGGTACATCGTCGCCACCCACACCATCAGCAGGGAGGCCGGGGTCGTGTCCGGATCGGCCCTCCTCGTGGACTACATGCTCACGATCACGGTTTCGATCGCCGCCTGTGCCGAGGCCGTCTTCAGCTTCGTGCCGCCGGAGTTGCAGCGGTTCAAACTCGTCTTTGCCGTTTTCCTCATCCTCGTCCTCATCATCCTCAACCTGAGAGGGGTGAAGGAATCCGTCCTCGTCCTCGCCCCCATTTTCCTCGTCTTCATCGTGATGCATGCGCTCCTCCTCGGGTACGGAATCTTTGCCCATGTCGGTTCCTTCGGGGCGGTCTCGGCGGGGCTCCGGGCAAACCTCGCCTTCGACCTCTCGACAATCGGCCTCATCGGGATCCTCGCCATCTTTTTCCGGGCCTACTCCCTCGGCGCCGGGACCTACACCGGGATCGAGGCCGTGGCAAACGGCCTCCAGATCATGCGCGAGCCGAAGGTCCAGACCGGCAAGAGGACCATGGCGTACATGGCCACCTCCCTTGCCGTGGTTTCCGGGGGCCTCTTCCTCTGCTACCTCCTCTGGCAGGTGGTCCCGTCGCCGGAAAGGACCCTGAACGCCGTCCTCGCGAACGCGGTCTTCTCCGGCTGGGGGTTCGGGGGGATCCTCGCGTTCGTCACCATTCTCTCCGAGGGGGCGCTCCTCATGGTCGCCGCCCAGACCGGGTTCATCGACGGCCCCCGGGTGATGGCGAACATGGCCATCGACTCCTGGTTCCCCCGCCGGTTCGCCGCCCTCTCCGAGCGCCTCACCATGCAGGACGGGATCCTCCTCATGGGGAGCGCCGGCCTCGTCCTCCTCGTCTATACCCGGGGCTCGGTCGCCTTCCTCGTCGTTATGTACGCCATCAACGTCTTCATCACCTTCTCGCTCTCCCAGTTCGGGATGTCCCGGTTCTTCTATAACCGCCGGGCCGAGGACCCGCTCTGGAAGCGGCATATCGCCATCCACCTGACCGGCCTCGTCCTCTGCGTGACCATCCTCTCCATCACGGTCTTCGAGAAGTTCGCCGAGGGAGGCTGGCTCACCCTCCTTATCACCTCCTCGGTCATCGCGGTCTGTTTCGCCATCAACCGGCACTACCGGAAGGTGACCCTGGGGATCCACAAGCTGGATTATCACCTCAACAACGTGCCGTCGGCAGGGACGGTGAACCTGGAGGTCCCCGATACGAAGAAGATGACCGCGGTCCAGCTCGTCACGGGGTTCAACGGCTTCGGGCTGCACACCTTCTATTCAATCATCCGGAGTTTCCCCAACCTGTACGAGAACTTCATCTTCGTCTCGATCGCGGTCGTCGACTCGGGCTCCTTCAAGGGCGCGGGCGAGGTGAAGGCACTCGAGGAGTCGGTGCAGGCCGACCTCCAGAAGTACGTGGACCTCGCGCGGACCCTCGGGTTTGCGGCCGACTTCCGCACCGCGACGGGCACCGACGTGGTGGAGACCGCGGTCACCCTCTGCAAGTCCATCGCCGGGGAGTTCCCCAATTCGGTGTTCTTCACGGGCCAGATCGTGTTCCGGGACGAGAGCCCGTTCCACAAGATCCTCCACAACGAGACCGCCTTTGCCATCCAGCGCAACCTCCAGTTCAGCGGCATCACGACGGTCATTCTCCCGGTGCAGGCGGAGGAGTGAGGGCGGGTTCTTCGCGACTTCGCGGCGACTCTGTCGCCGCACATCGATTTCCCGGCGACTGGCGCCGCCGGACTCCTGTTCCCCGGGGAACAGCCATCCCTTCGGGAACAGTCGTCGTCGCTCAAGGTCGGTTTCACGCGACTCCGTCGCTCCAGGTCGGGTTCTGATGACCTGACGCCCCGCCTTGGCGGTGGCGGCAGGTGAGAGAACCATCAGGTTCTTGAACCCTCTTCGGTCGCACCCCGCCTGCCGGCGGGTCGCTCCCCAGCTCGGGTTCTGATGAACCCTCGCCGAAACCACGTGCTTATTACCCCTCCCCACAAACCGTTCCCTCATCCATGACCCTCGCGGGACTCGTTGCCATTACCCGGCCGGTCAACTCCCTCGTCGCCGGCCTCGCGGCCCTCCTCGTGTACGTCGTCGCGACGGGCACCCTCGACCCCTTTGCCCTCATCCTCCTTCCCATCGTGGCCTTCATCACGGCGGCAGGAAACGCCTGGAACGACCTCTGCGATATCGGGATCGACCGGATCAACCGGCCCGATCGGCCGCTCCCGTCGGGAAAGGTGACCCCGGAGGCCGCGGGCGTCCTCGCGGCCGCCCTGTTTGCCGCAGGGCTCGTCCTCACCATCCCCACGGGGCTCCCCTGCGCAGTCATCGCCGTCGCAAACTCCCTCGTCCTCATCCTGTATGCCCGGTCCCTGAAACGGACGATGCTCTGGGGGAACGTCGCGGTCTCGTACCTCTCGGCAAGCATCTACCCCTTTGGCGGGGCACTCGCCGGGATCGGCGCGATGGAACGGACCCTCCCCCTCGCGGGGATTACCTTCCTCGCCATGCTCTCCCGGGAGCTTCTCAAGGACGCCGAGGACGTGGCAGGGGACAGCGCCGGAGGGGCAAGGACCCTTGCCATCACCATCGGGGTGAAGAAGACGGGCGTCGCCGCCTATGCCTGCGCACTCGGGGCGATAGCGGTCTCCCTCCTCCCCGTCGTACCCTGGTGGTCGCCGCCGTACCTCGTCGCGATCGGGGCCGCAGACGTGGTGATCCTCTTCGGCGCGGCCCGCGCCCTCAGGTGCAGGACTCCCGAGTGCGTGAAGGCAACGGGGGCGACGGGGATCCTGAAGGCGGGGATGTTCCTTGCCCTCGCCGTGATCACGGCCGCTGCCCTCCTCTCCGGGAACCTGCTCCCGGGCATCATGAACAGGTGATCGGGATGGTGAAGATCTACCGGTGGGACAATACCTTCGTCGTGCCGAGGGGGACGTACTTCGAGGGGAACGTTCACATCGGGGGGGACCTCCTCGTGCCACGGGATACCCACTTCTGGGGGCGGCTGGTCGTCGAGGGAGACCTCACCCTTGGCCCTTTTTCGACGGTGGAGGCGGGGGTCTGGTGCGCGAACGCCACCATCGGCGACCATGTCCGGATCCGGGGGCCGCTCGTAGCCATGGGGGACGTCCTCGTCTGCGACGGGGCGGCCATCGGGAGGATCGAGGCCGCGAGGGACGTGACCATACGGCCGGGGGTCCGGGTCGGGGACGTCGTGAGCGACCGGACCATCCTCGTGCAGGGGAAAATCGAGAGCGGCCGGCTGCTCGGGAGAACGGTAAAAGTCGTTGCTGCCGGATAGGGAGATGGTGCAGGGCTACCGTAGTGAATTGCCCGGCTGGTGAGGCCGCGGCGCGGGCGTGATCCCGAGGGAAGCGACGTCGAAGACCTCGTTCCAGTTCACGAAAGTCTCCACGCACCCGTCCTTCAGGGTGACGACGCCCATCCCGGGGATACCGAGGTGGTCGCACATGTCGAGACCTTCCTTTACCTCGAGCGTGCAGCCCACCCCGATGATCCCGGCCGGCCGGTACTTCTTCACCATCCGCCTGATGAACCCCGAACCCGGGACGATGAACACCCGGTAGCCCATGGCGAGGAGCTCCCCGATGGCGTCCCCCGTGGTGCAGAGCCCGCAGCCCTTGCACCAGATGCCCTCGGGGGTAAGGGTGGCCGGGCACCGGGCCGAGCGGAGGCACTGGGGAAGGAAGATGGCCCGCTGCGAGACCGGCACCGCCTCGAAGGCCTTCTTGTTCATGGAGTTGAGGAGCCGGATCGAAAAGGAGATCAGGTCCCGGTCGTCGAGGCCGAAGAACCGGCAGATGGCCTTCACGAGCCCCTCGAGGAGGAAGAACCCGGGCTTCATGATCCGGGGAAGGTAGAGGTGCCCGTTCCTCACCGAGAGGAGGGCAACGACGAGGAGGAAGAAGGCCGAGGCGAGGAGGAAGATCGCGAGGAGAACCGTGCCCTCGCCGAGGAGGATCATCGTGCCGTTCCAGAGAGGACTGTCGAAAAGCATCGGTTGCCGGCTATATTGGCTGTTTCAGGAGATATACTTCGTCACCGGGTGAACCCGGGTTCGGCAGGCGATCCAAACCGGAAGGGGGGCCGCATCACTCCATCCTCGGTGATGATCGCTGATACGAGCTGGAGAGGGGTCGCGTCGAAGGCCGGGTTCTCCACCCGGGCGGCGTCGGGGACGAGGACCCGGGTCCCGCACCGGCTCACCTCGTCCCGGGCCCGTTCCTCGACTGTTACCTGCGCCTCGGATGCCCCGGGGTCGAAGGTCGAGAGCGGCGCGGCGACATAAAAGGGGATGCCATGGTGCCGGGCGCAGACGGCATGCATGTAGGTGCCGATCTTGTTGAACACGGCATCCCGGGTGATCCGGTCTGCTCCGACGATAACGAGGCCGATCCGGCCCCGGCGCATGAGGGACGCCGCGGCCCCGTCGGGGATGACCGTCACGTCGATCCCGTCACGGGCGAGCTCCCACGCGGTGAGCCGGGCGCCCTGGAAGAGCGGCCGGGTTTCGCAGGCGATGACCCTCACGGATTTCCCGGCCGTCGCGGCAGACCTGACCACCCCGAGCGCGGTCCCCCACTCGGTGCAGGCGAGGGCGCCGGCATTGCAATGGGTGAGCACGGTCGCCCCGTCGTGGATCAGCCCTGCCCCGTGACCGCCGATCCTCATGCAGGTCTCCCGGTCCTCCTCCGCCATTGCTATCGCTTCGAGAATCGCGGCTTCCCGTGCCCGGGCGGGACTGTCTGCCTCCTTCACCCGGGCGAGGACCCGGTTCACGCCCCACGAGAGGTTCACAGCCGTGGGCCGGGTCGCCGCGATCCGGGCGGCCGCATCCCCGACCTCTTCGAGGAAAGTGTCCTGCTTCCGTGCCCTGCTCTTCGCCGCGGCAAGGGCGACCCCCATGCCTCCAGCGACCCCGAGGGCAGGAGCCCCCCGGACCTCGAGCCGGCTGATGGAGGTGATGAGCCGGTCCACGCTCCTGCAGGTCACCACTTTGAACCGCCCGGGCAGGAGGGTCTGGTCGATAAGCCGGATGGTCCCCGATGCCCTGTCCCACGATATGGTCGGTTCGGGAATGCCGGGCATGGTCGTCACTCCCTCATGGTATCGGTGAAGGCCCGCATCGCTGCCGCGCCACCCATCGCGACCGAGTCGGGGATATCCCGTGGCGCTGTCGCCGTGCCGGCGAGGTAGATCCCCGGCCGCTTCGTGACGGACGGCGCAAGCTTATCGTCGATGGGCCGCACGAACCCGGACTCCTCGAGCGGGATCCCGAGGACGCCTGCCACTTCGCAGGTGCCCTCGCCCGGCCCGATGCCGACCGAGAGGACGACGAGATCGGGATGGAGGACCACCACCTCCCGCGTCTCGGTGTTCTCTACCTGCAGGGCGGGGCCGCCCGCGTCCTGCCACACCTCGCCGGGGAGCCCCTTCAGGAACCTGACTCCCATCTGCTCGGCCCGGCGGAAGTACTCCTCGTACCCCTTCCCATACGCACGGATGTCGTTATGGCAGATGGTCACCTCGATCCCCGGGTATTTCTCTTTCAGGAGGATGGCGTTCTTGATGGCCGCCATGCAGCAGACGCAGGAGCACCAGGGCCGGCCGATGGAGGTGTCACGGGAACCGACGCACTGGATAAACACCACGCTCGCCGGGACCTTCCCGGTCGAGAGGCGCAGGATCTTCCCGCCCGTCGGGCCGCCTGCGTTCATCATCCGCTCGAACTCGAGGCTTGTGACCACGTCGGGGATGGAGAGATACCCGAGGCCTCCCTTCTTCCGGGCATCGAAGAGCGAGTAGCCGGTCGCGATCACGATGCTCGCGACCTCGATCTCGGATTTTTTCTCGCTGTCCTCCGATTCCTTCCGGATGGCGTCGAGGTCGCAGACGTCGTAGCAGAGGCCGCACTCGATGCAGTGCTCCGCGTCCTTGATCACGAGGTCGGGGACCGCCTGGGCATGGGGCTTGTAGATGGCCTTCCGGACCCCGATCCCGGCATCGAAGCGGTTGTAGACCTCGACGGGGCAGATGATCTCGCACTCGCCGCAGCCGTTGCAGAGCTCCGCGTCGACGTACCGGGGCTTCGTGACGAGCGAGAGCCGGTAGCTGCCCGGCTTCCCGTCCACCGAGACAACCTCGGTGCAGGTGTGGATCGTGATGAGCGGGTGCCTGGCCACGTCGTTCATCTTCGGCGAGAGGATGCACATCGAGCAGTCGTTCGTCGGGAAGGTCTTGTCGAGCTGGGCCATGTGCCCCCCGATGGTGGGCTCCCGCTCGACGAGGTGGACATGGATCCCATGGCCCGCGATCCCGAGGGCGGCCTCGATGCCTGCCACCCCGCCGCCGATGACCGCGACCCCGGCCGTGCCCTTACGCGTGCCCATAGTCCTTCGCGAGTGCGACGTAGCTCGCGGCATTCTTCCGGATCCCCTCCTTCTGGGCGGCGCTCGCCTGTTTCACGACTTTTGCAGGGACCCCCATCACCACCGACCCGGGCGGGATGGCGGTCCCCTCGGTGACCACGGCCCCTGCGGCGACGATGCTGTCCTCCCCGACCACCGCCCCGTTCATGACGATGGCCCCCATGCCGACGAGGACCCGGTCATGAATGGTGCACCCATGGAGGATCGCCCCGTGCCCCACCGAGACCTCCTTCCCGATCCTCGTCGGAAAGCCGGCGCTCGTGTGGACCACGGCATTGTCCTGGATGTTCGACCCGGTGCCGATCTCGATCCGGTCCTTGTCTCCCCGGATGACCGCGCCGAACCAGATGCCGGTGTCCTCCCCCAGCACGACGTTCCCCACCATGGTCGCCGTCGGGGCGATGAAGAGGGGAGTCCCGGGCGCACCACCAGCCATAATAACCATAAAAGGTTACATGTTCTCTCGAATGAAGGTTATGGTGGGCGGGACCTTCGACCCGCTCCATGCCGGCCACCGGAAGCTCCTCGGGCGGTCCTTCGAGCTCGCGGGCCCGGGCGGGTGCGTGGTCATCGGCCTCACGACCGACGAGTTCGCGGGGAAAAAGACCCACCCCGTCCGGCCCTTCGGCGAACGGAAGCGGGACCTCGAGCGGTTCATCGGGGAACGGAAATTCGCGGCATCGTACCGGATCGAGCCCCTCGGGGACCGGTACGGCCCTGCCCCGGACGAGGACTTCGACGCACTCGTGGTGTCCGAGGAGACCCTTCCCGTGGGGATGGACATCAACCGGATCAGGCAGGAGCGGGGACGGAAAAAGGTGGACATCCACCAGATCTCCTGCGTGCTCGCAGACGACGGGAGGTGGATCTCGAGCACCCGGATTTACCGTGGGGAGATCGACCGGGAGGGGCGGGTCGTCAGATGATGTGGCTCGCGATGTCCTTCGTGATGATCCAGTCGCAATAGAGGCAGTGGAGCCCCTTCGGGAGGACCTCGAAGGCAGACTCGATGGGCTCCTTTGCATTGGAGATGCACCCGGGGTTCGGGCATTTCACGACGGCCCGGATGACCGGCGGGATGGTGACTCCCTTCTTCTCGACGACCTCGTAGTCCCGGATGATGTTAATGGTCGCGTGGGGGGCGATGAGGGCGATCCGGTCCACCTCCTCCTTCCGGAGCTCCCTCCCCTCGATCTTCAGGATGTCCTTTTTCCCCTCTTTCCGGCTCGCCACGTTCGTCGCGATGGAGAGGGACTCGGTCGTCGTCCCCGCGATCCCGAGGATGGTGAGGACGTTCAGGGCCTCGCCCGCCGTGATATGGTCGATGACCGTGCCGTCCTTGATCTGGCTCACGAGGAGGGTGCGGTTCTGCCCTGGCGTCATCCCATCACCTCCGAGAGGAGGGCCATCCTGACCGGGACCCCGTTCCTCGACTGCTCGAAGTAGCGGGCGTAGGGGGTGCTGTCCACCCTCGGGTCGATCTCGTCCACCCGGGGGAGGGGGTGGAGGAGGATGAGCCGGTCCTTCACCCCCTGCAGGGCCTCGGGGGTGATGCGGTAGCTCGAGGCCACGTCGTAGTAGGAGCCGAGGTCGGGGAACCGCTCCTTCTGGATCCGGGTGACGTAGAGGACATCGAGGGAGCGGAGGATCCGTCCCATCTCGTGGTGGACCTTCACCTCCATGCCCCTCTCCTTCAGCTCGGCGAGAAGCCCTTCGGGGAATTCGAGGCCCTTCGGGGCGATGGCATGGAGGGTGACGTCATAGAGGGAGAGGGCATAGGCAAGAGAGTGGGCGGTCCGGCCATAGCGGAGGTCGCCGAGGATCCCGACCTCGAGGCCGTCGAGCTTCATCGACTTCCTGATGGTATAGAGGTCGAGGAGCGTCTGGGAGGGGTGCTGCCCCGCCCCGTCACCGGCGTTGATGACCGGCACCGTGGCGAACTCCGAGGCGAGCCGGGCAGCGCCCTCCTTCGGGTGCCGGAGCACGATGGCGTCGGTGTACCCGCTCACGACCCGGATGGTGTCTGCGAGGGTCTCCCCCTTCGCGATCGAGGATGCCTCAACGGAGTCGACCGAGATGGAGTCCCCCCCGAGGCGTGCCATCGCAGAAGCAAAGGACATCCGGGTCCGGGTCGAAGGTTCGAAGAAGAGGAGGGCGACGATCTTTCCCGCGAGGAGGTTCCGGTCGAACTTCTCCCCGGCGAAGTCCTCGGCCCGTTTCAGGAAATGGTCGAGGTCCCGTCGTTCGAGATCCCTGATGGAGATGATGTGCCGCACCGGATCACCACGCCCGGTGCCCGGATCTTTCCAGGAACAGTTTCATGTTCACGATCCCCCTTCCGGTATCGGTGTGGGCTTTCCGGAATATTCTCTGCACCGGTGCTGATAGAAGTATCCCCGGCACTGGGGGAAGGCTTCTTGGACCGGCATGGATACATACGGTGTACCATGTGCGATATCACCGTGGAGCTGGAAGGAAAGACGGCAAGGGGATTTGTCTACAACCTCGGGCCGGTGAACCTGGTGGCCGTGGTTACCGGAGAGGGAATGGTCGGCTGCGGGGCCTTCGATGTCGCGGCCCTCGAGAAGTTCAACTACCCCGCGGCGCGGGTGAAACCGGCGAGCGGACCCTCAATCGACTCGATCCCTGATCTCCTTTCAGGGATCATCAAGGACGCGAACGGGCCGGCGCAGAAGCGGGGCGTGAAGGTCGGGATGACCGGAAAGGAGGCGCTGGGAAAACTTTGACGGTCTTATTTTTCGTAAAAGTGAGATCTCGCTCCCTGATGCCGCGCTCGTCTTACTTTCTGGCGAAAGTAAGATCTCGCTCCTTACGGCGCGAGCCTCACTTTCTTGCGAAAGTGAGGTATCCCGAGTGCGAGACCCGGGTCGAGGGCCGGGTCCCCCGGACGCTTCGCACAATTTCCCGCTCGATACACTCCCGGATATGCACCTCGGGGAAGATCTTCTTCGCCTCCTCGACGACGAGGAAGAGCTGCTCGAGGAACGGGGAATAGCAGGCGAGGAACCCGCCCGGCCGCAGGAGTTCGTATGCATGGGCGACGTGCTCCCGGCTAACCATGAGATCCAGGTGGACGATGTCGTATTTCCCCTCTGCCATGAGCACGTCGCCCTCCACGATCTCGACGTTGTCGAGGTGGGCGGCCTTCATGTTCTTTGCAGCCATCCTCGAGAAGTTCTCCCGGATCTCGTAGGTCCGCACCGACTTCGCGATGCCGGCATAGTAGATGACCGCGATGCCGGAGCCGGTGCCCGCGTCCAGCACCTCGTCGTTCCGGTTCATCCCGGTGTGGGCGATGACGAGCCCGATGTCCTTCGGGAGCATGGGGGCGCCGCTCCGGGCGGCATGGGTGTAGAAGTCGGGCGCCCGGGGGATCCGCACGACGAACTCCGAGCCGAGGTGGGTCTTTACCACGTCGCCCGGCTCGCCCCCGACGAGGACCGAGAGGTCGACGGTCCCGAGGTCGGTCGCGAACTGCCTGTTCCCCGCCTGGACGTAGAACTCCCGGTCCGGCCGGACCAGGAGGACCCGGTCCCCCTCCTCGATCATGGGCCCTGGAGCCGCAGGATGGCCTCGGCGATGTCGCCCTTCGTCTCGGCGAGGGTGCGCCTGACCTTCTCCTCGGGGGCCTTCGTCTGCTCCATGACGAGCTTCACGTCCTCCTCGGAGACCGCGGGGGCCCTTGCCTCGAACCGGGGCTCCCCCGTGATCTGGAAGGTCTTCACCCCCTGCATCGTCATCGCGACCACCTCGGCCCCGTCGAAGACGTAGTTCCCCTTCGCGGTCGTGATGACGATCCGCTCCACCCCCTCGAGCGGCTCCATTTCCATGCCGAGCTTGTTCATCATCTGCTTCATTTTCCGGGGGTTCATTCTTCCTGGAAACATCGGCTCTCCCTGCCCTGCCGTACTTTTACCGCTGGACCGTTATTAAATGAAAGCATCTCCGCACCCGAGAGGAGGGCCATCCCCGTCGCCAGGAGCTCGTCGTCGCCGGTGACGAGGAGCACCTCGTCCCCTGCCCGTATCCCGGGATCCGCCGAAACGACATGCTTTGCAAAGGCGGTCTTTCCCTTCGCGATGAACTCCGATACCGAGGGCTCGATGGACACCCGGTATGCCGGCGGGAGGATTGCCTCCCGGAGCCGGCCCGCGCCGGTGAACGAGAGCGTGAGCCTCCCGTCGGAGGCGCGCACCGTTGCCAGGCGTTCCTCTCCGAGGATCACCTGCCTGACCCTGCCGGTCTGGGAAAGGCGGAACAGGCAGCCGTCGGGGAAGAGCCCCGCCCCCGCCCCCCGCCCGAACTGGTAGTCAGCGATGGCCCTGACCCGGGCGAGCATCCTGTCTCTCGAGCCTTCGGTTGACACAGTCGATGAACCTCGCTTCGAGTTCCTTTGGCACGAACGCACCGGCGGCGATCCGGTGGCCCCCGCCCGATCCCCCGACCTCGGCGGCCGCCTCGACGATTGCCTGCTGGAGGTCGGTCCCGTTCGCGACCATCTCCTCGTTCGTCCTCATCGAGACCTTCGTGACGAGGGGATCGTCGGTCATCTCGGCCATGATCAGGATGGGCTTTTTCCGATTGAGCTTCGAGAGCGCCATCCCCGCCCCAATCCCGATGATGGTGTCCGGGAACCGGTCCCCGACGTGGATATGCTGGAGGTGGGAAATCTCGGTCACGCCCTTTTCGAGGATGAACTGGAGGAGGTCGCGGATCATCCCCCGGTGGTGGGTGAGCATCCGCTCGGCCTTCCGGTACTCGATGCCCCGGTCCCCCTTGCAGATCCGGCTCCCGACGAGCGACTCCGACCATCTCCCGCAGGCGTTGAGCACGGTGGCGAACTCGGAGGCATTGCGGAGGGGCTTCTCTCTCTCGGACGGGAACAGGTAGGTCTCGGCAAGGAGCCGGTCCGGTGCCCTCCCGTTCGCGATAAGCTGCTGGGCGAGGGCGGAGATGACCTTCCGGCGGTCCTCTACCGGGATCTCCTCCCAGACGAGCCAGCGGCCGGAGGGGTGCTTCAGGGGCACCCCGAGCCGCTCGAGGAACTGGAGCGCACTGTTCGGGCTGCCCGTGATCCCCGGTATGAAGGGGTCGTCGCTGTACGCGAGGCAGAGGTGGATGGGCCGGGTGGAGATCCCGTAACAGTTCAGGTCCTTCTTCCGGACCTCGACGGAGCCGTGCCGGACACCGTCCTCGGCGATCTCCCGGGACGGCCCCGTGAGGCCGAGGTCGGTCCGGGCCATCATGTCCCCCACATTCCCGATCACGGCGAGCTTGGCGAGGTCCCCGTTCTTCGGGTCCAGGGCGCGGGCGACGAGGTAGGCCACCCCCGAGGCGGCGAGCTTCCCGTGCCCGTACGCGAGCGCGTTCACCTCGCGGTAGGACTTTCCCTCGACCGGCTGACCGACATGGTGGTCGAGGATGAGCACCTGGTCTTCGGAAAGCCCGTGCCCGGCAAGGAGGTTCTGCTGGCCCGATCCGAGGTCGGTGAACACCTTGAAGGAGCGGTCCCTCGGTATGGTGGCCATCGCGGCAGGCTCCAGTTGCCGGACAAAGATGGATTTCACGGGGATCCCCAGCCGCCCGAGGGCGAGGGAGACGATCGCTTCGGAGCAGATGCCGTCGGCGTCGATGTGGGAGACGAGGGTCACCCCGCCCGCGTCGGCAAGGAGGTCGGCCGCGGCCGCTGCGTCCGAGAGAAGATCCATTATGAATGATTTTGCTCATTCACATTATAGTTCCCGACTCCCTGAGATCCCGGGTGGGAAGGACTGCACAGTTACTGTCAAAGCCCGGGTATTCCGGTCGATGTGTTAGAAATACATAACATTTATCTCCCTGATGTTAGAATTATATAACATATGCAATTCAGTCCGGGTCAAAGGTATCTCTACCGGATGGCCGCCGGATCGATCCTCCTCATCTGGGGCATAATCGAAATTCTGCTGAACCCCTCCGGCGACAGTATCCTCCCGACCGTCCTCCTCGCGGCCAGCCTCGCCTTTCTCGTCACCGGGGTGAGCCGTCGAAGGAAGTACGGGGAAGGCGCCGAGCACGACGAGCGGTCGAAGCGGATCGGGGCGTGGGGGCTGAGTTATTCCTGGTACCTGAGCCTCACCTTCATGTGGATCCTTTTCCTGCTGGGCCATTTCGGAGTGGTAACCTTCACGGTCGGGACGGCGCTCGGTGCGTCCCTCGTCGTCATGACCATCTCGGCCGTTGCCTTTCAGCTATACCTCTCACGGAAGGGCGACGTGGAATGATCTCCTCCTGGTGACGTCACCATGAAGACGAAAATACGGGAATACCGGACCGGCCTCGGCCTTACCCAGGAGGAGCTTGCAGTGCGGGTGCAGGTCCGGCGGGAGACCATCGTCTTTCTCGAGAAGGGGAAGTACAACCCGTCCCTCCGGCTCGCCCATGCCGTGGCAAAGGCCCTGGGGACGACGGTGGATAGCCTCTTCTCCTTCGAAGACGAGGAAGGGGGCGGCGGGTAGGATCGCCCCACCGGCTGGCGCTGCCAGCGGGCAGATGCCGTCGCCCCATGGACACCTATTTCAATCCCTTTCCCCAATTCTGGATAAACAGGAGCTGGCAATGGAGCCTGAGATGCGGGAGTTCCTCGAGCAGGGCCTGATAAGCGCGGCACGGATGAGGGCGGTGGAGGGGAACGCCATTACCCTCGGCGTGGGGTCGCTCCAGATGATGGAGAGCGCGGGAAAGGCCCTTGCCACGATGGCCCTCGAATCCTCGCCTTCCCGGGTCCTCGTCCTCTGCGGGAGGGGGAAGAACGGGGGTGACGGCATGGTCGCGGCGCGCTACCTCCAGAAACTCGAGACCGACGTCGTGTACGCCTCGGATGGCCCTCTCGCCCCTGAGACCGAGGCGCAGCTGCGCATCCTCGCCGGCTCCGCGGTGAGCCTGCACCCCGTGACCTGTGCATCTGACGTCGATGTCCTCTCGCCCCTGTTCGCGGGCGCAGACATGATCATCGACGCCCTCCTCGGGACGGGTGCTTCAGGCCTCCTGCGCGAACCGATCTCGCGCTGCGTCGAGCTCGCGAGCGCGGCGACCGCCCCGATCATCGCCGCAGATATCCCCACCCCGGGGATGCGGGTCACCCGGATCCTCTCGTTTCACCGGCCGAAGTCCGCCGGTGCCGAGGTGGCAGACATCGGGATCCCGCTCGCGGCAGAGGTGTTCATGGGCCCGGGAGACCTCACCCTCGTCCCGAGGCGCGGGCCGAAGGCGCGGAAGGGTGACAATGGCGAGGTGCTGGTTATCGGCGGCGGGCCGTACCAGGGGGCGCCCTACCTTGCAGGGCTCGGTGCGCTTCGCGCCGGGGCCGACATCGTGCGGATCGCGTCGCCCGTCTTCGAGCCGGTGCCGGACCTCATCCACGAGCGCCTCGAGGGAGATCGCATCACGGCAGACCACATTGAGAAGATCCTTTCGCTCGTGGAGCGGGCCGATGCCGTGGTGGTGGGCAACGGGCTCGGGACGGAGAGCCACGAGGTGGTCCTTGCCGTCGCGGGAGCGGCGAAAAAGGCGGTCTTCGACGCCGATGCTCTCCGCAGTCCCCTGCCGGTCTCGAAGGAAACCATCTACACGCCTCACGCCGGGGAGTTCCAGCGGATGACGGGGGCCGCCCCTCCGGAGGAGCTCGCGGCCCGGGGACGCGCAGTGCGCGACGCTGCGAAGAAGGGCGTATTGGTATTGAAGGGCCCGATCGACGTGATCTCCGATGGAAGCAGGGTGCGGTTCAACCCGACGGGCACCCCCGCGATGGCGGTGGCCGGCACCGGGGACGTACTCGCCGGGGTCGCGGGTGCGCTCCTCTGCAGGCTGCCTGCCTTCGAGGCCGCCTGCATTGCGGCATACGTGAACGGCTCGGCGGGCATGATCGGGGCCCAGAAGCGGGGCGACGGGATGACGGCGAGCGACCTTACCGGGGAGATCCCATTCGTGCTCTTCGCAGGAGACGGTGCTCATGGCTAAGCCCAGGTTTACCCACGTGAACGAGGACAGGGTGCAGATGGTGGACATCTCCGGAAAGGACGACGTGACGAGGGAGGCCGTCGCCGAGGGCCGGATCTACCTTCGCGAGGCGACCATCCGGGAGATCCGGAAGGGAGCCCTCCTGAAAGGCAACGTGCTCGCCACCGCGCGGGTCGCTGCGGTCCTCGCGGTGAAG
>DATJPK010000029.1:0-3519 GCA_035506435.1 Methanomicrobiales archaeon
CCATGGGATGAGCCCCGGTCATCCCAGGGAAATGGCGGAAATTCGTGGTATTCGGATGCGGAGGTGGTTGGAATTCCTGAGATTTTCCGAAAGATGCAAGCCGGAAGGACTCGGCTTTCGTTCTTGAGGAGTTGCAGAGCAGGGGGGACACCACAGGCGACGACCAGCATCTGCGTGAGGAGGACAGGATGAACCATGCCCATGGTGCCCACGGCTGCGACCAGTGCGGAGATGGCGAGGGGAAGCTTGGACGCGGAGATGATGGATCGGAGGTTCTCGAGAGCACTATTCCCTCCCGCCGCCGGGACGGGAGGCATGCCTGCCCCGGGGCACCATCCCAAGGGCTCCCCTGGTGCGCTTTGAACCCTCGTGGATCCCCGATATGCCCCATCTGGGCAGGATCTGCCTGACATCCCGGTATTCTCCTTCACACCCAGGGTGCGTGCTGCGGCCGCACATGCGATGGGTCTCTCACCCATAACAGGTGTCAGTGGCAACACTGCCACCGCTGGCACATGCTACTACAGCATAATGGTATATATTGATTCCGATTTAATATTTCGATAAAAAACATATCTGTCTATGAAAATTCCTGATATTCAGGAACAACACAAATAGGAATCTTTATATATAACTAAATTATCCTGAAAAGCATCCGGGACATTTTCCTGGCTTTTTCATGAATCCGAAAGCGTAAGTCGGTTTTCATGAACTCTTTTCTCTGCCATGCAAAGGGCTGCCTGGAGGTTCACCCTGTACCTTGTCAGGGGCATGCTCCCCCGGTGCTGAGCGTCACCCTTATGTGCAGGGGATGAATGCATATACGGGGAGTCGCATGGCGGAATATTCCATTCTCATCGGCGGACGGGCAGGAGAGGGGCTGAACAAGGCAGGGATCATGCTCGCCCGGATCATGAACGGGCTCGGGTACCGGGTATTCATGTACTACGATTACCCGTCCCTGATCCGCGGCGGACATAACTTCTCCATCATCCGTGCCGCACCTCACCGGATCTTCTCCCACCGGACGGGAGTGGACTTCCTCCTGGCCATGAACCGGGACACCCTCGACCTTCACGCGCACCGGAAGGGCCCGGGGACGGTCGTCGTCTTCAACTCCGACGCGGTGAAGGCTGAGGGGATCGGCCTGCCCCTTGCGCAGATCGCGAAGGAGGAGGGGGCCCCCGACATCGCCCGGAACACGGGAATCGTCGCCGGGTTCTGCGCCGCGGCGGGAGTACCCTTCGGGGTGCTCGAGGCGACGCTCAGGAAGGAAATCCCGAGGGGCCTCGAGAGCAACCTCGGGGTTGCGAAGCGGGCTTTTTCAGAGGTCACGCCGGTCCCCGCGTCCCGAATCGAGCCGCCTCCGCCCCCGGTCGGCGGGATCCTGCCGTTCATGACCGGGAACGAGGCGGCCGGGCTCGGCCTCCTCGCCGGCGGGCTCCAGGCCTACGTCGCCTACCCGATGACCCCCACGTCGAACCTCCTGCACTTCATGGCAGGGCTCCCCGCCGAATCCCACCTGACCGTCGTCCACCCCGAGAACGAGATCGCGGTCATGCTCATGGCGCTCGGGTTCGCATACACGGGGAAGCGGGTGGCGGTCGGGACATCCGGAGGGGGGTTCTGCCTGATGACCGAGGGGTTCTCCCTCGCGGGCATGGCCGAGCTCCCCGTCGTGGTCATGCTCGGCCAGCGGCCCGGGCCCTCGACCGGTCTCCCGACCTACTCCTGCCAGACCGAGCTCCACTTCGCGGCAAATGCCGGGCAGGGGGAGTTCACGCGATTCGTCGTGGCCCCGGGGGACCTGGAGCAGGCCTGGTACTGGGCGCAGGCCGCCCTCTCCCTCTCCTGGAGGTACCAGGTGCCCTCGATCTTCCTCTATGACAAGAACCTCGCCGAGCATGGCTACAACCTCGACACCGGCCTCGTCCCGCCCCTTCCCGGATTCCCGGCAGGTACCTGGGACGGGTCCCTGCCGTATCACCGGTACGCCATTACCGGCTCCGGCGTGTCGCCCCTCGCTTTCCCCTCGGCAAAGGGCGCGGTGGTGAAGGTGAACGGGTACGCCCACGACGAGTCCGGGACCACGACCGAGGAGCCCGGCACGGTCAACCGCATTCAGGAGAAGCTCCTGAGGAAGGGCGAGGGGCTGGCCAGCGATCTCGATGGGATGCCGGTAGTCGCGGCCGGGGGGGTGAAGGTGTCGGGCGATGTCCTCCTCACCTGGGGCTCCACCGCAGGGCCCTGCCGGGAGGTGGGGGACTCCCTCGGCCTCCGTGTCGTGCAGCCCGTGGTCCTCTGCCCGTTCCCGGAGAAACGCCTCAAGGACGCCCTTGCGGGCGCCCGCCGGGTTGTCGTCGTGGAACAGAATGCCACCGGCCAGCTCGAGAAGCTCCTCGCCGGTTACTCGATCCTGCCCGACGCGAGGATCCGGAAATATGACGGGAGGCCTTTTGCCCTCGATGAACTCGAAGCGCAGGTCCGGGAGGTGCTCTGATGAACGGCCGGCAGCTCATCACTGACACACAGAATACCTGGTGCCCGGGGTGTGGGAACTTCACCATCCAGCACTCCCTGAAAGCAGTGCTCCAGGACCTCGAAAAGGCGGGCACCTCGCTCGACGATGTCGTGCTCGTAACCGGCATCGGGTGCCACGCAAAGATGGCCGATTACCTTGACATCAACAGCTTCTATTCCATCCACGGGCGGACGCTCCCCGTCGCGACCGCCATCAAGCTCGCGAACCCCGCCCTCACCGTCATCGTCTGCGCCGGGGACGGAGACGCCTATGCAGAGGGGCTCGACCACCTCATTTTCGCGGCAAAGAGGAACGTCGATATCACCCTGTTCATCCACAACAACCGGGTCTACGGCCTGACGACCGGTCAGTATACCCCGACGTCACCGATAGGGTTCAAGGGGAGGTCGACCCCGCAGGGCACACCGGAGTACCCGATCAATCCGCTCGAGCTCATGTTCGCGAGCGGAGCGACCTTCATCGCGAGGGGGTACTCACGCAGACAGCCGCTCCTGAAAAAGACGATGGCAGAGGCGATCCGGCACAAGGGCTTCTCTTTCGTGGATATTCTCCAGATTTGCGCCACGTACTTCGACGTCCACGACGTATACGATAAGTACGTGTACGAGCTCGCGGGCCATGACACCCATGACCCTGCGAAGGTTATGCAGAAGATCACCGAGTGGGACTACAACAACCCGGCCCCCATTGGCCTCGGGACCTTTTTCGAGAAGGACCTGCCGACATTCGAGAGCCGGTTCCCCGTCCAGCCTGCCGTTCCCGGGGACCGGAAGGAGATGATCAGGAAGATCCTCGACAGTTCCCGGTGAACGGAGCACTCTTTCTTTTTTTTCCTCCATTCCACGTCCATTTTATATGGATCTTCCGCTCACATCTGGAACGAGGCAGAACCATGATCAGTAACAGGGTAAGAGACGCGATCAATGCCCAGATGAACCGCGAGTTCTACTCCTCCTTCCTGTACCTCGCCATGGCAG
>DATJPK010000030.1:0-6696 GCA_035506435.1 Methanomicrobiales archaeon
TTACATGCCACCGGGACCCCCGGTTGCTGATTCCATCCGGATCGATAACGTTGTCCGGCTCGTGCGTGCAGCGGGGACACCGGCGGATAAGCCGGCACGTGAAACGAGGAACATGTCAGGAAAACAAGAGCCGCTTCAGGCAGGAGGGGAGGGATTACCGGTAAAACCGGTAAAAAAGGCCGGGCCGTCAGGAGCGGTTCGCAAACAGGGACACCGCCTTGTGAGGGGCGGGCTTACCCTCCACTTCAATGGTCGTAAGATCCTGGATGGCGAAATGCGGGGAGAAGAGTTCACGGATTTCCGATTCTGACGAGAAGTAGAGCATTGTCCCGATGGGGGTCATCCGGATCTTCCCCGTGCCGCCAAACCGGGGATCCTCCTCGCTGAAACAGACCGAGAAATAAACAGCCCCCGGGTTCAGGAGGGAAGCGACGTTCCTCGCGTACGTCTCCCGGTCTTCGGGCATAATATGATGGAGAAGCTCCCAGTCGAACCCGAAATCGAAGGTTCCCCCGATCTCCCCGGGATCCCCGAGCAGGTCGGCGATCACGAACCTGCACGAGGCTTCGGCTTTTGCCGCCTTTTCCCGGGCGATCCCGATCGCGGTCGGAGAAATATCGACCCCCGTGACATCAAATCCTTTCTGCGCGAACCAGATGGCATACACGCCAGCCCCGCAGCCGAGGTCGACGGCCCTGCAGGGCCGGACTTTCCCGCTCTCCACGAGCGAAACGAGGGCCCCTGGTACAGTCTCCCTTGCCCACGGGATCCGGTCGAGTGGCATTTTCCGGTAAATCCTGTCGATGTCAGGGCCCTTTATGCCTGTCAGCTTTCATCCCCCCTGCGTTTTGAAAAGGGTGTCTTTTCGAATGAACTTTTCCCATGGGGATACACCATTCGAGACCCGGGTGGGCTTCGTTCATGCCGGAATCTCATGGAGGTTTTCGAAATATCTTTCATCTCACCTGAAGGGGAAGGTTCCAAAAGAGCCGCTGGAGGGATTCGAACCCTCGACCTGCGGTTTACGAAACCGCCGCTATGCCACTAAGCCACAGCGGCACGACAGATCAGGTGGTTGCGGATGGGTATTAAGGCTGATCTCTTCACGCCGTGAGACGTCCCGCAATGTTCATAAGGGCCGGGTTCCATCCATCACCCATGCAGCGACTCACCGCGACCGAGCGCCTCCCCGGCGGTATCACCGTGTACTGGGGCGGGGCAGGCGAAGAAATGGAGGAATCCTTCTCCTTCCAGGAACTCATCGACCGCAGGGTGAACTCCCTCGACCTCCTCGAGCACCCGACGAAGTACCAGTACGACCCCGGCTCCGGGCACCTCATCTTCAAACCCTGACCTTTTTTCCTGTTTCAACTCCTGAAACGAGGCGGCACATCCAAATAGCTGGATGGTGTCCTCACCCATATGCAGAAGATTATGAGAACCGAGCGGTGCGGTGACGGGGTGAACGTGGTCTGGAAAAAGGCGGGGAAGGAAACGACGAGCTACTTCTCCTTCACCCAGCTGATCGACGATGAGACGAACGCCCTCGACCTCCTCGCCCACCCGCAGGACTGGGGCATCGACGAGAAGACCGGAACGGTCGTCTCCCTCGTCTAGGTGATCTCAACCGGGGAGGGCCGGGAGACATGCAACGGATAGTGAGAACCGAGCGCCGCGGTGACGGGGTGAACGTGGTCTGGGAGCTCGAGGGACAGGAGATGTCGACCTGGTTCACCTTCACCGAGCTGATCGACCTGAAGGTGAACGCCCTCGATATCCTCACCACCCCGGGGAACTACGGGTTCGACGAGAAAACGGGAAAGGTGCGCTTCGTCTCCTTCTGCCAGCCGTCCCGGCATCAGGAGTAGCCGCGCATCGTGACGTTCTCGACGGGCTGCTTCTCGGCAGCCGAGGCGATCTTCCCGAACTTCCCCTCGTAGTCGGCCATGGAGGTCCCGAGCACCTCGAGGAAGTTTTTCGCGTGCCGGGGGCTTATCGAGACGATGGCCTTGGCCCGGGCCTGGGTCGTCCCCGGTATCTCGTGGAGGAACATGAAGGTGAACTCGTCCTCCTTGTAGGCGATCTGGATCCGGTTCGCGTACACGGGGTCCAGGTCCTGGGGGATCTGGACCTGGATCTCCCTCGTCTGGTTCAGGAAGGATCCCTCCTTTGCCACCGGACGATTGAGAACATCCTTCGGGTCATATCACAAAATTTTACTCTTCCTGCAATAAGGTTACTGGCAGGACGCCGGATGAGGAGACGGGCCGCATGTCCCGCGGGCCCTGGCAGACCGGGGAGCGGGTGACATCGTGCAGGGAACCATGGTCTCGGTATCGGAGATCGTGAGGTGCCACTACTGCCCGGTCCGGTATTTCCTCGAACGGAGGATGGAGGTCCGCGAGTCCCCGAGATACACCATCGCGAAGCAGGTGTCCTCCCACCTCGGGGGCGATCTCGACGAGGGAGAGATATGGGAGGAGGTGCGGGCGATGCTCCCGGAGATCGACCCCTCCTTCCGCCCTTTCCTGGCAGGCTCCATCGACCGGTGCCGGTCCGGCGCATGGCGGGTCCCTGCCGAGACCGAGGTGCCGGTCCGCTCCGACCGGTTCGGGATCCGGGGCCTCGTGGACAAGGTGTTCGACGAGGAGCCCTCCTTTGCCATCACCCGCCCCACCGAGGCCGCTGCCCACGGGATCCCCACCGGCGACAGGATCCGGGTCGCGGCCTATGCCCTCTGCGTCAGGGAGAGCCTCGGGCTCCCCTCGGTGCAGGGCGAGGTGGAGTATATTCCCTCCGGGGAGGTACGGGTCTGCACCCCGCAACCCCGGGACCGGCGGGCCGTGGTCCGGGCTGCTGCCGCGGTCCGGCACATCCGCGAGGGCCGGATACCGAAAAAGCCTCTCTCGGCCCCCTGCAGGGGGTGCCCCCACGAGGAGCGGTGCAATGCCGGCGGGAAGCCGCTCTCCGACCTGTTCGGGCGGCGCGGCTGAAATATTGGAAACGGGTCAGGCCCGCCCGTCGAGAAGGGTCCGGGAGATGATGTACTCCCCCCGGGCGGTCCGCGTGGTCCCGACGACGAGGACCAGCTCGTCTCCCTGCTCCTCGAGGACGCCGCAGGCCTCGATCACCTCGCCGTCGAGGGCCTGCCCGCTGTACGTGTGGGTGAAGCAGACGACCCGGGCAACCTCGTCGTGTTCCACCTCGTAGGTCGCGGGGTTATCGAAGGAGAGGGAGGCGTCCTTGACCGTCGCCTCGATGGTCCTCTTTCCCACCCGCTTTCCCCGGGGAGCGGGAGAGGCCGCCAGGTCGTCGTAGGACCGGGTGAAGAGCAGGTCGAAGTACGTCCCCCGGATCTCGCCCCGGTTCCACTTCCTCCTTTCGTGGACAAGGAAGACCTCGAAGGGGATCTCGGGCTCCCGCTTCGCATAGACGGTCCTCCACATGTCGGGGGAGAGGTCGTCCACGAGGCCCCCCCCGATCGCCCTTCTCAGGGTCTCCCTCGCGTCGAAGAAGCTCCTCCCGTACACGACGAGGTCGATGTCCGAGCCGGCGGATTCGATGCCGCAGAGCCGGGAGCCGGTGCAGCCGAGATCCCCGGCCGGGAGTGAGAAGAGGCCGGCGAGTTCTCCGACCCGCCCGTCCCTTCCGGCGCAGAATGCGAGCCGCTCCTCGGGCTTGAACGCGCAGGCGATATCCCCGAGGGGGATGCGGAGGATCTCCCCCAGGTACTCCGGCTTCTCGTCACTGATCAGCCTGAACGACTCCTCGAAGTCGAGCTTCCGGTACCGGACCCCTTCCGGGCTGACCCGTTCGCCGGCGGGATCCGGGACGTAGCGGAGGACGCACCCGGCACGCTCGTCGCTGTCATAGGCCGAGACCGCGTAGATCCAGCCGTCCCGGTCCTCGATGAAGTCCCGTGGCCGGAGCGGTTTCCCCCCGTACTTCGCCCCCGCCTTCCTTCGCGCTGGCCGCCGCACGGATCCCTTCACTCGTCCCCCTCGCCCTGATCCCCTTCCGCACCCCTGCCGGGCCTGTGCCCCGTCGGCCCATGCCTGCCCTCCCCGAGGAACCAGGATTCCACCTCTCCCGTGATTTCCCCGATCCTGATGATCCTTCCCTCCTCCAGGTCCACGACCGTGCTCGGCCGCCCTGACAGAACCCCGCCGTCGACGAGCAGGTCATAGGGGACCCGGATCTCGCCGGGGGTCACCGGGTCCGGACCACCTGAAATGTTTGCCGATGTCGCCGTGATCGGGGAGTCGAATGAACTGATGATCGCGAGGGCAAGGTCGTTCGCCGGCATCCGGACCCCGATCTTCCCCGTCCCCCCTGTGAGCAGTGAGGGGAGGCATGACCGTGCCCGGAGGACTACCGTGACCGGCCCGGGCAGGAACCGGCCGATGAACCCCAGGTCCCGGTCATCAACATGAGCGATGGCGAGGAGCATCTCGGTGTCCGAGACCGCTACCGAGATGGGCTTTCCGACCGGCCGTCCCTTGGCCTCGGAGACCCGGAGGATGGCATCGTCGGAGAAGGCGTCGGCCCCCAGGCCATACACCGTGTCGGTTGGGTAAGCGATGGTCCCGTCCCGTCTGAGGACCTGCACGGCCCTCCCGACGATGTCCATCTAGAACTCCTCGCCCCTGACCCGGCTGATATCGAATTTCGCGTACCGGGAGACGTGCATCACGGCAAACACCCCGGCCTGGGTGGGGTCGGTGACCACGAGGTCGGCATGCTTCGGGACCGAGCCTGCCATCTTGAGGGCGATGACCGGTATCCCCGCGAGCCTCACCCGGTCCACCGCCTCGGAGATCTTCCCCCCCATGAGGGAGCCCGCGAGCACAAGGATGGAGGCCCGCGGGAGCCTGACCACCGCGTCCACCGCCTGGGCGAGGTCCTCCTCGCCGACGAGGGGGATGGTGTCCACCGAGATGCGTTCCCCCCGGATGTTGTGCCGGTCCGCCTCGTTCACCGCGCCGAGCGCCACCTGCGCGACCTGCGCCCCGCCGCCGATGATGATGACCCGGGAGCCGAAGATCCGGGAGAAGGTGGCATAGGTGATGACGTCCCGGACCGGCGGAAGGTTCAGGAGGTCGGCGATGAGCAGCTCCTGGTTATCCCCGCCCTCGAGCTCGAAGTAGATGGAGGCACACCCGGTGCACGGGCCCGAGGGGATGAGCGACTGCTGGACGATGAGGATGTTCGCCTCGTGGTCGGCCACCACCGCCGCGATGTCCCGGAGCACCCCCGGGCGGTGCTCGCAGGTGATGCTGATACCGTATGTCTCGGGCGTGTCCATGGGAGTGATGCGATAGCCGGGAATCGAACCCGGGCTAAAGGCTTGGGAAGCCTCTGTCCTGCCGCTAGACTACTATCGCGTCCGGATATAGATCATGATCTCCGGCATATAGAATATTTTCCTCACGGCGTGCAGGTCCGCGGGAGCGTGAACCGGATCGCCGCCCCCTTCGCGGGCTCCTTCTCCACCCGGTCCCCCGCCCAGATCCGGCCCCCGTACCCTTCGACGATCATCCTGCTGATGTAGAGCCCGAGCCCCTTCCCGCTCTTCCTGCTCTTCCCCTTCATGAACCGGTTGAAAATGGCCGGCTTCAGCTCGTCGGGGATCCCCGGCCCGGAGTCCTCGACCGAGACGGTGACCTCCTTCTCCCCGGCCTCGACCCTGATCCAGATCTCGACTGCCTTACCCCCGAACTTGGCGCTGTTCCCGATGAGGTTCCTGAAGACCTCCGAGATCAGGCTGTTTCCGCAGACCGATGCCGTGGTCCCGTCGTAGTGGAAGGCGATGTCAGGGTGGTGGTCGATCTCCCCCCGGATGACCGGGTCGAGGGCGAGCGGCCGGTTCGCCTGGTCCTGTTCCTGGATCCGGCGTATCGTCGAGACGTTGTGGATGATCTCCACGCTCTGGCCAATGGCGCTCTCGAGCTTCCGGAGCATCTCCCTGCCCTTGTCCGTCACGAGCTCCCCGAGGAGCTGGGCGTACCCGAGGGTCACCGTGTTCACGTTGTTGATGTCGTGGGACATGATGTCGAGGTACAGGTTTGCCCGGGTGTACGCCTCGCCAAGCTCCTCCTGCAGGAGGGCCTTTTTCACCCCGCTCCCGATGGCCTGCGAGACCGACTCGAGCATCCGCATCTCGTCCGTGGAAAGCGGGGCCGGGTTCCCGCAGCCGCCGACGATCACACCGAGGAGCTGGGTCCCGGCCCGGAGGGGGACGAGCTCGAAGGACCGGATATCGGCGAACCCGGTATCGCCGAAGGGCCGTGACCCGGCCGGGACTTCGGATACTCCCCCGGGGAGGACGCTCCGGAACGGCTCGGCGGTGAGGTCGATGGAACCGAGTGCCTCGTGGACGTCACCGGGCAGCCCCTCCTGGTACCGGAGGGTGCCGTGTTTCCCGTCCCGGTCCACGAGGTACACCATGACCATCTCTGACCTGAGGATCTCCCGCATCCTCTTCCCCGCGGTTGAGAGGATATCGTCGAGGGTCGCGGAGGTGGACGCTGCGGCGGTGACCTCGTTCATCGTCCCGAGCACCTGGTTCCTCCGCTCGAGGTTCCCGGCGAGGTACGAGACGATCGCCGCGACCCAGATGAAGACGATGACCCGGATGACGGCCTTGATCAGGGAATCCATGACAAGGCCCGAAAAGAGGTAGACGAGGCCCGCGTA
>DATJPK010000031.1:0-5361 GCA_035506435.1 Methanomicrobiales archaeon
GTGCAGGCGATGCAGGTGAAGAGGTCCTGGTCCACGCAGTTCCGTATCCCCTTCACCGTCCGGTCGAATGCGCCCCGGATCCCCCGGAAAGCGTCATGGCCCGCGGCGTCCTTCCCGTCGATGGACATCTCGACATAGTCCACGCCGGCCTTCGCGAGGAGCCGGGCGACCTCCGGGGTGATCAGGGTCGCGTTCGTCGCGAGGGAGACGTACATCCCCCTCTCGTGGGCATGGTGGGCGACCTCGTAGAAGTCCCGGCGCATGAGCGGCTCGCCCCCGGAGAAGGCAACGGCGACCACTCCTGCCTCTGCCATCTCGTCGATGAACCGGAGGCACTCCTCCGTGCCGAGCTCGTCCGGGAGGGCGGTCTGGGCGTCCTGGTAGCAGTGCTTGCACTTCAGGTTGCACCGGTGGGTGAAATCCCAGACGACGAGGAACGGGGCGTTCACCACCTGGGGCATCGTGACCCCGCACCGGGCGATGCCCCCGATGACATTCACGAGCCCCCGCCTGAACACCGGGTTCCCGAGGGTCGTTTTCATGTCCTTCTCCCCGATTCCGAAGATCCCGCCCCCTTTCCCGAGGGTCCACCCGACGATCTTCCCCGCGACCCTGCACCGCCAGCAGAGATCGTGCCCGGGATCCTTCCCGAGGTACTGGTCTATGGCGTTCGAGAGACGGTTCCCGCACCGGTCCTCTTCGGTTACGAACCGGAGGAGGCGGAGCGAGACAGGGTTCCCGATCCACTTTTTCAGCGCCGCCATCGCCACGGTCACGTCCTGGGTCATCTCTGTCCTCAAGAGACCCGTCATACCACCGTGGCGATGCTTAAAGATACTCCCTGCTTACAAAAATTGAGATTTTCGACGCATTCAAAATCCGGGATCCTGAAGGCTTACCAGGAAATGAGATCCAGGCCTGAAAATGGCATTTTTAACCAAAATCCAATTATTTATACCTGTTCCCTGCTTTCAAAAAATGAAATTCAACCAAAGGTTATTTTAAGCCCCCGACAACGTTCAAATCAATACCGTTTTTTCCTGGTATCAGATACCATACGAAATCCGACGATAAGAGGTGCTGGCATACGACACTCCACGGTAAGAGGAAATCGAAGGGTACTGCAGGTTCCGGGAGGCTCACGAAGGTCCCGTCGGGGATCCAGGGGCTTGACGAGATCACGGGCGGGGGGCTCCCGAAGGGGAGGCCCACCCTCGTTTCCGGCGGCCCCGGCTGCGGGAAGACGCTCTTTGCGATGGAGTTCGTCGCGCGGGGGATCCTCGACTACCATGAGCCGGGGGTCTTCATCGCCTTCGAGGAGAAGATCGAGGACCTCAGGAAGAACTTCCTGTCCCTCGGGTTCGACCTCGATGGCATGGTGAAGAAAAAGCAGCTCGTCCTCGATCACATCTTCATCGAGCGGTCCGAGATCGAGGAGACCGGCGAGTACGACCTGGAGGGCCTGTTCATCCGGCTCGGGGCCGCCATCGATGCGGTGGGCGCAAAGAGGATCGCCATCGACACCCTCGAGGTCCTCTTCTCCGGATTCTCCAACCAGTCGATCCTCAGGGCCGAGCTCCGCAGGCTCTTCCGGTGGCTCAAGGACCGGGGCATCACGGCAGTTGTCACGGGTGAACGGGGGGACAACCGGATCACGCGGTACGGGCTCGAGGAGTACGTCGCCGACTGCGTCATCACCCTCGACCACCGGGTGGCGAACCAGATCGCGACCCGCCGGCTCAGGATCGTGAAATACCGGGGGAGCCCCCACGGGACCGACGAGTACCCCTTCCTGATCAGCGGCGAGGGCATCTCGGTGCTCCCCATCACCTCGCTCTCGCTCAACCACCAGGCGCCGCTGGAGCGGATGTCGAGCGGCATCCCCCGGCTCGACACGATGCTCGGGGGGAAGGGGTACTATCGGGGGAGCTCCATCCTCATCTCCGGGGCCGCCGGCACGGGAAAGACGAGCCTCGCGGCGTCGTCCATCGATGCCGCCTGCCGCAGGGGGGAGCGCTGCCTCGTCATGCTCTTCGAGGAGTCCCAGAACCAGTTCATCAGGAACATGAATTCCATCGGGATAGACCTCGGGCCCTGGGTGAAAAAGGACCTCCTCAGGTTCAACGCGGTGAGGCCGACCGCGTACAGCCTGGAGATGCACCTCGCGATGATCCTGAAGATGCTCCGCGAGTTCCGGCCGGCGATCATGATGATCGATCCCATCTCCAACCTCTACCCGGTCGGTGACGACATGCAGGTGCGCTCGGTGCTCATGCGGCTCATCGACCAGGCGAAGACCGAGGGGATCACCGCGTTCTTCACATCTCTCACTTCCGACCCCGGCAGTTCCGCTTTTGCCCTCGAGCCGACCACGATGCACGTCTCCTCCCTCATGGACACCTGGCTGATCCTGAAGAACGTGGAAGGAAACGGGGAGCGGAACCGTGCCTTCTCCATCATCAAGTCCCGGGGCATGGCCCATTCGAACCAGCTCAGGGAGTTTGTGCTCTCCGACTCCGGGATCGATCTCGTCGACGTCTACCAGGGGAGCGAGGGGGTTCTCATGGGGTCGGCCCGCATCGCACAGGAGATCCGCGAGAAGGCGGCGAGGGGGACCCGCGAGGAGGAGATCGGGAGGCAGAAACGCGACCTGGAGCGGAAGCGGAAGATCATGGAGGCCGAGATCGAGGCGATCCGCGAACGCTTCGCACGGGAAGAGGAGGAGTCGAAGGTCCGGATCGGGCAGGGCATCAGCCGCGAGGAGCTGCTCGACGAGGACCGGCGGGAGATGGCACGGTCCCGCAGGGCGGATGAATGACTGGTTGCCGATGGAGGTGAAGGGGATGCCTGACATATCGGGGTACGGGATGGCGACCGAATCGGAAACCGGCGAGAACGGAGAGGTCAGCCTTCGGCTGTACGTCTCCAACCGGACACCGAATTCTCTCGCCGCATTTGAGAATGCTAAAAAGATCTTCGGGGACCGGCTGAAGGGGAAGTACTCCATCGAGGTGATCGATATCCGAAAGGACCCCGGGGCCGCCATCGAGGAGGGGGTCGTTGCGACCCCGCTTCTCGTCCGGCTTTTCGCCGATCCGGAACGGAAGAGGAGAAAGGTCGTCGGGACACTCTCCGACACGAAGAAGGTACTCGCCGGGATGGGGCTGTAGTGATGACGTATGAAGAATCAGCAGGCAGGGGCAGTAATCGATTACCCGGGGCGGTATGGAGGAGAGAGGGCACATGCCAGGAATGACGGGCAGGAAACCCGGGAATGAACTCCCGGAAGAGGAGTGGATCCTGAAGCTGTATGTGGCAGGCCAGACATCGAACTCGCTTGCCGCGTTCGCGAACCTGAAGAGGATCTGCGAGGATCACCTGCAGGGGCGTTACCGGATCGAGGTTATCGACCTGCTGAAGAACCCGCAGCTCGCGAAGGGAGATCAGATCATCGCGCTCCCCACCCTGATCCGGAAACTCCCCACGCCGGTAAAAAAGATCATCGGGAACCTCTCGAACACCGAGAAGGTCCTCGTCGGGCTCGACCTGCGGAAGGTGGCCTGATGGGGCCGGGCAGGGAAAAGGGGGACGTGACCGAGGAGTACGAGGCGGCGCTCAGGAAGCTGGGGAATGAGAGATACGTGCTCCGGCTGTACATCGCCGGGAACAATGCCCGGTCGCAGGCGGCGGTCGAGAACGTGAAGAAGATCTGCGAGGAGCACCTGAAGGGGAGGTACGAGCTCGAGATCATCGACATCTACCAGGACCGGACGAAAAACCCCGACGACCTGATCCTCGCAGCACCCACGCTGATCAAGAAGCTCCCGCTCCCGCTCCGGCGCATCATCGGGGACATGACCATGAGGGAGAAGGTCCTCGTCGGGCTCGACCTTCTTCCCAGGGATTAGGGGCCGGCACGGAGGAGGCGTATGCAGGAGGAGACACCACCGGGGGAGATCCGGGATATCCGGGCAAGGAACCAGGAGCTCGAATCGCAGGTCCGCGAGCTCCAGGAGACCCTCGACGCCATCCGCTCGGGCGAGGTGGACGCCATCGTCGTCTCGAAGGACGATGCGAGGAGGGTCTACACCCTCGAGGGTCCCGACAGCCCCTACCGGGCCCTCGTTGAGTCCATCAGCGAGGGGGCCCTCACCGTTTCTTCCGAAGGAATGATCCTCTATGCCAATGCCCGGTTCGCCTCGATGTCGGGGGTCCCGCCCGGCCAGATCCCGGGGACGACCATCCTCGATTACATTTCCCCGGGGGATCTCCCCGCCTTCCGGACCTCGTTCCAGGGGGTGCCAAAGGGACCGTGCAGGGGCAGGGTGAACCTCAGGCTCGGTTCGGATTCCCTCCCCGTTTCCATCTCGATGAGCCCGCTCTCCGCGGAACCCGGCTCGAAGATCAGCGTCATCGTCACCGACCGCAGGGAGGACGCAGAGGCGCTGCGGGAGAGCGAGTCGGTACTCCGGAGCTTCTTCGATGCCCCGGGCGACATGCGGGGCATCGTGGAGGTGGTCGCCGGGACCGACATCCGGCATGTCGCGGACAACGCGGTGACCGCGGGCTTCCTCGGCCTCAAACCTGAGGAGATGCGGAACAGGCTGGGGTCCGAACTGGGCGAACCCCGGGAGATCCTGCACCGGTGGATCGGCCATTACGAGGAGAGCAGGCGCATGGGAAAGCCAGTCCATTTCGAGTACCCGGACCGGCGTGGGGAGAAGGAGGGCTGGCTCTCGGCCACCGTGAACTACCTTGGCACGAACCCCGCCGGGGAGCCCCGGTATGCCTACGTGGTCCGGGACATCACGGACCAGAGGCAGGCCGAGGATGCGCTGAGGAGAAAGCAGACCGAGATCCAGGCGCTGTTCGATAACACCCCGGCCGGGCTCGTCCTCTTCGACGCCGATCCGAAGTACCGGGTCCTCGTGCACAACCGGTATTACCAGGAGCTCTTTGCCGAGCCCTTCAGGACCCGGGGGATGGCCGGCCTCTCCGTGGTCGATTACGCGCCGGCCGTGGAGGCCGAGGGGGTCGTGGCGGCCTTCGACGAGGTCGTCCGGACGAAAGAGCCGAAGAGCTTTCTCGACTTCCCCTACCGGAGCAATCCCCCGAAGCAGTCCTGGTTCAACTGGCACATGGCGCCCATCATCATCGACGGGAAGGTGGTCGCGCTCGTCTCCATGAGCCTCGACGTCACGGACCGGCACCTCGCGGAGCAGGCCCTCCGGGAGAGCGAGGCGCGCTTCAGGGCGCTGTCCGAGACCTCTTCCCTCGCGATAGGCGTGAGCTCGTTCGACGGGAAGTTCCTGTACCTCAACAGGGCCTATGAGAGGTTATTCGGCTACACGCTCGAGGAGT
>DATJPK010000032.1:0-7144 GCA_035506435.1 Methanomicrobiales archaeon
GTCACCGATGGGGGCAGGGGAGGTTTCCTGTCCCGGGGCAGGCTTCTCACCGGGGGAGAAGAGCCCGCCTTCCCTCAACCGGCGGAGGGCCTCCCGGACCTCCCCGATCTCCTCCCGGGTAAGCCGGTCGCCGGACTCGTATGAATCGATAAGCCGGTTGAGGAGGAGGTCGTATGGTTCCTCCGGGTATGACCTGAGCCTCTCCAGCCGGGTCCTCGTTTCCGGGGTGAGCTCAAGGAGGTACCGGTCCATGGAAGGATCTCTCCCTGCCTCTCCTTAAACACACCTGTGAACAGGATGTCGGCCCCTGTGGCCCCCGGGGAAGCGATCGGGAGGCTCTGGTTCTCACGGGAATTCCCGGACAGGGTCGGGCCCCGGTCCGGGCAACCAAATGATTAACTCCTCGTGGACGGTACCACCCGCAGGTGAAGGGATGTTGTTCTACAGGGTCACGAAGGATGCAGTTGAGCTGAACACGCAGAATGTCATCATCGCCGTCGTGTTCCTCGCCTTCCTCCTCATCGCCGCCTTTTACGCGCACTCCATCGGGTGGGAGTCCGGTGCGAGCACCATTCTCGCCGCGTTCACGGCAGGCGCCGGGGTGTTTGTCGGTGCACTCCTGGGCGAACGAAACGCGGTAGTACCGCCGGCGCGATAGCCGGATAACACCCCCGGGAATCGGCCATCCCCCCATGATGAAGGGTTCCCGTCAGAACAGGATCCGTTCGCCCTCGACGGGGAGGCGGACCCCGTCGAAGTTCTTCGCGAACCACTCCGGGTGCTCGGTGTGGACCGGGATAATCGCGCCGGGGTCGATCTCCCCGACGGCCCACAAGACATCCGCCCCCGAGGCATGGCCCGAGGCATGGTAATTTTTATCCATCGAGGGGACGAGGTCGCCCGCCTCGTTCTTCTTCATCGAGAACCCGCAGGGCTCGATGTGGAAATACTGCAGCCACTCCCAGAGCCGGCGGAAGTCGATCTCCATCTCCTCGCTGAAGGGCTCGCAGGAGGAGTAGAGGTAGCGCCCGCCGGCGGGCATGATATCGAGGAGGTGGTTCATGTCAAAGAAGGAGAAGCAGAGGATGAACCGCCCGGGGTCGGCACGGATGGCGTCGTGCTTCACGTACCGGTCCCCCGCGAGTTTCTTCACGAGCTCGATCTCCCACTTCCGGGAATCATGGTCGGTGATCTCGTCGTAGACCCTGATCCCCTCCCACCGTTTCACCCCGTCGACGGTGAAGAGCGCGTAGAGCATGTACAGGTCCCGGGCGGTCACCACGAGTTCCCGGCCGGTCCGGGCGGCGATGTCCCGGAAGGCCTCGAGACGCTCGAAGTTCCGGGCCGAGAAGTCGGCGATAACGAGACCGGTATAGCCTTCGACGGCCCCCCGGCAGGTCTCGCACACCGAGTCCTCGGTGACCCGGCCACCGTCGGCCGGGCCGGGGTCGGACACCCGGGTACCCTCGGTGATGAGAACGTCCGCCCCCTTCGCCCGCCTTATGAACTCGCGGGTCTTTGCCTCCCCGCGGCCGTGGAGCCGGAAATCGCCGGTGTACACGACGGTCTTCCCGCCCTCGATGATGAAACCGCAGGCGCCGTACAGGGAGTGGTCCACGTCATACGCCGATACCCCGAAGGGGAGCGGGTGGTCCCCCATGGTGCAGCACCGGCCCGGCGCGAGCTTCTTCCTCGCCCTCGGGCTGTCCTGGCCGGGCTTCCAGGTGAAAAATTTCAGGAACTCTTCCGGGGGCGGCTGCGGGAAGCAGAACTCCCTCCCGAGGTAGCAGCCCTTCGTGTCGGACTCCAGGTACAGGGGGTCGTCGTCGCTCGGCCTGCGCCCGGAGCTGTACACCACGTCGCCCTCGGTGGTGGACTTCCCCGCGTCCTGGTACCCCTTCAGGATCGCGGCGGTCATGGGCGTGGAGAATACTGGCACCGCCTGCGGGAGGAGCCCGATATTCCCGCAGTGGTCAAGGTGGGCGTGGGAGAGGAGCACGGCGGAGACGGGGAGCCGGGGATACCCGGCAACGGAAACGTCGGGGGTGAGCAGGTCGGGGCGGTAGATATCCAGTTTCGGGATGAGCCCGAGGGCGAGGAGGTCATGGATCCCCCGGGTGGGGCGGCTCTTCAGGAACTCCTCGTAGAACCTGCCGTACTTCCCGAAGTTCTTCCCGAAGTCGAGGAAGAGCCCGTCCTTTCCGTCGGAGAGGTAGATCTTGTTCCCGCCGATGCAGTTCGCGCCGTCGTACACGGTGATGGCGAGGGGCATTACCTGAGCCTCTCCCGGGACGGGGGAAAAGGTTTTGCCCCGGGAGGTCGCCGATGGCGCCGCAGGCTGATACGGGCGAAAAACGCGTGTAAAATTTGTTTTTCGGGAAAAATCCACGTATGCGCAGCTATATCCCGCGGGCGAGCCTATACAGACAGGAGGAGAAGAAAAAATGGTACATAGGGGGGAATTTTGATGGCCGGGAATAAAAGGTTCGAAACAGGGCAACTCATCCGCGGCCAGATGGTACGACAGAATATCGCCCGTATCCAGGGGACGGCGAGGGAAATTACCTCCTCGCTTCACCTGGCTGACAATAACGTCCCTTCCATCAGCGCACTGCTGATGTTTCTCCAGAGAAACCATGTCCGTAAAATAAGGTACGGGTTCTTCATCTCCGGGACGCAGGCCTTCAAGAAGAGCGGGTATCCTCACCGGTACACGGTTGAGCTCATGGATCTACCGGCTGTCTCACCGGTTCTCGCGTAGGCACGATCCGGGGACGATCTCCCGGATCTTCATTTGCACGCATTTTTTACCCGTTCACCCCGTCTCTCATCTATACCTGGATCAATCCCGCACCCATAAAACAGGAACATCCGTGCGGGGACCTTTTCTCCTGCCTGCCGGAAGTCCGGGAGGTGATCCCCGGTTTCCGGGAATCCATCGGGGGGGGAGAGGGCTCAAATACCGGAGTCCTGCATGTTTCTGTGAAGAACTATGCCCGGTACTGAGAAGAAAGACCATGTACGGATCCAGGTGACAAAGAACGGGCCGTATATTGTCACCGGCGCCATACCGCTCGTGAAACAGATCCTCGTCTGCGACGGGGAGGGAAATTCCGTCGGGTGGAGGGAGGGAGAACGATACCCTCTCCAGGAAAGCTACGCTCTCTGCCGGTGCGGGGGGTCCCGGAACAGGCCCTTTTGCGATGGGACCCATGCGAAGATCCGGTTCGATGGGACCGAAACGGCAAGCCGGGTGCCGTACCTGGAGCGGGCAGAATGGACCGAGGGGCGGGACATTCGTCTCTCGGATGCCCCGGGCTTCTGCTCCCATGCACGGTTCTGCATCCGGGGGAAGGGAATCTGGGACCTGATCGGGAGGTCAGCAAGCGATCAGGCGAAGAGGACCGCGATTGACATGGCCGCGAACTGCCACTCCGGGCGGCTCGTGGTCTGGGACCGGAGGACGGGGAAGCCTGTCGAACCGGTTTTTGAAAAATCCATCGGCCTCGTGGAAGGCCCTGCCGAAGGCGTAATGGGGCCGCTCTGGGTACGCGGGGGGATCCCGATTATCGCCGCAGACGGGTTCCGGTACGAGGTCCGGAACCGGGCAACCCTCTGCCGGTGCGGGAGGTCGGCCAACAAGCCCTTCTGCGACGGCGCCCATATGCGGTGACCCTGCCCGGGTCAATGGGGCTTCCCCACCGCGACGACCGCTTCCCAGTAGTTGCAGACGTAATCGAGCCCGTAGCGGATGTGGTAGATGTCAGAGGCGGTATCGTACCGCATCGAGGTGATCCTCGCATTCGCCGAGAACGGGAACGCCGAGATGGGCACGTCCTCCGCGCCCCACTGGGCCACCCCCGGCCGGTTCCGGTTGACGGTGTAGAAGGACCCTGCCGTCACCCGCTCGATCTCCCCGATATAGTTCCTGATGATCGGGAGGGGCATCTCGGAGAGGGAGGCGATGTTCACGAAGAGGTCGAAGGTCCCGTCCTCCATCCGCCCGATGCACCAGTTCGGGAGCATGACGATGTCGAACCGTTCGAGTTCCTTCCGGGTGATCCTCCCCGTGCCGGGGAAGTCGGAAACGAGGCCGACCGAGAGGCCCGGGAGCGACGCGAGGACGTTATAGGTGGACACGAGGAGCGTCTCGGGGAGGTCGAAGCAGACGTACCGGGTGCCGGGGTGCATCTTCTTCGCGAGGATCGCCATCTCCCCCGACCCGCACCCGAGTTCGCCGACCAGCCCTCCGGCTTTTCCGATGAGCCCGAGCTCCTGCATCCGGTCCAGGTAGCAGGCATGCCGGAGGGTCTTGAAGGTGAGCTTCCGGCCCCGGTACAAAACGTAGATGTTCCGGCCGACGTCGGTCGTGCTGACGAGGGAAGGATCGACACGAGGGTGGCGGGGGAGGAACTCCCGGTATCGCCGGATGATCATGTAGACCTGGAGCATCAGGTCGATGTTCCCCTTTTCAAGGTCCCAGATGTACATGTCCCCCGAATGGGCAGTCACGAGGTCGGTGCGGTAGAACCGGGAAAGCGAAGCCGCGAGGACAGAGTCGTCCCCCGTCTTTCGCCAGGTGGAGAAGGTGCTGATACTCGCGATGATGTTCCCCCACATCTCCCCGGGGCGGTAGATCTCCGGGACATCCGCCTCACGCTGGAGCCGGAAGGCCGCAATGGCCCGTGACGCGCTGGACCGGTGTGCGGCCGGGTCGGCGGCTGGCAGGTCCGACGACCTGATGAGGGTCACCAGCCTCTCGTGCGCCTCGCGGAGCTCGGAGGACAGGGCATAGCGGGCAGGGAGCAGGAGCTGGATCCACCACTTCTCCACCCGGTAGATGAGGGAGCGGATGCGCCCGGGGACCCATCCGGGGAGGTCCGGTACCATAATAGCTGGTGCCCGGACCGGTTATTAACCTTCACCACGGGGCGGGGAAACTCTTTTATCCCCGATCGTGATATTAATCGCCGGAGAACCCGCCCACCACCCCCCGGGGCGGCCGGAAGGTCATGACACTCTCGCACTCCCTCGCCGGATCGCCCGCCGCCGCGCCCAGGACCATCCTCGTCACCGGGTCCACGGACGGCATCGGAAAGGCGACGGCAAAGGCCCTCGCCCGGCAGGGTCACCGGGTCCTTCTCCACGGCCGGGACCAGGAGAAGGGCAGGGCAGTTCTCGGCGAACTCGCGTCGGAGGGGAGCACGGAACCCGATCTCTTCACCGCAGACCTCTCCACCCTGCCGGGAGTGAGGGCCCTTGCCCGCGAAGTCTCCGACCGGTACGAAAGGCTCGACGTGCTCCTGAACAACGCCGGTATCTACCTGGGCGAACGGGTCCTCACCGCCGACGGGTTCGAGACCACCCTCGCGGTGAACCTGGTCGCGCCCTTCCTGCTGTCGCACCTCCTCCTCCCCGTCCTTTCGGCGGCGGCCCCGGCCCGGATCGTGAACGTCGCATCGAGCGCCCACTTCGATGCCCCGGGGATCGACTGGGAGAACTTGCAGGGGGAACGGGAATACGACGGGTGGGGCGCCTATGCCCGGTCAAAGCTCGGGGTCGTGCTCTTTACCGCCGGGTTCGCCCGGGAACTGGACCCCGGCGAGATCACGGTGAACTGCCTGCACCCCGGCGTGATCTGCACGAAGCTCCTCCGGTCGGCCTTCCCGGTCTATCCCTGCGACACGCCCGAGGCCGGCTCACGCACTTCGGTGTACCTCGCGACCTCGCCGCGGGTGGACGGGGTCACCGGGAAGTACTTCGACGGGATGCGGGAAGCCCGGCCGTCAGCGGCCTCCCGGGACCGGAAGACGCAGGACCGGCTCATCGCCTGGCTCGGGAAGGCCGCCGGCCTGGAATGAGCGGGCGCCCCGGGCATCGTTTCAGGTGGTGAAAGGCAGGCAAAGCCATATAACCCCGAAAGGGCACATGGCAGCCGGTGAGGAGCCATGGCAGAGTTCGATCTCCTGGATGAATCGTCCGTCGGCCAGCTGGTGAAAACCCGGGCCAGGAAGTACGAGGAGGAGCACCCCGGGTGCTCGGTCTGGGCGGGCGACAGGCGCGGGATGTGGGACGTCCGGTTCACCTGCGGGAAGGGGGAGGCAAGGACCGGGACAGCCTATGTCTCGGCACCTGAAGCGACGGGGTGGGTGCTCCGGATCCACTGGCCGGCGGGAGCGAAGGGGGATATCGACCGGCTGGACTTCACGAACACCGCGGGGCTCGAAGGGCTGATCCTGAAGGCACTGGAGCTCGAGACCGGGGGAGACAAGCCTCCGAAGAAAAAGCGGTGAACCGGGATCAGGAAGGCTCGCGGGGCATCTCTCAAAATCCGGGTCTCAGCGCGAGGCTTAAATACGTACCTGTTCCTCGCCTGTCCCATGCCAAACATCGGTTATTTCGAGATACCGGCCGACAACGTGCCGCGGGCGAAGAAGTTCTACAGCTCCCTCTTCGGGTGGACCATCGGGCCGACGGCAATGCCCGGGTCCATGCCTGCCGAAGCACAGTACCAGGACGTGAAGTGCGGTGAGCCCATGGAGAACACTCTCGCCATGGGCGGGATGTACAAACGGCAGATGCCCATGACCCCCTTCACCGCCTATGTCGTCGTGGAGGATTACAAGAAGGTGAGGGCACAGGTGGTGAAGCTCGGTGGGAAGATCCTGCATGAAATGGAGGTCGAGGGCGTCGGCCCGACGGCGGTCATCCAGGACACCGAGGGAAACGTCATCGGGTTCTGGCAGCCGATGATGAAGAAATAATCTTTTTTATTCCCGGTTATCCCGGGAAGGACCATCGACCCCCACCGGGAGCCGGGTTGCGTGGAGTGGCCGGGGACCCCCGGGGTCCATGAAAAGAAAAAATTCAGGGTGCCGGGCCCGCTGCCACCGGCGAACGCCTCCGGTTCAGCACGTAGGCGACGATCCCGATGGCGACCCAGCCGAAACCCACGATGATCGCGTTCCGGCTCAGGTACAGGGAAAGGAAGAGGCAGCTTGCCACGCCGAGGATCGGGGTGACCGGGTAGAAGGGGACCCGGAACCCCCGTTTCGCGCCCGGCATGGTCCTGCGGAGCTGGAGCAGGCTCGCGTTGATGAAGAAGAAAGTGACGAGGGTCCCGAAGTTGAAGATCGAGGCGAGC
>DATJPK010000033.1:0-7257 GCA_035506435.1 Methanomicrobiales archaeon
GATGCCATCGACCTCCGGGAGAGGCCGGTCGATTACCGGACCCACCCGATCTGGACGAGGGAGATACGGGAGGACATCTACAACCAGGCGAAGACCGGGAAGATCATCCTCGCCGGCATGGGGAACGCGGCGGACTTTCCCGTGATCTTCGACCGCCTGGTCCTCGACGCCTGCCAGGTGACGAACCCCTCCATCGACCCCCTCCGGGAGCCCATGGAGCTCCGCACTTACCTCGGGAAGAAGCCCCCAAAGCTGGAGATACGGAAGAACGCCCGGGGCGGGGTGGAGCTCCTCACGAAGCTCACCCCGAACCTCCAGCTCGAGACCCCCATCATGATCGCCCACATGAGCTACGGGGCCATCAGCCTGAATGCCCAGCTCTCCCTCGCCCGGGCGGCGAAAGAGGTGGGGACCTACATGGGTACCGGTGAAGGGGGCCTCCACCATGCCATATATCCTTATCAGGACCGGATGATCGTCCAGGTGGCGTCGGGCCGGTTCGGGGTTGACATCAACTACCTCGAACGGGGCGCGGCCATCGAGATCAAGATCGGCCAGGGGGCGAAACCGGGCCTCGGCGGGCACCTGCCCGGTGAAAAGGTGAACGGCGACGTCTCCCAGACCCGCATGATCCCGGTCGGGTCCGATGCCATCAGTCCCTCCCCCCACCATGACATCTACAGCATCGAAGATCTGAAGCAGCTTGTCCGCGCCCTCAAGGAGGCGACCGAGTGGAAAAAACCGGTCTTCGTGAAGATCGCGGCGGTCCACAACTCGGCGGCCATCGCCGCGGGGATCGCCCGCTCCTCGGCGGACGCGGTGGTGCTCGACGGGTTCCGGGGCGGCACCGGGGCGGCCCCGAAGGTCTTCCGGGACCATGTCGGGATCCCCATCGAGGCGGCCATCGCCTCGGTGGACGCGAAGCTGCGTCAGCAGGGGATCCGGAACGAGGTCTCCCTCATCGCGAGCGGCGGTATCCGGGAGAGCGCCGACGTGGCAAAGGCCATCGCGCTCGGGGCCGACGCGGTATACATCGGGACCGCCGCCCTCGTGGCCCTCGGCTGCCGGGTGTGCGGCAACTGCTACCGGGGCCTCTGCCCGTGGGGGATTGCGACCCAGCGCGAGGACCTGGTCACGCGGCTTGACCCCGAGAACGGTGCGCACCAGGCGGCGAACCTGATCCATGCCTGGACCCTCGAGCTCTCGGAGCTCATGGGGGCGGCGGGGATCAACAGCATCGAGAGCCTCCGGGGGAACCGGGACCGGCTCCGTGGCTACCTTCTGGACGAGGGGATCCTGAAGGTCCTCGACGTGAAGTCGGTGGGGGCGTGAGGATGCCGGCGCTTCGGATCGATGCAGGGAACCTCACGTACACCCGGCTGAACGAGCTCCTCCGTGCCGCCGTGGCCGCCGGTGAGAAGGAGATCGAGATCGACCATGTCCTCGGCCAGCGGTTCATCGCCGACGGGCTGAAGGGGGACGTGCGGATCACCATCCACGGGGTGCCCGGCGGGGACCTCGGGATGTTCATGTCCGGCCCGACCTGCATCGTCCACGGGAACGCCGAGCATGCACCGGGGAACACCATGGACGCGGGGATGATCGTCATCCACGGGTCGGCCGGCGACGCGGTGGCCCACTCGATGCGCGGGGGAAAGGTCTTTGTCCGGGGCGACATCGGCTACCGCGGGGGCATCCACATGAAGGAGTTCACGGGAAAGCGGCCAATCCTCGTCGTCGGGGGCAGCACCCGTGCCTTTCTCGGCGAGTACATGGCCGGGGGGCTCATCGTGGTCCTCGGATCCGGGGGAAAGCCGGCGGTGTCAGAGCGGGGGATCGGGAGCGGGATCCATGGCGGCGAGATCTTCATCCGCGGGGAGGTCCCCGACCACCTCCTCGGCGTGGGGGCCATGAATACGCCGGTCGGCGTGGAGGACCGGAAGCGGATAGCCCCCGTGATCGATGAGTTTGCCCGCGAGCTCGGCCTTGATGCCGCAGAACTCCTCTCGGGGGACTTCATCCGGATCGCGCCCGCCAGCAGCCGGCCGTTTGCAAACAAGTATACGTGGGAGTAAGCATGAGCGGGAAATCCTACCGTGACCTGGAAAAGGAGGTCTGGGCCGCCGGCCTCTGCTCCGGCTGCGGGGCATGCGTCGCGGTCTGCCCTGCCGAGGGGCTCTACTTCATGAAGGCCGGGGCCGGGGACGCAGGGCCGGCGAGCCCGGGGTCAACCGGCACCTGCAAGGAGGACCAGTCCGAGGTCCCCTGCGGGGCCTGCTACGCGGTCTGCCCGAGGGTATCGGGTCCGGGCCCGGAGATGCTCGGGGAGTTCTCCGCTGCCCTCGCGGCAAAGGCGGCATTCGAGATCCCCCGCAGGCAGAGCGGCGGGGCGGTCACCGCCATCCTCGCAAACGCCCTCGACGAGGGGCTCATCGACGGTGTCGTGACCGTCACCGAGGACCGGTTCACCCTGGAGCCCCGCTCTGCCATTATCACCTCATCGGGTGCCCTCATCCACGAAGCGGGATCCCGGTACTCCTGGTGGGTGCCCCTCCTCGCGTCCCTGAAGGAGGCGGTGGTGCGGCGGAAACTCCGGCGGGTCGCGGTGGTGGGCGTGCCCTGCGCGGTCCAGGCGGTCCGGCGGATGATGGCCTCCGACAACCAGCTCGCACGGCCCTATGGCCGGTCGATCCGGCTCCTCGTCGGGTTGTTCTGCACCGAGTCCTTCGACTACCAGGTCCTCGTGCAGGGCGTCCTCGGGAAGAAGCACGGGGTCGAGCCCTGGCAGGTGAAGCGGCTGAACGTCGCCGGGAAGCTCGAGGTAACCGTCGAGGGGCAGGGCCAGGTCGCGATCCCCCTGAAGGAGCTCGACGCCGCGGTCCGGCCCGGGTGCCGGATTTGCACCGATTTTTCGTCCGTCGATGCCGATATCTCCGCCGGCGCGGTCGGGGCCCCGAAGGGGTACACCACGCTCCTCGTGAGGACGCCCGTCGGGAGATCCTTCATAGACCGCGCCGTCGCATCGGGGAAGCTTGTCACCGGCCCGGAGGTCGACCTCGCGGCGGTGGAACGGCTCGCGAAGGAAAAGGCGAAGCGCAAAAACCGGGGGTCGCACCCCGCCTGATGGCGGTCGCTACTCCGCTGACGCTTCGTCGCTCCACTCCTGCTCCCTGCGACTGACGTCGCAGGACTCCCGTTCCCTGATGGGAACGGTCGTCCCTTCGGGAGCAGTCGTCGTCGCTCCAGGTCGGTTTCTGATGACCTGGCGCCCCGCCTTTGGCGGTGGCGGCAGGTGAGAGAACCATCAGGTTCTTGAAACCTCTATCGTCGCACCCCGCCTGATGGCGGTTTGTTCCAGGTCGGTTTTCTGCGAAAACCTCCCTTCCACCGAAAGTAACATAACCTCCCGCGCCTCCCATCCCGGGATGATGGTCAAGGAGCGTGAGAAAGTGAAGGCCGGGAAGGTCCCCATCTTCTCGGTGGCGACGGGACAGGTGGAGATGGTCGACCGGGTAGTGAAGACCGACGAGGAATGGCGGAAGGTCCTCGACCCGAACACCTTCGAAATCGCCAGAAAGGCGGGAACGGAGCCAGCCTTTACCGGGAAGTACCATGACTGGCACGGGAAGGGCCTCTACCGGTGCTCCTCGTGCGGGACCGACCTGTTCCTCTCGGACACGAAGTTCGAGTCCGGTACCGGCTGGCCCTCCTTCTGGGCACCGGTATCAGAGAAAAACGTCGAGCTGAAGAAGGACGTCTCGTTCGGCATGGTCCGGACCGAGGTGCTCTGTGCCCGGTGCGGTGCCCACCTCGGGCATGTTTTCGACGACGGTCCGCCGCCGACCCACCAGCGGTATTGCATGAACTCGGCGTCGCTCGCGTTCGTGAAGCAGGAACAGATTTTGTAATTACCCGTCATTTTTATGTAGCCCCGGGTCATCAGGGGCTCACCATGGCACTCAAAGACAAGATCCTGCAGGTCATCGGGGGAATGCACCCGGCGGCAGTCGCGACCATCGACCGGGGGAAGCCTGCCGTGCGGTTCATGGTGCTCTGGGGGTTCGACGACATGACCCTCGTCGGGGGAACGGGCAGGCCGAGCAGGAAGGTGGCGCAGCTCAGGAAGAACCCTGACGCGTCCATCTCCATCTGGTCGGGGAAGGAGTTCACCGACCCGTACGTGACGATACAGGCGAAGGGGGAGGTCCGCGAGGATCTCCCGACGAAGAAGAAGTACTGGAACCCGATGATGGAGCAGTACTTCAAAGCGGTGGACAACCCCGAATACGTGATCCTCGTCTTCACCGCGGGTGAGATCGAGTACATCGACCCGAAGACGATGGCGATGGAGACCTGGAAGCGGTAACCGGCAAACCCTTATGGGGAATCGAATCCTTATCGGGATTCGGGGGAACGACAGGTGACCAGGAAACAGGCTGATGAGGCGGTCGAGGCCTTCCGGAGGGGCCTCTCCTGCTCGCAGGCGATATTCTCGGTGTACGCGAGGGACTTCGGGATCGACCCCGGGACGGCGGAAAAGCTCGCCTCTCCCTTCGGGGCGGGCGTGGCGAAGACCGGCGAGATCTGTGGGGCGGTTTCCGGGGCGCTCATGGTGATCGGGCTAACCCAGAAGCGGGAGGACATCGGAAATGCGACCGCGAGGGAGAAGGTGTACGGCCTCGCGAGGAGGTTCATCGAGGAGTTCACGGAGAGGAACAAGTCGGTGAACTGCACCGAGCTCGTCGGTTACGACCTCTCGGACCCGAAGCAGTTCGCCGAGGCGAGGGAAAAGAAGGTCTTTGCCACGAGGTGCTCGAAGATCGTGAGGGACGCCGGGGAGATCCTGGACGGGATCCTCTCCCGGTAACAGGTACCTTTCCCGTGATCGATATGCGCGACGGCCGGTCCCGGGCCTCGATCCGGATCGGCGCGATGGTCGAGATCGTCAGGAAGGAGGACCAGAAGACTGGTAAGAGGACCCGGGGTATCGTGGCCGCGATCCTCACGAACTCCGCCTCCCACCCCCATGGCATCAAGGTGCGGCTTCGGGACGGGAAGGTGGGGAGAGTGGCGTCCGTCATCGGGGATGATACCGAAAAACAGGGTGAGTGAGGGTTACTTCTTCTCGGCCATCTTTTCCATCGGCATCTTTTTCATCATCATTTTCGCTCCTGCAAAGCCCGCAAGGCCGAGCAGGATGGTGATGATGCCGAGGACGAGGGCGACGGTTGCGGAAAGCGCGATTCCCGCGACCAGCACGAGACCGATGATGATCATCCAGATCCAGGTAATGGCGAATAACCACTTGGACATAGGCAACTCCTTGACGATTGGTGGAAGACTCCATGACGGGGGGGCGCACTTCTGTCCCCGGTCCGGCCGAGGGTCAGGGAAGTCCTGCGGAGATTGTCCCCGGAAAGTGAATGCCGGGGGCAATTGATAAATATTTCTCTCCTGCCGTCCCGGCCGCCCGGCAGCAGGTTCTCTTCTAATTCCCTCGCTTCCGCCTCGCGAGCGGGCTCGCCGGCTCGATGAACCGGGAGAGGAAACCGGCGAACTCCTCCTGCCAGCAGGCCTCGCCCTCGGCAAGGTCCCAGCCTCTTTCCATCGCGAGCTTCACGTGCTTCCCGATTCCCACGGCGAGGATCTCCGGGGATCGCAGGAGACTCGCGGCATCCGTGAACCTCCGCCCGAGGTCGACCATGTACCGCCCGTCCACGACGAACGGTCCCGACAGGGGGTTTTCCAGGTACTTCCCGGCGAATTTTTCGGCGTTCGCCCGGTCCCAGATCGGCGGGCCGGTGTGCCGGCTGACCGGCGGGAGCCGGTCCACGAGGAGCTCGAGGAGGAGGATGCACCGTTCCTCCCCCATGTCACAGTCGTCCTGGAGCACGACGAACCCGTTCCGGGTGAGGAGCCCGCGGACGGACGCGAGGCTCCGGCGGAGCTGGGGGACAACGATGTCCGGGATAAGCGATGGGGTCGCGAAGCTGATGGCATAAAGGTGCGTGCCGCGCCGGGCAAGCGCCTTTCCAAAGTCCTTCCTGTTGATGCCCCCCTGCGCAGGCGGGGAGAAGAAGCCTGCCGAGGGCTCGTCCAGGTATCCCCGGGAGTACTCGACGAACTCGAACATCCGGGTGGAAGAGAGTGCTGCGGCGACGTTCCGGGCAGGGTCCACCGGGTCGACCACCCGGAGGGGTTCCTCGAAGGCCTTGCAGGCATGCCCCTCGAGGTCGATGCAGGTGCCGGGCTTCCACGCCGACGCGGCCTCGATGAACGGGGTAAAGCCCCCATAGTGGAGGACCAGCAGCTCGCAGAGGTAGCCCGAGAAGCCCTCGGTCATCTGGTCCGAGCCGTACACCCCGCAGGCCTTGGCAAACTGCTTTGCGAGAAGGACGTCGTCACGGAACGGCCCGATCTTCCCCGAGATGTACCGGGTGTGGAACGGGGTGCGGTCCACCGCCGACTGGATGGCTGCCGCGGAGGCTACCTCGTAGCAGGGGACGAGATCCACGTCGAGGCTGTTGATGGTCGCGTTCACGTACGGGTGCTCGGCGTACTTCTCATGGAAGGTCGTCGTGAACCGGCGGGCGATCCCCCGGGCAAGGTCGAGGCCCTTCTCCTCGAGTTCCTCCCGGGGGAGATCGGGGGGGAAGAGGAGGAAGATGTCCAGGTCCCGGTCGCCGGAGAGCCAGGTATCCCGGGCCACCGAGCCGACCACCATCCCCTTCGCCCTCCCGTCCGCTTCAACGGCAGAAAGGATCCGGGTGGCCACCTCCCAGGTATGGGTGCGCTCCTCCTCCGTCGGGCGGATCCGGGCGAGGATCTCCATCTCGTGCGTGGCCCGGGCGGTGGTCCCACCTCGCTTCACGTGCAGGGCACCTCCAGGATGTCCTCGTAGATCGGTCCCGAGGGCGTGAGGGTGCTCTTCTTCAGCTTTATGCAACGGACGGGGCAGGACCCGAACTCCTCGGCCGCGAGATCCCGGAGCACCGGGAGGAGCGAGGGATCGAACCGCTTCACCCGGGCAAGGGTCGCATGGGGGGTGTACTCCCGCTTCTCCCTCGGGATGCCGAGGGGGGCGAGGGCCGCCTCTACGAGGTCAAAGACCGTTTTGCAACCCCCCTCGTCGCGGACCCCGGACCAGATGACCCTCGGGGAGCGGGAGGGGTTCCCCTTCACCCCCCCGACGGAAACCCATAAGGCCGGGAAACGGATGGCAGAGAGCGCCTCCTTCACCCTCGCGAGGGTCTTCTC
>DATJPK010000034.1:0-4450 GCA_035506435.1 Methanomicrobiales archaeon
CGGAATGTCGAAGTCTGGTTCGTTAATTATATAACCCATTCTGCCCAATCATCTGGGAATGAAGTCCGAGCTTCACCAGCACCTTGCCGAGAAGATGGCAGGGGAGATCACCCTGTCCGACTCGCCGGGGAAGGCCCTGAAAAAGTGGAGGATGGCCTTCGAGATCCCCCAGGCGATCCTCGCCGACAGGATGGGGATGTCCCCCTCCGTGATCAGCGACTACGAGAGCGGGAGGAGGAGGAGCCCCGGGACAGCGGTCGTCGGGAGGATCGTGGACGCGATCCTCGCCATCGACCAGGGAAACGGGGGAAGGTTCATCGAGAAGTTCGGCCGGATCCTGGAGAACCGGTTCGACGCCGACATCATCTTCGACATCCACGAGTACGCCTCCCCGGTCCCTCTCGAGGCATTCGCCCGGGCCATCGGGGCGACCATCATCGGCGGCCCCACGGACCGGGAGATCTATGGCTACACGGTCATCAACAGCCTGAACGCCATCCTCGGGCTCTCGTCGAGCGAGTTCGGGAGGCTCTATGGCTGGTCCACCGAGCGGGCCCTCGTCTTCACCGAGGTCTCGAACGGCAAGTCCCCTATGGTCGCCATCCGGGTCACCCCCTTCAAGCCCCGGTGCGTCGTCCTCCAGGGGATCACCCCCGAGGAAATCCACCCGCTCGTCCCGAAGCTCGCTGAGCGGGACCGGATCACCCTCATGTCAACGCCGATGAAGGTCGACGGGATCGTCTCGGCCCTCAGGAGAGAAAAATGGTAGGCATCGTCACGTACGGGGTGTACATCCCGCGGTACAGGATAAAGATCGACGAGATCGCCCGGGTCTGGGGCGCGAACAGCGAGGAGATCTCGGGAGGGCTCGGGGTCTTCGAGAAGTCGGTGCCCGACCTCGACGAGGATACCGCGACCATCGCGGTCGAGGCTGCCCGCTCGGCGATGGCCCGGTGCCGGGTCGACCCAGCCGATATCGGGGCGGTCTACGTCGGGTCCGAGTCGCATCCCTACGCCGTCAAGCCCACGGCATGCACCGTCGGGGAGGCCATCCGGGCGACGCCGGAGATGACCGCCGCCGACTACGAGTTCGCCTGCAAGGCGGGGACGGCAGGCATCCAGACCTGCATGGGCCTCGTGAAAAGCGGGATGGTCCGGTACGGGATGGCCATCGGCTCGGACGTCGCCCAGGGCGCCCCGGGCGATGCCCTCGAGTACACCGCGGCGGCGGGGGGAGCGGCCTTCCTCATCGGGAACGAGAGGCCGATTGCCGAGATCCACCACACCTGCTCCTTCACCACCGATACCCCGGACTTCTGGCGCCGGGAGGGCCAGAACTATCCCCGGCACGGCGGGAGGTTCACCGGCGACCCCGGCTATTTCCGGCACGTCCAGGGCGCGGCGAAGATGCTCCTCGAAAAGATGGGGACAAAGGCATCGGACTATGACTACTGCGTCTTCCACCAGCCGAACGCGAAGTTCCCCCGGAAGGTCGCACAGGTTCTCGGGTTCACGGCGGAGCAGGTGAAGCCCGGCCTCGTCGTGCCGAGGCTCGGGAATACCTACTCCGGCTCGTCCATGATCGGCCTTGCGGCAACGCTCGACCAGGCGGAGCCCGGGGACCGGATCTTTGTCACCTCCTTCGGCTCGGGCGCAGGGAGCGATGCCTTCGACATCGAGGTCACGGGCGCCATCGCGGACCAGGAGGTCTTCACCCCCGCACAGGCCCCGACGGTGGAGGCGCTTCTCGCGAACCCGCTCTACCTCGACTACGCGCAGTACGCGCGGCACAAGGGAAAGATCGTGATGCAGCAATGAGAGACGTGGCAATTATCGGGATCGGGTGCACCCCCTTCGGCGAGAAATGGGAGTCATCCTTCAGGGACCTCTTCGTCGAGGCGGGCTCGCTCGCGCTGAAGGATGCCGAGCTTTCCGGGGAGCACATCGACGCGATGTACGTCGGGAACATGAGCGCCGGCCGGTTCATCGAGCAGGAGCACATCGGGGCGCTCATCGCCGACTACGCCGGCCTCTCCACCCGGCACATCCCGTCGACCCGGGTCGAGGCGGCCTGCTCGTCGGGGGGCCTCGCCTTCCGGCAGGCGGTCATCGCGGTCGCGAGCGGGATGGAGGACATCGTGGTCGCGGCAGGGGTCGAGAAGATGACCGACGTGGGGACGGGGGCAAGCGTGGACACCCTCGCCGGCGCCGCGGACCGGGAATGGGAGGGGTTCATGGGGGCCACCTTCCCCGGCCTCTATGCCATGATCGCGACGGACTACATGCACCGCTACCCGCTCACCCGGGAGCAGCTCGGCATGGTGGCCGTGAAGAACCACCGGAACGGGGCAAGGAACCCCATCGCCCAGTTCCGGCAGGAGATCACACTCGAGACGGTCCTCTCCTCGACCCTCGTCGCCGACCCTCTCCGGCTCTTCGACTGCTCCCCCATTACCGACGGGGCCGCGGCGGTCATCCTCGCGCCCCTCGAGCGGGCACGGGAGTTCACCGACACGCCGGTGAAGGTCCTCGCCACTGCCCAGGCGAGCGACACCATCGCGCTCCACGACCGGCGGGACATCTCCACACTCGACGCGACTGTGGTCGCCGGCGAACGGGCCTTTGCCATGGCCGGGCTCCCGCGCGAGAAGATAGACTTCATGGAGGTGCACGACTGCTTCACCATCGCCGAGATCTGCGCCATCGAGGACCTTGGGTTCTGCAAAAAGGGCGAAGCGGGAAGACTCACGGAGGAGGGGGTCACCGCGCTCAACGGGGACCTCCCGGTGAACACGAGCGGCGGCCTGAAGGCCTGCGGCCATCCCGTCGGTGCCACGGGTATCAAGCAGGTCTGCGAGGTCGTCCAGCAGCTCCGGGGCGAGGCAGGGCCCCGGCAGGTGGACGGGGAGATCGGCCTCACCCACAACGTCGGAGGGACCGGCGCGACCGTGGTCGTTCACATCCTGGGGAGGACCTGAGATGTCCGTCGCACGGTTCTGGAGGAAGATCCCCCAGCGGTACAACCTGGTCGGCACGAAGTGCGAGTCCTGCGGCAGGCACTACTTTCCGCCCCGGTCTTTCTGCCCCGACTGCCGGCGCGGGGGGAAGATCGTCGAGTACCGGTTCCCGGGGACGGGCACCGTCGTTACCCACACCGTGATCCGCTCGGCGTCGGAGCAGTTCGAGAACACCACCCCGTACGTCCTCGCCATTATCCAGCTCGACGAGGGCCCGCGGCTTACCGCGCAGGTGGTCGCAAAGCCGGAGGAGGTGGCGGTGGGGACCCGGGTCAGGTCGGTCTTCCGCCGGATCATGGCCGACGGGGAATCCGGCGTGATCCACTATGGTACGAAGTTTGTGCCGGTAAAGGCATCACTTTAAAACCCATTTTTTCGAAATTTTTCCGGGATATATTTGAGAAAGGAATTCCTTTTCAGCCTCGGCAGAAGTATCGTGTAACTCTTGATCTTTTCATGGGCTCTTTGGGGGGGGCTACGCGTCGCACCCCGCCTGATGGCGGATCGCTCCAGGTCGGGTTCTGATGAACCCTCCCGTCGCGACTGCGTCGCTCCAGGTCGGGTTCTGATGAACCCTCCCTCCCCCCGCCGCACGGGCATCCCCCTTGATTCCGGGATCCCACGTAATGTCGGTTTCAGGGATTGTTCAGGAATCGGTTCACCTGACCCTCAGGTCATACACCGCGAGCCATTCCTTCGGCGAATAGGAATGCACCACCCGCTCTCCGGTAATCTCCAGCCCTTTCTTCCGGATTTCCGGCGAAAGGGCCCCCTCTTCCCTGACCATCCCGTAGAGGTGGATGGTCCCCCCCGGGCGGCAGAGGGCGATGGCCCGGTCGAGGAATTCCACGGCGCCGAAGGGGAGGTTCATCACGATCCGGTCGAAGCCCGGCGGGAGGATCCCCGGGAGCCTCTTCGCATCGGCGAGGATGGGGACGACGTTTCTTACCTTGTTCAGCGCGATGTTACGCACCATGAGCTGCACGGCCCCGGGGTTGAGGTCAGCCGCGTAGATCACCCCTGCCCGTGCGGCGAGGGTTATGGCAAACGGTCCCACGCCGGCGAACATGTCGAGCACCCGCTCGCCACCGGTGACGAGCGAGAGGACCCGCTGCCGCTCGCCCGAGAGCCTCGGGGAAAAGTAAGCGACCGAGAGGTCGATGTCGAACCGGAGGCCGTACTCGGTGTACTGCGTCTTTGTCGTGGGATCGCCGGCGACCACCGTGAACCTCCGGGTCCGGAACTCCCCTTCCACCGGTCCATCGGGGGAAAGGACCGTGTGGATCGACGGGCGGGATCCAAGAAGCAGGTCGGCGCCCTCCCCGCCTGGTTCGAGGAGAACCGCGATTCCCCCGATCAGGTCGTGCCGGGGCAGGGCAGGTCTCTCAGGAACTTCCTCGAAGAGGGCCTGTTCGCATCCCTCGCAGGGCTCC
>DATJPK010000035.1:0-15908 GCA_035506435.1 Methanomicrobiales archaeon
CTGGCCCGGGAGGTCGTGTACTTCACCGATAATGCCGGGGAGATTGTCTTCGACCGGCTCTTCGTCGGCTATCTCGCGGGGAAGGGCTCACGGGTAACGGTCGCCGTGAAGGGAGCCCCGATCCTGAACGATGCGACCCTCGAGGATGCGGAACGGGTAGGTCTCGGAAAGGTCGCCCGGGTGACTCACACCGGGGGAGGGGATATCGGCGTGGACCTTGGGAAGATCCCGGCGGATCTCCGGGAAGCCCTCGACCGGTGCACCCTCGTTATCGCGAAGGGTATGGCGAACTACGAGGCCCTCACCGAGTACGAATGCCTGCCTCCCGTGGCGTACCTGATGTCGGTGAAGTGCCCGACGATTGCCGAGAGTACCGGGGCCCCGGAAGGGGCACTTGTCGCGATGCTCAAAACGTGAGAAGAGTCGTCAGCCGATCGCCTGATTTACGTCTTCTTCGCGCAGACGTCCTCGAGCTCGGCGACCCGGGGGTTCGCCGGGTCGATGGCCTTTGCCTTCCGGTAGAAGGCCGCGGCGTCGGCCTTCCGGCCGGAGCGGACCAGCCGGTTCACGAGCTCGATGATGATATCCAGGTTCGAGGAATCGATCCGGTACCCGCGGAGGAGGAGCCGGAGGGCCTGGTCGTCGTCGTCCTCGTTCAGGGCGAGGTAATAGTAGAGGGCAGGCTGGTTGGGTTTAAAGCGCATCGCGTTCTTCAGGGCGTCCCCGGCCTCCCCCCGTTTCCCGAGTGCAAGGAGGGACATGCCGAGGCCGAGCCAGACCTCGCCGTCGTACTCGTTCATGGACCGGAGCCTGCGGAAGACCTCGAGGGCGTCGTCGTACCGCTGGAGCTTGATGAGGGTTACCCCGATCTGGAGCCAGGCCTTGTAGTTCCCGGTGTCGTTTGCCACCGCCTTCTGGTAATGGGTGAGAGCCTCGTCATACCGGCCCATAGCGAAGAGGACGTCGCCCTTGCCGACGAGGAAGTCGGGGTGGTCGGGGATGGCGGAGAGGGCCTTGTCAAAGAAGGCCATCGCCTCCTCGTACTCCTGGATGGAGAGGTGGGTGACCCCCTCGTGGTACCAGCCGAGGGCATAGCGCTTGCTCTTCGGAACCTCCTTTACCTGCCCCGACCCCCGTTGCGCAAGACTCCGGTCCGTACTTCTACCTTATTCCCTGCCTCTATTATTCCTTTGGATTCTCATTCCCCTGTTTCATGCCCCAAGGGCAGTGATGGCGCTCGCGATGAGGGGGATGGTCACGATGAGGACCACGAGGGCGAAGATGACGAGGCTGACCGCGAGGGTGACCCGGTCGAGGAGCTGAGGCCTCCCGATACGGCGGAGGAACCCCGCGACCCCCTCCTTCATGATGAAACCACCGTCGAAGGGGATCATCGGGAGGGCGTTGAAGGTGCCGACCATGAAGTTGAACCACCCGCACCAGAAGAAGAAGTGGACCACTCCCCAGAAGAGGGGGAAGGGTACCCTGAGGAAGGACTCGTCGGGGGTATACATGAGGAGCAGGTGGAGCTGGGGGACCTGGTTTTGCAGGATATCGACGGGGAGATAGCTCAGGATGAGGAGCCCTCCCGGCGAGGCAAAGTTCCTGAAGACCGAGACCAGCTGGTCGCCGTTGTAATAGCTCACCCCCATGTACCCGTAGGTCCGGTCGGGAGCCGAGGTCAGGTTGAAGCTGTAGGTGGTTCCTTCCGGGACCGCCTCCCCGGGTGCGAGGTCCCTCACCACCTCGGCCGGGACAACCGTGAGATTGACGGGGTCACCCGGTTCCGTGGTGGAGAGGATCGCCGCCACGTCTGCAATGGCCGAGACCGGCCTGCCGTTCACCTTTTCGATGACCGAACCGAGGGGCAGGCTCGCGTTGTAAGCGGGAGAGTCGCCTGCGAGGGCGTACACGATGGGGCCGGGGACGGCCGTGACCATCCCGAGGAGGAGGAAGAGCACCCCGAAGCAGATCGCACCCAGCACGAGGTTGTTTGCGATCCCCGCGCCGAACATCCGCGACTTCGGGACCGGGGGCGTGCGCTCGAGCTCCTCCTCGTCGGGCTCGACAAAGAACCCGATGGGGATGACAAAGAGGAGGACCCCCATGCTCTTCACGAGGATACCCTCGACCCGGCAGAGGATCCCGTGGCCGAACTCGTGGATGGCGATGGTGATGGCGATGGCGAGGATGACAGGGAGGGTGAACGGGATGAACTGGTTCACGCCGGGTATAACAAACCAGTTCTGGGGGGCAAAGACCCCCTGCGCCGGCGGCGGCTGGGCAACCTCCATCCGGAAGGCGAAGAACACGAGGAGGGTCATCAGGACCGAGACGATGGCGACCATCGCGATCCCGATCGACCCGTAAATCCTGAGGATGGTGGAAATTACCCTGAACCGGTCAAAGAACCCGATCCTCCGGGTCTTGATGGCCATGACCGGCCCGTAGAAGGTGATCAGGTCCTCCCGGATGTGGTTTTTCCGGATGTACCAGGCTATAAGCCCGTAGAGAACGAGGATCGCGAGGAGAACTACGAGGAGCCAGTCCACACTGTACATCTGCTCTCGTTGGTGATAAAGGTGGGAGGGAGGGTCAGAAGTCGATGATCCTGGTCTGGTGGAGCTCGTTCACGAGGACCCGCGTTGTTGCCCAGCTCGCCCTCGCAAAAGGCGGGGGGACTTTCCGGGCGGCCAGGTACTCCTTCAGGAACGCGATGGTCACCGGGTCGGACGGGTACCCGCTCCCGATCTCGCCGTGAAGGGCGGCAAGGTCCGCGATGGCACGGTCCCGGACGACTTTCGCAACGATGCTTGCCGCTCCGACGACCGGGTAGATGCCGTCCGCGCCATGGACCGAGACCACCCTGCACTTCCGGGTGAGGTAGGCGGCAACGGTCCGCTTATACCGACCGGCATCAACATCGCAGGCGTCGAGGATGGCGGTCTCAGGGCCAAGCTCCGAGACAACCGCGGCATGGCCCCGGGCGATGCAGAGGTTGAGGGACATCACCCTGCGGTCGGCGTCGATCCGCTCCGGGGGGATGATCCTCGTCGCGACCCGGAACCGGTCCACGATCTCCGCGTAGATCTCCTCCCGCCGCCCCGGTGTGAGGGTCTTCGAGTCCCGGGCGCCGACCGCTCTTGCATCGTCGTCGCTCCCGCAGGAGACACCCGCGACAACGAGCGGGCCGAGCACGGCGCCCTTCCCGGCCTCGTCCACGCCGCAGATCACAGGGAGATATTGGCGGGCAGGCTATTTCAGGATGATGGGAAAAGGGGATACCGGGGATACCGGATCAAACCTTGAGGGAGTCGTGAAGGCCCTTCAGCTCGAGGAGGAGGCGGGGGTTGTGCTTTATGAGCTCCTTCACCATGGCAAAGACCGAGAAGTCCTTCAGGTTCATTTTTGACATGGAGTGGACGATGGCGTTCAGCTTCTCGTCGGAAAGGGTGATGAAGTACTCCTTGATCCGGTAGTTCCGCTCCAGGTTCTTCCCGAACTTCGATTGCCTCCATGCGTGGTCGTAGGGCTGCAGGGCCCCGGCACCGCAGGTTCCTGCCGATATGGCCTTCGAGGCCACCCCGGCGGCAAGCCGGCCGGTGTGCATGGCGTTGTAGATCCCGCCGCCGGTGATAGGGTCGCTCACCCGGGCCGCGTCCCCCACGATCATGAGGCCGTCTGCCACCGTGCAGGGGAGGGGCCGGCAGACCGAGACGCCGCCGACGATGTACTCGATGGGCTTCCCCCCGGGGAAATTGGCACAGACGAACCGGTCCAGGTAGTCCCTTGCCCGGTTCCCGTCCCGGGATCTCCGGGAGGAGATCCCGATCCCGACATTCGCCGTCCGCTTTCCCTTGGGGAATACCCAGGCGTACCCCTCGGGCGCAACCTTGTTCCCCAGGTAAAAGACCGTCATGCCGGGGTCGATGTCGATGTCGGTCAGGAGGTACTGGGCGCAGCTCATGAGCTCCCGGAGGGGCACGGCGGTGTCCACCCCGCACCAGCGGGAGAACTTGGACTCGACACCGTCGGCGGCGATGACCACTTCCGCCCTGACGTCCCGCACCTCCCCGCAGCTCTCGAGCGTCGCACCCTTCACCGCACCGCCCTCGATGATGGGCGCCGTTGCCCGGGTCTTTACCTGGACCTCGGCACCCTTCCCGGCGGCCTGCCAGACGAGCTCCCGGTCGAAGATCTTCCGGTCAAGGATGTACCCGACCTTGGACCCTGCCATCTCGCGCTCGACGGACATGCTGCCCCCGTCGGGGGCTACGAGCCGGGCGCCCCGTATCTCGGCAGCGATCCAGCGTTCGTCGGGCTCGATGAACCCGGCGAGGATGTCCTTCCCGATCCCTTCGGCGCAACGGACGGGGGCCCCGATGGCCGGGCGCTTCTCGACGAGGAGGACCGAGTGGCCCGCGGCAGCGAGGTCTCCCGCGGCAACTGCCCCGCCGGGCCCGCCCCCGATGACGAGCGCGTCATACCGGCTCTTCATCCGCCACCTCCAGGGCACCGAGCGGGCAGGCCCTCGTGCAGACGCCGCAGTTGATGCAGCAGTCATCGACGGTGAGGAAGGCATCGACCAGCTCGAGGGCTCCCTCGGGACAGACCGAGACGCATGCCCCGCAGTACCCGCAGACCTCCCTGTGTATCACAAGCATGCTGATCTCATTGTCCGGGGTTTTCCATTAATCTTTACCATCGGCCCGTGCCTGCGGGGGAAAGCCCCGGGGCAGGGAATACCGGAAAAAAGAAGGGGAGCGCCCTCGCTACCTGAAGTACCCGTGGTGGTCGTTCTTTTTCAGGTACTCGCGGATCTTCTCGGACTCAATCCACCCGCGGTCGAGCTGGGTGATGATGGTATCGATAATCCGTGCCTGCTGGATGATACTCGCCGAGGTCTCGCCGCCCTCGAGGTCCGCGATTCCGACGATGACCGCGAGGGGGTTCCTGATGTGGTCCCCGAGGATGGCGAGCTGCTCGATGTTCTTCTCGATCTGGAGGAAGGCCTTTGCCTCCACCTCCTCCATCATCTTCGTCGCCGTGATGTCCTTCCCCATGGACTGGAACTCGGCGATGGAGCCGTTCCCGCCGAAAATGGCCCGGTCGGTCCACTGCATCCACCGGACTTCCCCGCTCGGGAGGATCACCCGGTGCTCGATGGTCCCGACCGGGTTCTCCCGGGAGAGCGAGGAAAAATGCTTCTTCACGAGGGCGATGTCGGGGTCCGGGATGGGGGGGGTGAACCGCTTCCCGATCAGGTCGGCGCGGCTCTTCCCGAAGAACCGGAGGTACGCCTCGTTCGCGAAGATGTGGGTGCCGTCGGGGCGGAACCGGCTGATCATCTCGGACTGGACCTCCACCACCGCCCGGTACAGGGCCTCGCTCTTCTCGAGCGCCGTCCGGCTCCGGATCCGGGCGAGGTTCACCCCGACCTGGTGGCCGACGGTCTCGAGACCGTTCCTCGTGAGGGAGGGGAACTCGTCGAGGGACCGGGAGCAGCCGACGAGGACGGCGGCGATTTTCCCCTCGGCGAGGAGCGGGAGGAGGGCCATCGCCCGGATTCCCTCGGGCGAGAATACCCGGGCGATGTGCGGGTCGGCATGCGCGGCATGGAGGAAGGCGGCCTTCCCGCCGGCGAGCTCGTTCTCGAGGTCGGCGGGCATGGTGCAGGTGAGCCGGGGCGGGTTCGAGAGGGAGAAGCCCTGGAGGTGGGTCGGGTGGAACTCCTCCCCTGCCTCGTCGAGGACGCAGGCGAAGCTCGCATCGATCCCCTCGATCCGGACGAGGGCGTCGGTGGCGATCTGGAAGGCCTCGCTGGCCTGGGTAACCTGCCCGAGACGTTCGGCGAGCTTGTGCTGGATCCAGCCGAGGTCCTCGGTCTGCCTCCTCACCGTGATATCCCGTACCACCGCGAGGAGCCGGTCCTTCCCCCCGATGCTCGCCCGCTTGACCCTCACGTCCACCCAGAAGAGCCTGCCTGCCCGGTCCTTTGCCCTCCATTCGAATCCCTGGAGATCGCCCCCGGTCGCCCTCCGGAAGACCTCCTGCCCGCCTGCAATGGTGTACCCGTGGTCCGCGTCGCTCAGCTGGTCGACGGTGAGGCTGTGGAGCTCCCCGACAGTCCAGCCGTACATCTCGCTGACCTTGTCGTTTGCGTCGAGAATGGAGCCGTTCGCCGGGTCGATGATGAAGATCCCGTCGTCCACGGCCGAAAAGATCGCCCGGTAATTTTCCTCCGAGGCCCTGAGTGCCTCGTCGGCGGCCTTCCGCGCGCTGATGTCCCTCACCACGGCGAGGACCCGGGGCTCGCTCCAGATGGTCGCGATCCGGAGGTTCATTTCGACCCAGAAGATCCTGCCCGACCGGTCCTTCGCGAGCCATTCGAGGAGGTAAGGCCGGCCGGCGATGACATCCGGGAAGAGATCCCCGATCTTCTTCAGGGCATCGTCGCGGGTGAAGCCGGGCGTCCCGGCCGTCATATCCTCGAAGCCGAGCCGGGTGAACTCCTCGGGTGTGAACCCGAACATCTCGGCGGCCTTCTGGTTTACCTCGGCGAACTTCCGTGTCTCGAGGTCCCAGATGGCGATGGCATCGTTCGCCCCGTTGAAGACCGTCCGGTAGTTCGACTCCGACTCCCGGAGGACCTCCTCGGCCATCCTCCGCTCGGTGATGTCCCGGATGGTCTCGATGGCCCCGGCCACCTCCCCGTCCTGCCCGAGCAGGGGGGAGGCCTTCACCCAGAGGTGGGCCCCCGCCCCGCTCCTCATGCCGGGGATGAACGTCTCGCCGTAGACGATGGACCCCTCTCTCCTGACCCACTCGTACCTGGCCTCGATCTCAGGGTTCCCGTCGAAGATGAGGTCCACGAGGATCGGCCGGGGCTCGCCATAGAACGGGACCGCGTACGCATAGCCGCCCTTCCCGAGGATCTCCCCCTTCGGGACGCCCGTCATGGCCTCGATGGCCCGGTTCCAGGCGATGACCCGCTTCTCGCGGTCCACGACGAAGGTGGCGTCGGGGAGGAACTCGATGATGTCCAGGAGTTCCTGCCGCTCCCGCTCGACCTCCTTCGCTGCCTCGATCCGGTCGGTGATATCGGCGATGGAGCAGGCGACCTTGCCATCGGGGAGGATCCCGGCGGAGACGAGGACGTCCCTCGCCCTGCCGTCCCTGGAGAGGACCCGGCCCTCGAGCCCGGCAACGCTCTTCCCCTCCGCGATCCGCTTTCCGAAGGCCTCCACGGTCGCGGGGTCCTGCCAGAGGTCAGGGAACCTTGTTCCGCGGAGGTCCTCCGGGGAGCTCGCGAGGAGCCGGGCCGCCATCGGGTTTGCGGCAAGGATGGTGGAGAGGTCCGGCGAGATCAGGAAGACCCCGTCCTGGGAGTGGTCGAAGATCCCGTGGTACTTCTCCTCCTCACCCTTCATCTTCCGGGCGAGGAGGGTGATGACCGACCCGATGGCGACGAGGAAGAAGAACCGGGTCGTGGCCCCCCACAGGGCATCGATATCCGGGTAGGCGAAGGCATAGACAAGGGCGAGGTAGATCCCCCCGATGATCACCGATCCATAGACCCCCTTCCTGGGATAGCCGTAGGCGACAAGGATGATGGGGATGTAAAAGAGATGCGGGAAGACGTCATAGACTCCCCGCGAGAGGCAGTAGACGGCTATGACCACCGGGATAATCGTGGATGCCAGCAGGAAGTAGGCCGGGAGATAGATCCGGTTCACCGGATGATCCTCGGTGAGCGTAGAGGAGACCATAATGTATTTAAGATAAATTTGTTTCTTGATATATATAGGCTTCTGTTTTAATCTTAACTGAATTCTCGGCCTTAAGGTTTATTCCAGATATAATCGGTGTTTTTGCCGGAATACAGGTACAAATCGGCGTTCTTCGCCTGAGCCCCTCTCCGGAATGCCCCGGATGGGTACAGCTCACTGGCTACCGTCGCAGGACACCCCGGTGTGCAGGGTCGTCACATCCTTTAATACCGTCGGGAGCCCGATACTTATGCGAGAAAACGCTTGGAGGAACCATGGCAGACGAGATACCTGCACCCGACGGGAAGGTGGCAAAGCGAGTCCTGCATTTTTTCTGGCTCACTGACTACTCCGCCTCGATGGGCGGCAAGAAGATCGCAACACTGAACCAGGCCATCCGGGAGTCGCTCCCCCTCATCCAGAAGGCGGTCGCCGCCCATCCCCAGGTCCAGGTCATGATGCGGGCCATCCGGTTCTCCGACGAGGCAGAGTGGCACGTCGGCCCGGCCCCCGTTCCGGTCGACCAGTTCTTCTGGCCCGAGCTCTCGGCCGACGGGCTCACCGCGACCGCAAAGGCGATCCGGCTCCTCATCCCCGAGCTCTCCGTCGAAAAAATGCCCCGGCGTGGCCTCCCCCCGGTCTGCATCCTCGTGTCCGATGGGTACTCCACCGATCCCGAGGGGGAATATGACAGGGCCATCGCCGAGCTGAACAAGGTCCCCTGGGGGATGAAGGCCATCCGGCTCGCCATCGCTATCGGCGACGAATCGGACTACAACGAGCCGGAGCTCCTGAAGTTCTCCAACCAGCAGCAGGTCGGGATCCTCAAGGCCCACACTCCCGAGGAACTCCTGAACTTCATCAAGTGGGCCTCCACCGAGGCGACCCTCGGCTCGTCCCGGTCCAAGTCGCGGGACATCACCACCGAGGCAGGGAATGTGGTCCTCTCCCCGCCGCCCCCCACCATCACGTCGAGCACCGAGCCCTTCTAGGAGCAGTCGATGGAGGAGACCCGGGAGACGGTGCCTGTCGGCGTCCCGCCGGTCGGCTGGGCCTGCGGCTGCAGCCGGCGGGGGAACTCCCATTTGCGGGACGGGCGGCCATGCCAGGACGCTCATGCCATCTGGTCCTCCTCGTTCATGGGCGAACCCCTCCTCGTCGTTGCGGTCGCCGACGGCCACGGCGGGGAGAAGCATGACCTTTCCCACTGCGGGGCGGCCCTCGCGGCACAGGCCGCGGTGAACGAGGTGGTCGCCTCCCTCCCGGCCCCGGGTGCGGCCGGGGCCTGGCGGCCGGTCCCGGGAGAGGGGGCCGGTGAATTCCAGGACCGGGTGAATGCGAGGTGGAAGGAGTACGTCGTTGCCGACGCGGTGCGCCGCGGGGAACACCCCGCGGGCGATGCTGCGGGGCCGGAGCTTTTCACCCGGTACGGGAGCACCCTCCTGATCGCGCTCGTCGACCGGTCCGAGTGCTGGGTCGGGCAGATCGGCGACGGGGACATCGTCGTCGTCCGCCCCGGCGGGAATGTCGAGAGCCCCCTCCCGAAGGACGAGGAGCTCCTCGGGACCGTGACTTACTCACTTTCGTCCCGGGACCCGCAGCACCTCTGGAGGACAGGCCGGTTCCCGGTTCCCCCGGGCGGGCTCCTCATCCTCGCCACCGACGGGCTTTCCGACTCCTTCGAGGACCCGGCCACCGACTTCCCTGCCTTTGCCCGTTCGCTCTCGGACCGGGTGGCGGGCTTCGGGATCGACCGGGTCGGGTCGGCCCTCCCTGCCTGGCTCGACAGCTACTCGGCGAACGGGAGCGGGGACGACATGACCCTCGCGCTCGTCCTCCTGAACCCGTTGGCGGGCGAGCCAGCCGGGAGCAAAGGGCAGGGCGGTGCAGCCGGGGAAACCGGCGATGGAGGCGGGACCGATGCCGCTTGAGGCCGGCCAGAAGGTGAAGGCCGAGATGGCCCGGACCACCCTTGCCGTCACGAAGAAGCTCGGCGAAGGGACCCAGGGGGAGGTCTACCTCGTCGAAGGCCCCCACGGCCGACAGGCCCTCAAGTGGTATAAGCCGGCACAGGCCACCCTTGACCAGATGACCGCGATCCGTGCCCTCGTCCAGGCAGGGCCTCCCCGGGGGGCGGCCGGGGCACGGTTCATCTGGCCCCTCGACCTCGTCACTGCGGCGAACGCCCCCCAGTTCGGGTACCTGATGCGCCTGATCGACACGTCCCGGTTCGCCGAGCTCGGCGAGGTCCAGGCCCATATCAAGCCGGTCCCGGGCTTCCGGGCCCTTGCCCGGATCTCCTACCAGCTCGCGAACAGTTACCGGGCCCTCCACCTGTCCGGGCTCTGCTACCGGGATATCTCCGACGGGAACCTGATGTTCGACCCGGTGGCCGGGGAGGTCCTCATCTGTGACAACGACAACGTCGGGGTGAACCGCCAGTCCCGGAGCCAGGTCTGGGGCACGATGGAGTACATGGCCCCCGAGGTTATCCGGGGCGAGGCCGACCCCTCGACCGAGACCGACCTGCACTCGCTCGCCGTCCTCCTCTTCAACCTCTGGTGCTGGCACCATCCCTTCCACGGGAGGATGGAGTACGAGCTCCGGGTATGGGACATCCCGGCCAAGCGGAAGGTGTACGGGAGCCCCGTCTTCATCTTCGATCCCAGGGACCGGAGGAACGCCCTGCCCGACGACCCGGACTACGAAACCGCCGCTGACCGGTGGGACTTCTGCCCGGCCTCCCTCCGGGACCTCTTTACCCGTGCATTTACCGCCGGCGTGAAGGACCCGAGGCGCCGTGTCACCGAGGGGGAGTGGCAGGGGCTCTTCCTCCAGCTATCCGACGGGATCATCTCGTGCCCGAAGTGCCGCGCCGAGAACATCTGGGAACCGGGGAAGGCGGGCCTCGCCTGCTGGAACTGCTCGACAGCCGTCCCCCTCCCCCCGAAGCTCCTGGTGAGGACGACCGCGGGCGCACACCACCTCCTCCTCACCGACGGGGCAACCCTGACCCGGGAGGCGGCCGGCCTCGGGGGAAGGGAGGAGGGGGAGGCGCCCGTCGGCCAGGTGGTCTGCAACCCGGCGAACCCCGCCATCTGGGGGATCCGCAACCTCTCAAAGGGGCCATGGCGGGTCACATTCCCCGGCGGGGAGAGCATCGAGGTACCGTCGCAAAAGTCGGTCCCCCTCAACCCGGGGACGAAGATCGACCTGGGCGGGGTCCCGGCGGAGATCGTGCCATAGACGGAGGAGATACCACGGCAGCAGATCGCGCGAGGGAGGAGCTTGCCCGGATCGTTTCGAAGTACGGCCGGGACATTGTTGCCGACCCGAGGCGTACCGAGGGCCTCCTCCGGGACACCTGCGGCCCCTGCGACCGGGAGATCTTCATCCTCACGAGCGTCCAGAAAAAGCAGGTGCCCGCCGAGCTCCTGTCCCTCTCCCTGTCGGCACCAAAGGATGTCCTCCTCCGCCGCCTTGCCGAGCGGATCACGAGGGAACTTGGGTTTTCAGAGGAAAACGCCCTCTGGGCCGTGGTCTCCTGGGGGCTTGCGCTCTCGGTGTTCTCGCCCGACGATGCGAGGGCATTCGGGAGGAGGAAGAAGCGGAAAACCGGGCCTCAGGTCACGGTCCCGTCAGCGATTTCCACGGCGGAGGCTGCGGCGCTGTTTCCCCCGGAGAGTATCATCGTCTCGCCGGAAGGTGACGGCCAGGCCCGCACGATAGCCGAGGCCCTCGGGAAGGCAGCCCCCGGTACAAGGGTCTTCATCCGCCCGGGTGTTTACCGGGAAACCATCCGGGTCGAGAAACCCGTCGAGCTCTTCGGCGATGGCCCGGTATCCGGTATCGTCCTCGAAGGGACAGGGAGCACCGTTCTCCAGGTCAAGGCCGATACCTTTTCCCTTCACGGGGTGACCATCCGGGGATCGGCATCGGAGGCATCCGGCCCCCCCCTCTTCGAAGTCCTCCGTGGCACCGCCCTCATCGAGGACTGCACCGTCTCAGGCGGGGGCACGGGAATATCCATCGCCGGGAGCCGGACCCGGGGTGTCCTCAGGAGGCTCCAGCTCGCCGGCTTCCGGGCCTGTGGCATTCTCATCTCGGGTCGTGCGACCGCCCGGCTGGACCGGTGCCGGGTGGCGTCGAGCCGGACCGGGATCGGGCTGGATGCCGGTTCCGAGGCAGGGATACATGAGTGCCACGTCGAGGGCGGGCACCATGGTATCGGCTTCGGCCCCCGGACCGGGGGGACGGTGGAAGGCACCGAAATCACGAAATACGCGTACGCGGGGATCCTCGTGCGGGACGGGGCCGACCCGGCGGTGCGGAAGTGCACCGTCCACCATGGCAACTTCGGGATCGAGGTGAGCGACCGGGGGAAGGGGGACTTCGCGGAATGCGATGTCGCCGGGAATGCCCGCGGGTTCTTCATTACCCGATCCGGGAACCCCCTGGTCCGGCGCTGCGCGATTCACGACGGCCAGTTCGGGGTGGGCGCGAGCGAGAAGGGAAAGGGGGTCTTCGAGGACTGCCGGATCACGGGAAACCTCTACGCGGGAGTCTCCTCCCGGGGAGGAGCCAATCCCCGGCTCGTCAGGTGCCAGGTGACCGGTAACCGGGATGTCGGGGTCTGGGTCTACGAGAAGTCCCAGGCGACTGTCGAGGGTTGCGACCTCTCGGGAAACAGCAGGGGACCGTTCACCATCGAGGCCGGATCAAAGGTCTCGAAGAAGGACACCCGGGAATAAGGCCCCGGCGCCCGCTCATTCCCTGGCCCTGCACAGGGCAAGGACCCGTTCTGCGAGGCCCGCGACCGCGAGCTTCGCCGGGCTCCCGCCGGGGATGGAGACGATGGGCCGGGCCTCGAGATCGGCCTTTTCGACCTCCGGATCATCGGGGATAGAGGCGAGGATGCGTGAAGGATCGAGGAGGGGGTCTGAGTGGGTTCCAAATGGTCCCCCTGTATTCGCTCCCGGCCTTCCCCCACCCGCCACCCCCTCCTCCACCCGCCCTTTTCCGGCGGGAGTGACATTCCCCGCTCTGTTGATCACGAAGTAGATATTTCCTTCAGGGATCCCAAGGGTAAGGGCAAGGTCATGGATTCTCCGGGCGGTCCGGATCCCGCGGGCCCCGGGGTCGGAGACCACGAGGAGGATGTCGGGGATCCCGATGGTCCCCCGGGAGAAGTGCTCCATCCCGGCCTCCATGTCCATCACGACGAACCGGTAGTGGCGGGTCAGGAGGTCCATCGCCTCGGAAAGGAGACGGTTTGCAAAGCAGTAGCAGCCGGTCCCCTCCGGCCGTCCCATGGCGAGGAGGTCCACCCCCTCTGACTCGACGAGCACCTGCTGGAACCGGTACTCGATGTAGCCGGTCCGGGACATCCCGGGAGGGATGGACTTCGTGAAGGCGTCCTCCCGCATGGACCCGAGCGTCTCGCCGAGAGGGAGCCCGAGGGCCTCGTTCAGGTTCGCGTTCGGGTCTGCGTCCACGGCAAGGACCGGGGACTCCCCTGTCCCGAGGATCGCCTGGATGAGCAGCGCCGAGATGGTGGTCTTACCCGTCCCGCCCTTTCCCGACAGGGCGATCCGGCAGGGCCCCTTCACGAGGGCATCCCCCGCGCCTTCGCCGAAACGGCCGCCGCTGCTTCCATGATGGCCACCGCCTCCGCAGGGGTGCCGAGCTGGATCCCGCAGCTCGGGGTGATGATGGACTGCCCGTCGAAAACCCCTGTGTCCACGTGTTCGGTCACCACCTTTCTGATCCCCAGGTACTTCGCGGTGAGAGAGTCGATGGTTTCGCGGGAGAAGATCTTCGGGTCAGACGGCACGATGCCCCAGGCGACGACACCGCCAGATTCCAGGAACCGGGCGAGGTTGTCCATGTAGAGGAGGAACTCCTTCGCGTTCCCGTAGGCGTCGAAGGAGATCACCGAGGGCTTCAGGGAGACGAGGAAGGCCCAGTCGGTGTTCGTGCAGCAGTGGACCCCGAGGCCCCCCTCCACGAGGGCCGAGATGTCGTTCCAGCCTGCGATCACCGAGTCCCGGTCGATGGGGACGACCGAAGAGCCGAGGGAGGCGAGGTACGGCTCGTTCAGGATGACGAGGCTCCTCCCCGGCCCCATCCTCTTCCCGATTTCCTCCTCGCACCAGCGGGCCCGGAGGGCGATGAGCTTCCCGAGGACGTCGGCGAACTGCGGGTCGTAGTAGATGGGCCGCTTTGCCGCGTCCACCACCTGCATCCCGAAGGTGACGGGCCCGGTCACCTGGCACTTGAGGAGGAGGGCACCGGAGAGGTCTCTCCCCGCCATCTCGAAGAAGGCCGACCCGTACTCGGGGGTGGTCGCGTACGGGGCGGTGTTCCGTTCCAGGTAGTCGAGGTAGACCCGTTCCAGGTCCGGGGAAAGGTCCCGGGAGGCATCGATCGTGAGCCTGCCGTCGCGGATCATTCGCCCGGGGAGCATCGCCGAGTCCGAGAAGACTATGCTTTCGAGGAACCCCCGGTTCGGCAGGGTGGGGATATAGGGGAACCGGGGAAAGATCCGCAGGACCTCGTCGACGGCTGCCTTCGGGTCCCGGTGGGGGAGGGCCCCGATGCCCGTCGCAAGGCTTCCCGGGGGAGGAATGGGCCGCGACACCGGTTCACCCCCGGCGGACCCGGCAGGAGTCAAGGATCTTCTGCACGCCGGGAAAGAGGGAGAGGTCGGTGTGCGGGAGGAAGGAGGCCCGGGTGTACTCGTCCATGAAGGCCGGCTCGGCGTTCAGCTCGATGTAGGCCACGGTCCTCGCGATCTCGTCGAGCCGCTTCCTCATCCGCCGGTTGATGAGGGCGATGTTCGCCCCCTCCACCGCCCCATTCCCGATGTTTTTGATCCGGTCCACGGGCACCTCGGGGACGAGGCCGACGAGGATGGCGTTCTCCTTGCTCAGGTAGTTCCCGAAGGCTCCCGAGAAGTAGATGTTCTTCACGGCATCCCTCCCGATCCCGGCCTCGTTCATCAGGATGTAGCAGGCGGCGAGGACCGAGGCCTTGGACATGATCAGGCTCTTCACGTCGTTCTCGGTGATGACGATGTCCTTCCCGATGCCGGTCTCCTCCTTCCAGGCGATGACGAATTCGGGGTGGTGGGCTCCCATCCGGATGCGGTCGTTCCGGATGCTGGTGTTGATCCTTCCCGTCCGGTCGATGACGCAGGCACGGAGGAGCTCGGCGAGGAGGTCGATGAGGCCCGAGCCGCAGATCCCCTTCGGCTTTACCCGGTTGATGGTCTCGTACTTCGGTTTCAGGGTCTCCATGTCGAGGGTAATCCGCTCGATGGCGCCGGGGTTTGCCCGCATCCCGAAGAGCACCTCGCCGCCCTCGAGTGCCGGCCCGGCGGCACCAGCGCAGGCAAACATCCACTCCCGGTTCCCGAGCACGACCTCGAAATTCGTCCCGATGTCGACCATGAGGGAGACCTCGTCCGAGTCGCCCATGCCGCAGGCGAGGATGTCGGCCACGATGTCCCCGCCGATGAAGTCGCTCACCGCGGGGAAGATGAAGAGGCCCGCGTTCCCGTTCACGGTGATCCCGAGCCGGGATGCCGATGCCGTGAGGTAGCGCCTGACGACCGGGACATACGGCTCCTCGATCATGTAGGCGGGGTCCATCCCGACGAGGATGTGGGTCATGATGGTATTCCCCGATACGACCACCTCGTACACGTCATCGAGGTCGATCCCTGCCGAGTTCGCGGCGGCTTTGAGCGCGAGGTTGATGCTCTCTGCGGCGAGGGCCTGGAGTTTTGCAAGTCCTCCCTTCCTCGCGAAGTTCACCCGGGAGAGGATGTCCTCGCCGCAGCTGATCTGGCGGTTGTAGTTCGAGGCGACCCCGAGCACCTTCCCGTCGACGAGGGACCGCAGGTAGACCACGATGGTGGTCGTTCCCAGGTCCACCGCCGCCCCGTAGAGCCGGGCCGTCGTGTCCCCCTTCTCGACGTTGATGAGCCGGTACCCTCCCGGGACGAGGGCGACCGTCCCCGTCACCCGCCAGCCGCTCTCCCGGAGCATGCGGGGGATCAGGTGGAGGACCTCGAGGGGGGCGTAGATCTTCTCGACGACCGGCCCGCCCTTCTTCTGGATCCCCCAGAGGAGCCGG
>DATJPK010000036.1:0-3586 GCA_035506435.1 Methanomicrobiales archaeon
CTCGAAGGCCGCCCTCGAGAGGACGGATTCCTTTTCACCGGCGATCCCGTGGCGGCCGATCTGCTTGACCTCGCCGTCCATGCACATCATGTCCGCGACGAGCATGATGTGCCGGACATCGACGAGGATACCCTGCTCGGCAAGGGTCGAGAGGGCCTCGTAGATGATGGAGTTCCGCGCCGCCTCGATACCGAGGACGTCCGCGATCTCGCTGATGTTGTTCGTCCGGGTGCGGGAGGTGTCCACCCCGTCGACCTCGAAGACGTCCTTCAGGTTCGAGCCCTCGGTGTAGAGGATGTACTCGCCCTCCTCCTTCCGGACCACGACCCGTTCTATGTCGTCAATGCCCTGCACGATAACGTTCCGGACATGCTCGGCGAGCTGGAACAGGTTCTGGTAGCTCTCCCGGTCCTTGGGGAGGAAGAGGAGCCGGGCCGACCCGTCCTCAACCTCGCACTCGAAGTCGCGGTAGTGGCGCCGGTCCTTGATCTTCTTCGGGGCGGTCTCGATGATCTTGTCCACCCCGATCTTCCTCTTCTCGGTGACCGCGGTGTTCAGCTGGACCACGACGAGCATCTTCTCCATGTCGATGGTGATGTCCCCGAATTCGGCGAGGGGAGCGGCCTCGATCTGCCAGCTCACCTCCCGGGCCCGGTCCCGGTCTGCGGCGAACTCGGGCTTCAGGTGGATGGTCATCGTCGGGGTCGAGGGCTCCCGGCGGGCGTCCATGATCTCGATGAGCCGGGGGAGGCCGAGCGTGACGTTGATTTCGGCGACCCCTGCGTAGTGGAAGGTCCGCATCGTCATCTGCGTCCCGGGCTCCCCGATGGACTGGGCGGCGACGATCCCCACCGCCTCGCAGGCCTCGATCCGGGTGTTCTGGTACTCCCGCACGATCCGGTCGAGGATCCGGGCGAACTGCTTGTCGGTGACCGCCCGGTCGCCGAGGAACTTCCTCAGCTCCTCCTTCGTCCGGGCAGGGAGGTCCGCGGCCTCGATCTTCTTCTCCATGGATTCCTTCATGGGTCAGACCTCCTCCTTGAGCTCGCTCTCGATGATCCCCTTCACGTCGACGGGGCTCCCGAACGAGGAGCGGGACGGGTCGGTGCCGTCCTCGCCATACCGGAACTGGATGATCCGGCCGCCGGTGGTCCGCACCGTGCCGTCGTAGGCGACCTTCAGGTCCTGGAGGGCGTTGATCATCCTCCGCTGCAGGTACCCGCTCTGCGACGTGCGGACCGCGGTGTCCACGAGCCCCTCGCGCCCGCCGATGGCGTGGAAGAAGAACTCCGTGGGGGACAGGCCGCTCTTGTAGCTGTTCTGGATGAAGCCATGGGCGGCAGATCCCCGGTCTCCCTTCACGAAATGGGGGAGGGTGCGATCGTCGTAACCACGGACGATCCGCTCTCCACGGACCGACTGCTGGCCGATGCAGCCCGCCATCTGGGTGAGGTTGAGCATCGAGCCCCGGGCCCCCGAGACCGCCATAACCACGGCGCTGTTCTCGAGCCCGAGGTGCCGGCCTGCGATCTCGCCGGTCCGGTCTCTTGCCTTCCCGAGGACCTGCATGATCTGCATCTCCAGTGTCTCGTCGAGGGTCCGCCCGGGCATCGGCTCGAGCTGGCCGTCCTGGAAGATCTTGATCCGGCGCTCGACGTCGGTCGCGGCGCTCTCGAGCACCTCCCGGATCTGCCCGTGCTCGGTGCGGGAGAGGTCCTCGTCGTCGATCCCGAAGGAGAACCCGTCGAGCATGATCGCCCGGATGGCGAGCTTCGTCATGTCGTCGATGAACTCCGCCGCCTTCTTCATCCCGTACTGGCGGATGATGCGGTGGAGGATCTGGCCGTCGAAGGCCCCGATGGCCTTCTTATCGATGGTGCCCGAGATGAGCTTCCCGTCGAATATTTTTACATAGGCGTCCCGCTCGCACTCCTCCCGCTTGCACTCCTCGCAGCTCGCACAGGAGGAGGCCTTGAAGACCATGTTCAGCTCGTGCGGGAGGATGGCGGACAGGACCTGCTTGTTCGACCAGAGCGGAACCCCGTTCTCTTCCTTGTCGGGCTCGGGCATCCGCTCCACGGGGAAGTGCATGAGGAGGTAGATGACCTGGGCCTTCGAGAAGTGCCGGAGGCCATGGGTGAGCATGAATATGCCCGAGACATGGTCATGGATCCCGCCGATGATCGGCCCGCCGAAGCGCGGGGAGAGGATGTTCTCCTCGACGGCGAGGAGGATAGAGGCCTCGGCCTTCGCCTCCTCGGTCTGGGGGACGTGGAGGTTCATCTCGTCCCCGTCGAAGTCGGCATTGTAGGGCGGGCAGACGGCCGGGTTGAGCCGGAAGGTCTTCCCCTCCATTATCCGCACCCGGTGGGCCATGATGGACATCCGGTGGAGCGAGGGCTGCCGGTTGAAGAGGACGATATCCCCGTCCCGGAGCTGCCGTTCCACGGTCCAGCCGGGCTCTACCATCGCGACCACCGTCTCGAGGTTTGCGTCCGAGAGCCTGAGCCGGCGGTTGTCAGGCCGGATGACGTAGTTTGCCCCGACAGCGGCACTGACGGTCTTCCGCTCCGGCCCCCGCATGATGAACTCCCTCAACTCGTCCTTGTTAAAGAGCGTAACCCGGATGGGGACGGTCATCTCCCGGGCGACAGCGAGGGGCACGCCAACCTCGGTGACCCTGATGTTCGGGTCGGGAGAGATCACGGTGCGTGCCGAGAAGTTCACCCGCTTCCCCGAGAGGGAACCCCGGAACCGGCCATCCTTCCCCTTGAGCCGCTGGGAGAGGGTCTTGAGCGGCCTCCCGCTCCGGTGCCTCGCGGGCGGGCAGCCTGCCACCTCGTTGTCAAGGTAAGTGGTCACGTGGTACTGGAGGAGCTCCCAGAGGTCCTCGATGATCAGGTGGGGAGCCCCCGCGTCCTGGTTCTCCTTGAACCGCTGGTTGATCCGGATGATGTCCACGAGCTTGTGGGTCAGGTCATCCTCGGACCGCTGGCCGTTCTCGAGGATGATGGACGGGCGCATGGTCACCGGCGGCACGGGGAGCACGGTGAGGATGGTCCACTCGGGCCGGGCGACCTCGGGGTTGATCCCGAGGAGCTTCAGGTCCTCGTCCGGGATCTTCTCGAGCCGGGCCCTCACGTCGGCCGGGGTGAGCTTGTGCTCGTTCCGCTTCCCGTCCTCGGTCCAGATCTCGGAGAAGGTCGTCGGTTTCTCGAAGTTGATCTTCAGCTGCTGCTCGCCGCAGTGCGGGCAGGCCCGCTCCTTCTTGATGTCCTTCTCCTTGAGGAAGTCGACGCCCGCCTCCTCCTCGGAAGAGAGCACCTTCTCGATCTCGGCCGGCTCAAGGAGCAGCCGGCTGCAGGCCCGGCAGGTCACCCGGAGGAGCTTCCGGATGAGCCGCGTGTACCCGACGTGGATCACCGGTTTTGCGAGCTCGATGTGCCCGAAGTGGCCGGGGCAGTCGGAGGCCTTCTGGTCGCAGGTCTTGCACCGGAGGCCGGGGTCGATGACCCCGAGGGCGAGGTCCATGAGCCCCTGGGGGTACGGGTACCCGTCCTCGTCGTAGGTGTCCGCCCAGATGATC
>DATJPK010000037.1:0-3659 GCA_035506435.1 Methanomicrobiales archaeon
GGGGGCGCCGTCGCGGCCCCCGCCTCGTGGGATGCGTGCGCCATGGCGGGTCAAGGGGAAGGAGCTGACATTCCGCCTCAGGGAGGCGGACAGGTAATGGATTATTTTATGTCAAAATATATATATTTACTGAAAAAAACAGGTCCTGAAATAATTCGGGAAACATTTTTCGGGAAAGTACCGGAGGGGCCACCGGGATGCCCGTGCCGCCGGCGCCACCCTCCTGCGCCCGGCTCCGGGCCGGCAGGCAGAAATAGTCCGGCACCCCATAGTTCCGGAGAGGGACGGAGGCCGGGTGAAGCCGTACTTTTCAGCCGATGGGTTCGAGCTCTACCATGAAGACTCGGTGGCGTTCATGGAGAGCCTCCCCGGGGAGAGCGTGGACCTGATCTTCGCCGACCCCCCGTATAACCTCTCGAATGACGGCTTCACCTGCCACTCGGGGAGGCGGGTCTCGGTGAACAAGGGGGACTGGGACGGGAGCAGGGGGGCAGAAGAGGACTTCCACGGCCACCTCGCCTGGATCCGGGCCGCGAGAAGGGTGCTTGCCCCGACGGGAAGCATCTGGATCAGCGGGACCTATCACTCCATCTACGCCTGCGGGTACGCCCTCCAGCTCGCCGGCTACCATCTCCTGAACGACGTCTGCTGGTTTAAGCCGAACGCCCCGCCGAACCTCTCGGGCCGGTACTTCACGGCGAGCCACGAGACCCTCCTCTGGGCGTCGAAGGACCCCGGGTGCCGGCACACCTTCAACTACGACCTCGTGAAGAACGGCGAATGGCCGGGCGACGCCCTGAAGCGGCCGAACCGGCAGATGCGGTCGGTCTGGTCCATCCCGGCACCGAGGCCGTCGGAGAAGCAGCACGGCAGGCACCCGACACAGAAGCCTCTCGGGCTCCTCACCCGCATCCTCATCGCGAGTTCGAACGAGGGGGACCTCGTGCTCGACCCCTTCACCGGGAGTTCCACCACCGGCCTTGCCTGCTGCGAGACAGGGCGGCGGTTTATCGGCGTCGACCGGGAGGCGGAATACCTGGACCTCTCGGTAAAGCGGTTCCGGAGCTGGCAAAAGGAGGCCCGCGCCCGGGCAGGGGGAAGGAAATGACCGCGGAGCAGCCTGTCCCCGGGCGTGTCCGGGACGCCCTCCTCCGGTTCCAGCAGGGCGAGATCACCGAGCACCACATCTACCTCGCCCTCGCGGAAAAGGCCGGGGAATCGGCGAACCGGAAGGTCCTCGCCGATATCGGGGCTGTCGAGCTCGCGCATTACCGGTTCTTCCATGCCCTGACCGGAGCAGACCTCGCGCCGGGACGGATCCGGATCGCCTTCTATCTCCTCGTGTATCGCATTTTCGGGATCACGTTCGCCATCAGGTTCATGGAACGGGGCGAGGAGAAGGCCCAGAGGATCTACCGTGAAGTTACACCCTCGGTCCCCGGCCTCGCCGTGGTGATCCACGACGAGGAGGAACATGAGAAGGCCCTCGTGGCCCTCATCGACGAGCAGCGCCTGAAGTACACGGGGTCCATCGTCCTCGGCCTGAACGATGCCCTCGTGGAACTGACCGGGACCCTCGCCGGCCTCACCCTCGCCCTCCAGAACACGCGGGTGATCGCGATGGCCGGCCTGATCACCGGGATCGCCGCCGCCCTCTCGATGGGCTCCGCCGAGTACCTCTCGACGAAGGCCGAGGGACCGAGCTTGAGCGACCCGCCATCAGGCGGGGTGCGACCCGAGGCAAGGAACCCGGTGCAGGCCGCGACCTACACCCTCGCCGCCTATATTCTCGCGGTCATCCTCCTCGTCGCCCCCTTCCTCGTCCTCGGGAGCTACCTCCTCGCCCTCGGGGTCACCATCCTCGTCGCCGTCATCATCATTGTCATATTCGCCTTCTACATCTCGGTGACCCGGGGAGTTGATTTCCGGGGCCGGTTCCTCGAGATGGCAGGGATCAGCCTCGGGGTCGCCCTGCTGTCCTTCCTCCTCGGGCTCGTCGTCCGGACATTCCTCGGCGTGAGCGCGTAGGGGCGGAATCTTTAATTTCCCCCTCGCGAGAAGGAGATCGGAGGAGGACGCCCTGATCTTTGAGAAGCTGGTCGCAGGGGGGCTCGCCCAGAACTCCTATTTCGTGGGGTCGGGCGGAGAAGCAGCAGTCATCGACCCCCGCCGGGACATCGATGCCATCCTCGATCTCGCCCGGGCGAACGAGCTCCGGATCACCCACGTCTTCGAGACGCACCGCAACGAGGACTACCTGGTCGGCTCCCTCGAGCTCGCCCGGGTAACGGGATGCGATATCTACCATGGGGCGCGGATGGACTTCCGGTACGGGAAGCCCGTGAAGGAGGGAGACCGGTTCAGGCTGGGGACCCTCGACCTCGCGATACTCGAGACCCCGGGGCACACCGAAGAGAGCATCTCGATCGTCCTTGCCGACACCGAGGTATCCGGGCTGCCCCTCATGGTCTTTACCGGCGATGCCCTCTTTGCCGGCGAGGTCGGGCGCACGGACTTCTACCCCGGCCGGAAGGAGGAGGTGGCCGGGGAGCTCTACGACAGCCTGCACCGCAAGATCCTCCCTCTCGGCGACGGGGTCATCGTATGCCCGGCCCATGGCGGCGGCTCGGTCTGCGGGGCGGACATCAGTGACCTCCCCTGGACTACCGTCGGGTACGAGAGGGAGACGAACCCCATGCTCCGGCTCGACAGGGAGGCCTTTGTCCGGAAAAAGGTGGCCGAGCGGCACCACTACCCGCCCTATTTCCCGACGATGGAGCGGCTGAACCAGGCCGGGCCACCGCCCCTCTCCTGGCCCCTCTCAGTCCCCAACCTCACCGTCGCGCAGGTAAAGGCCCTCGCCGCGAAGGGGGCCCAGCTCGTGGACATCCGTTCTCCCGCGTCATTCGCCGGGGGCCACGTCCCGAAGAGCCTCCATGTCTGGCGCGATGGGCTCGCATCGTTCATCGGGTATTACCTGAACTACGAGGACCCCGTCGTGATCGTGGACGACTTCAATGACGACCTGGTGGGGGTCCGGCGGCAGTTCGCCAGGCTCGGGTACGATAACCTGGCGGGATGCCTCGAGGGGGGCTTCATGACCTGGGCAAAGGCGGCGGAGCCCGTCGGGACGGTGAAAACCTGGACGGTGCATGACCTGAAGGCCCGTCTCGGGGACCCCTCCCTGTTCCTCCTCGACCTGAGGGACGAGCCCAGCTACGCGAGGCACGGTCACCTTCCCGGTGCCCACCACGTCTACGTCGGCGAGTTTCCCTCGTACATCTGCAAGGTCTCCGAAAACAGGGAGGTGGTCTGCTTCTGCGACGCGGGGTACAAGTCCTCCATCGCCGCGAGCCTCCTCCTGAAGGCGGGTTTCCCGGATGTCGTGGTCGTCCTCGGGTCGATGGCGGCATGGGAGAAGGCGGGGTACCCGGTGGAGCGGGAACCGGGAGAGAGGAAGGATTCCCCACCGACATCGGTGCCCGAGGCCGGGCCATCATGATCGGCTGCCACCTCCGCTCCTGGGTTTCGGTACGGACTCTTGTTGAGGCAGATGGAGCAAGGGTCGGACCATCCCAATAATTTTAAATACTGTGGCTGTGCTATAGCTTAGCCAATGCGTGGTGAATGTCTTTTCGCCCGGGATTGCCTTTATTGCC
>DATJPK010000038.1:0-3620 GCA_035506435.1 Methanomicrobiales archaeon
TTCATGCCGACCCGCACCATCAGTATCACGGACGAGGCGTACTCCCGGCTCAAGGCCCTGAAATCGACGAAAAAGGAATCTTTCTCGGATGTCATCCTGAAGTACTACCCGAAAAAGCGGAAGCTCTCCGACGTCATCGCCGCCATCGGCCCGAGTGGCGATCTTGCAGATTCCATAGAGAGGGCTTCCCGGGGAATCCGGAAGGCTCTCCCCCGGAAGACAGGGTTCTGAATGCCGGTCCTCGATACCTCGTTCCTCGTTGATCTCCTGAGAGGCGACGAAGAAGCCCTCGATGCGCTCTCGGAAATCGAGGAGGAATACCAGGACCTCTCAACGACCGCGGTGAACCTTCTCGAGCTTTTCCGCGGTGCGTACCTGTCAGACAGGCGGGAAGAAAACATTACGAAGGTGATAGAGATCATCGGGAACCTCGATACCATCGGGATCGGGTGGGAAACGTACCCTGTCTATGGTGCCCTCTCGGCCTCCCTGAAGGAAAAGGGAATTCAACCGAACGAATTCGATGTCGTGATCGCCGCCCTTACCCTTGGATTGGATGGAATCATTGTTACCCGCGATCAGGACTTCAGGAGAATACCGGGTCTTGAAGTGATCAGCTACTAAGGGAGACACCCTGGGTAAACAACCGCCCTACCCCAGCTGCCCGGCGAGCCCCAGGGTGAGGAAGATAATGCAGCAGATGAAAAAGACGAGGATCCCCAGGATGATGAGGTGTTTCCGTTCCATACCCTTCACCTGACTGTTATCCTCAGAAACCGATATTACTTCCGACATCCCGGATCACCCACCCGGAGGCACGAACCATGGATCCATCAATAAAAAAACTCTTCGCAGACTACGAGGCGGCCTTTGCCGCCCTCGACGTAAGGAAACAGGCGGGATACTTCGCCGACACATTCATATCAGCGGGGCCGGGAGGCGCCATCGCCCAGAGCAAGGCGGAGTTCCTGAAGATGGCAGACAATGCCACGGCCTTCTACCGGAGCGTCGGCCAGACCTCGGCAAGGATACTCAGGATAGAAGAGGTCCCGATCAGCAACGAGTACTCGATGGTGAAGACCCACTGGGGAGTTACCTTCAGAAAGACCGGTGACCGGCTCATCGGGTTCGACGTGACCTACTTCGTGATGAAGACCGGCCCGGAGCCGAGGATCATCATGTTCATCGCGCACCAGGATGAGCAGAAGGCGATGGATGAGTTGGGGCTGCTCCCGAAACCGGGGTAAAACGAATGCTGCGGGCGGGAATCGAGCCCGCGATCTCCAGATATCCCAGATGATGGCGCTCCGACGTGTGCGATAAAACCCTATGAGTCTGGCGCCCTAACCGGCTAGGCCACCGCAGCATATAGAAAAGGAAATCTGTTTTGATAAAGGTTCTCATGCGGTATTCCCGTCGGAGGGTGACCGCCTGCGGGAAAAAGGAGGACCGCTCAGTACCCGCCGCCGGAGGTCGGGGCCGTGGTCGGCCGGGTGGTCGCAGCCGTCGTCGGTGCGGTGGTCACGACCCCGCCGGGCGATACCGTGAACCACAGCTGGTTGAACCCGTACCCGTTCGCGTCCCCCGGGGCCGTGTCATTCGAGTAGTAGTAGAGCGGCCAGCCCATGTAGGTACTCTGCGTCGTCCCGTCCTGCCGGATGAACTCCCCGAAGTCCTTGGGGTTCAGCGGTGGCGAGACCCGGATGACCGGCGCATCGAAGGGCGGCCAGACGGCGGCGCAGGTGCCGGTGCAGGCGGTGCTTGCAAAGCCCGGCCTGTCCCGGGCAAAGTAATAAAGGGTCATCCCTGCCGAATCGGTGAGGATCTGCCCGTGCTGCTGGCTCGTAACAATTCGTACGGCATCGGGGACGGGTGTCGGCGTGACAGGTGTGGTGGTCGGCACGGGGGTCGGTGGGGGGATCTGCGGCCGGGCCATGCAACCGGCGAGGATCGCTGCCGCGAGGACAAGGAAAACGATGAGGGTCTCCTTCACCCTTTCACCTGTCTTCCGGATTGACGGTGCGTCTCTTAAAAGGGGTGGATTAGTACCCGCCGCCACCGGAATAAATGGTCGTCGGGACCGTGGTCGGGACGGTCGTCGCCACGGTGGTGGTCGGCGCAATGGTCACGACTCCCGTCGGCGCCATCACGTACCAGAGCTTGTTGAACCCGTACCCCTTGGTGTCACCGGGAGCCTTGTCTCCCGAGTAATAGTAGAGCGGCCAGCCCATGTACGTGACCTGGCTCCCGCCGCCGGGGAGCAGGATGGAATCAAAGTCCGAGCCGAGAAGCGGTGCCGAGACCTGGAGGTACGAGGGGTTGAAGGCGGGCCAGTTGGTGAGGCAGGTACCGGTGCAGGCGCTCGTATCCGATCCACGGGTGTCCCTCAGGAAGTAGTACAGGGTCATCCCGCTCCCGTCTACGATGATCTGGCCGTGCTGCGGGTTCGTGGCGACAAGCACGGTGTCAGGCATCGGGGTCGGCGTCGCGGCCGCCGGTGCGGGCGCGGCAGGTGCAGATGTCGTCTGTGCGGGCGTGGCGGGCGCTGCCGGTTGCTGGGCGCAGCCGGCAAGGAGGACAAGCCCGGCAATGAGAAGGATCAGGGTGCAGGCAATCTTGTTCATGGTTATCCCGTCCTGTGAACGGGGAATGCCGGGGTTCCGGCCTATTTAAACCTATTCCCGTATTTCAGAAAATGGAGGATTCCTGAGCCCCGGGTCCGGCGCGGTCAGCTCTCCCCCGTCATGGCCGGCCTCGTGAGGACCAGGTACAAGGCACCTCCCGCGGCGGCAAGGATGAAGACGGCGACCGCACCCGTGAACAGGTCCTCGATAAAGGCCTCCCTGAGGAACAGGGTGCCGAGGGCGATCCCGAAGGAACCAGTAACTGCTCCCGTGGTAATAGCCCCCATCACCTCCCGCCGGCTCATGCCGAGGAGACGGCCGGCGATGGACCCCCGGACCCCGCCGCTCCCGAAGAAGGGGACCATGACCATGACCACGATACCGAAGAAGTAGAGCCGGGAAAGCCAGGGACGGCCCGCGAGGAACTCTCTCCCGCCGTTGATGAACCGGCGGATCCAGGGGCCGAGGACCGGGATCCGGAGCGCGAGGTCGAAGTTCCATACCATGAAGAGCCCGACCTCGATATCCACGAGGGCGATGGAGCCGGCCACCGCCCACCAGGGGTACCCGAGGAGGATCCCGGCGGGGATCACCGTCTCCTTCCCGGCGGGCGGGAGCTCGTAGACAAGCATGAGGGTGGCGAGGACGAGCATCGTCGCGGTGCCGAGCAGGGCCGAAAGGACGAGGAGGTGGAGGGCGAGGAGGAGAAAGGGGATGCCGAGCCGGAGCCCCCGGTCGAGGACTGGCGGGCGGGAAATGAGGGGTCCCGGGTCGTCACCCCAGGGGTCATCCATCGGTTACTTCCCCTGGTTCTCACCACCAGGGCTTCGCCCGGCGGTCGCCACCAGACCCACCAACAGGGCTTCGCCCTGTCGGTTCCCGCTCGGGCTCTCGCCCTTCGCGCCTTCGGTCTGTCGGCTCTCCATCGGGGCTCTGCCCCTCTGGTTCTCGCTCGCGCCAAGGCGCTTCGCGTTCTTGCCTGGGCTATTGCCCGGT
>DATJPK010000039.1:0-7052 GCA_035506435.1 Methanomicrobiales archaeon
CGCATCGTCCAGCAGGCCGATGACTCCGCTGAAGTTGTCCCGGATAATCCCTGAGATCCTGACCGCGATATCCACCCTCGGTCGTCCCAGCCTTGAGAGGGGGATCGGGCGGGATCCCTTCACCCTCCCGCCCCCGTCCCACACCGGCTCTACCCCGAGGAGGGCGAACATCTGGGCGAGTCCCTCGCCATCTGCGGATACGAGATCACTCGCCATCCAGTAGAAGGCCGCCGTCTCCGGCCCGCTCCCGTGATCATCGCGGTACCGGGCGATGAGCCGATCCGCGAGCCGCTGCCCAACCCGCCATGCTGCCTTCGTGGGCACCCGGGCGGGATCCAGGGAGTGGAGGTTCCGGCCGGTCGGGAGGACACCGTCCCCTCCCCGGGTGAGGAGACCTGCAGGCCCCGGTGGGACAAAGGCCCCTCCGGCGGCATGGAGGAAGGCGTCCATCTCCCGGGAGGCCCGGATCCGCCCGGCGAGGTCCCGGACCCTGGCCCTGAGGTTCTCCGGAACATCTGCTCCTGTACCGTCGAGAACGGCCCGGATCAATTCCCTCCCGGCACCATCCACATCCTCCATGAGGGCAGAGTGGGACTGCCCCCGGTCCGCTGAGAACCCACCGGGATCCGCGAGAAGGGCGTCCAGGTCAAGCCCCATGCGGGCTGCCGCAACACGGCGGACGGACCCTTCATCCTCGTCGAACCTGAGGATCTCGTACACCATCTTCTCGAGATCCTCCCCCTCCGGCACGTCCCCGAAGACATGGAGCCCGAGGGAGACCCGGGTCGAGCGGACGAGGGCGAGGGCCTCGTGGGCCGTCCTCACCACCTGGTCCAGGGGTGAATTATGGGAGAGCTCCGCGGCCGCGTGGAGGTTCGCCTTCACCATCCCGTCCCGTATCAGGTGGGCGAGAGCATGGGCCCGGGCAGGGTCATGGCGGGCGGTCTCGTACTGGGTGAGGAGCTCCTCCAGCTCGGCGAGCTCCCCGTACAGGAGGGCGCCGGCCATGACCGGTGGCATGTGCCCGACGAGGGTAGCACACCCCCGCCGCTTCGCCACCGTCGCCTCGGCCGGGTTGTCGGCGCTGTAGAGGTAGAGGTGCGGGAGAGTCCCGACGGCGATGTCCGGGTAGCAGTCGGGGGAGAGGCCGGCGCCCTTCCCGGGCAGGAACTCCATGGACCCGTGGGTGCCTACGTGGATGAGCAGATCTGCACCGAAGCCCTCCTCCAGCCAGCGGTAGGTCGCCAGGTACTGGTGCGTCGGAGGGATCGAGGGGTCGTGGAGGATCCTGCAGACCTGCCCGTCGCACCGCGACCCGGCACACCCCCTCTTGGGCTGCAGGCAGACGAGAGCGTTCCCGAAGGAGATGCCGGTCACCAGGATCTCCCCCCCGTGGACCATGGCCGTGCCGGGCGGCTCCCCCCAGGCCCGGACCATCTCCTCCTGCACTTTCGGGGAAAGGGTTGCGAACCAGCGGCCGTACTCGCCGCCCGGGATCCGGGCGATGGCGCCTCCCTTTCCGGCAATATCCGCGGCGGTGGTCCAGCGGAACTCCGAGATTGCCCTCCTCTCGAGCATCAGGTCGACAATTTCCTTTCCTGAACCCGGGGGATCGACCAGGTACCCCGTTTCCTTCATCCTCCCGAGGACCCGGGCCACGCTCTCGGGAGCGTCCAGGCCGGAGGCCGACCCGATGGAGGCCTCGAGGCCGCTGCAGGGGCTCGCGTGCAGGATGAAGGCGACACGCCGCTCTGCCACCGGTTTCTCCCCCAGGGAGATCCAGGCCCTGACCCGGGCCGCCACCCTCCGGCATCTCTCGGGAAGGGGGGCGCGGTCACCGAAGCCGGACCGGGCGGCGCTGCTCGCCCCGGCGAGGACAGGCTCGATCACCCCCTCGCACTCGGGAAGCGCAATGGACCACCCCACATCGGCGGAAAGGCCGGTCCCGGCCTCCCATTCGGCGAGGGACTGGTAGAAGGCGATGACCGGGGCAAAGACCGGGACGTCCAGGGCGCGGAGGATGGCCTCGCTCTCGCCCGTCCCAGCACCCATGAGGAACGAGACCATCTTCACTACTGCCCGGACCCGGGGACGACCTCCGGCGAGGAAGAACTCCCCGGCCACGTCGGCCATGGATCGGGATCCGATTGCATCGTCACGGACGGCGTAGGTAAAGACCGGGAGGACTCCGAGCCCCTCGGACTCCAGGGCCCGTATCATGGCGTCCTCGATACCGGTCTTTCCGGTCACCCAGGCAGTCCGGGAGATGAGGAGGCCGACCAGGGGCCGGTCCCGTCTCTCGTACCATGCCAGGTATTCATCGGCGGTCTGGAAAGGGGCGTGACTGTCCGGGTGGTGGATCCCCTGCCAGGGCACCGGGGCCGGTTGAGGGACATCCCCTCTTGCGTCGCCTGCCAGCCCGGTCACCCTCCGGAGGAGTGCCCTCAGGTTGGAGAGCCCGCTGTAGGTGAGATAGGCATAGGCGTCACGCTGCGCCTCCGGGGGAACGGTGGAGAGGGAGAAGTGGACCGGCTCCGACCCCACGCAGACCACGGGGATCTCCCTGCCCCGGGCCTTCACCACCCCTTCGAGCTCGTCCCAGAAGGCGTGGGAGGTGCGATGGATGAGGAGGGCGCCGGCAGACCCGATCGCCCGGACCGCGGTTTCGCGGACCTTCTCATCGATATCCATAGCCCGGGCGCCGAAGCAGGCGAGCGCCACCCCCTCCTCCCGGGCGGCCTCGCGGAGCAGGTCCAGGTAGGCGTCGTAGAGGATCGCGACCACGGGCCCCTTCCCCCGGTCGAATTCCCCGCTCATGCCCACCCTGCCGTCTCCCATGGTACCGATCTGCATGGCGTTGCCATTATTCATAAACATATTCAAAATAGTGTTACTTTATATCATTCTTAGAAGAATCGTAATACCAGATCATACTAAAGACGAGGTCCTGATGCCGGCTCCAACCCAGCCCCCGGCGGGAGGCTCCTGCCCGTGACCCTTTTCCGCCGGGTCTACCCCTTCTCCGCCATCGTGGGACAGGAGCGGATGAAGGAGGCTCTGGTCCTGAACGCCGTGAACCCCCGGATCGGCGGCGTGCTCGTCTGCGGCGAGAAAGGTACCGCCAAGTCCACCGCCGCACGAGCTCTCGCCGCCCTCCTCCCGACCCAGCGGGTGGCGGAGGGGTGTCCCTTTGGCTGCGACCCGGACAACCCGGTGGAACAGTGCGGCAGTTGCAGGGAGAAGGGGGGGGACCTTGCCGCAGCCGTGGCGCCCATCAGGATCGTGGAGCTCCCCGTGAGCGCCACCGAGGACAAGGTGGTGGGGAGCCTGGACATCGGGCATGCCCTGAAATCCGGTGAACGATCCTTTGAGCCGGGGATTCTCGCGAGGGCAAACCGAAACCTCCTCTACGTCGACGAGGTGAACCTGCTCAATGATCACATCGTTGACGTACTGCTCGATGTTGCGGCGATGGGCGTGAACATCGTGGAGAGGGAAGGGGTCTCGTTCAGCCATCCGGCATCCTTTATCCTCGTGGGGACCATGAACCCGGAGGAGGGGGAACTCCGACCGCAGCTCCTGGACCGGTTCGGGCTCTCGGTCAGGATCGAGGGGATACAGGACCCGTCCCTCCGGAGGGAGGTGGTCGAGCGCCGGATCCTCTACGAGCGGGACCCCGACGGGTTCTGTTCCCGGTGGGAGGATGAGGACCGGGCCCTTGCAGGGCGGATCCGGAAGGCACGGGAGATCCTCCCCCGGGTGGCCTGCCCGGGAGATATGGTGGACCTCGCCGTGCAGATCTGCCTCGCCGCGGGAGTTGACGGGCACCGGGCCGACATCACCATCCTGAAGACCGCGGCGACCCTCGCCGCCCTCGACGGGAGAGAGGAGGTGACCCCGGAAGATATCCGGGAGGCGGCACTCCTTGTCCTGCCCCACCGGGTCCGGAGGACACCCCTCACCGGGAAGCCCCCCTCGGACCGGGATCTCGGGGAGATCGTCAGGAATCCAACGCCCCGGGAGGAGCCGGGGGATGCCCGCGAGGCCCGTGACCGGCCCTCGGGAGGTATTCCCGATGCTTCGGGCAGGATCCGCTCTCCGCCCGGGGATCCTTTCGGGATCCGGCACGGGACCCTCGACCCGCCCCGTGAGCGGGACGAGCGGACCCGGGAGAGGGGGGGACGGCGATCCGTGACCCTTGCCCGTGACGGGAGGTACGTCTCCTCCCGCATCCCGGAGGAGAAGGTGCAGGACCTCGCCGTGGATGCAACCCTCAGGGCTGCAGCCCCTCACCAGAAGGAGCGGGGCGGGGGTGGCCGGATCCGGATAACCCCGGATGACCTCCGGGAGAAGGTCAGGGAGCGGAAGACCGGGACCACCATCCTCTTCCTCGTGGACGCGAGCGGGTCCATGGGGGTACAGGGGCGGATGTCGGCGGTGAAGGGGGCCGTCCTCTCCCTCCTCTCCGAGGCGTACCAGCGGCGGGACCGGGTCGGGATGGTCGCCTTCCAGGGCGACGGAGCCCGGCTCGTGCTCCCGCCCACGGGTTCCGTGGAGCTCGCCCGGGAGCGGCTGGAGGAGATCCCCACGGGAGGAAAGACCCCCCTTGCCGGCGGTCTTGCCATGGCCCGGGAGGTGCTCGCCCGGGAGGCCCGGGCAAGGCGCGATACCCTCCCTCTCCTCGTCCTCCTCTCGGACGGGAGGGCCAACGTCGCCCTCTCGGGCGGGCTGCCCCTGGATGAGGCCCTTTCCGCGGCTTCCCGGATCCGGGCAGAAGGGATCCCGTCCATCGTCGTCGATACCGACTCGGGCCTGGTCCGGCTCGGCCATGGCCAGGCCCTCGCCGGGGCGCTCGGCGGCAGGCACCTCCGGCTCGAGGAGATCCGGGCCGACAGCCTCCTCTCCGCGCTCCGGGGGACCGGAATGTGACAGCGGAGAACCCGGACGCAGCCTCCCTCTATGGTGCGACCCGGGCCCGGGGCCTCCTCGTCATCGGGTTCCTCGTCCTCCTCCTCGTCGTCGCCTGCATTGCAGGGCTCGCGAGCGGTTCCGCGGAGGTAAGCGTCCCCCAGGCCCTCGCGGCAGTGGGCCATGGCATCCTCCCGGGCCTGGTCCCGGAACCAGGGGGACAGCTCATCCAGGCCGTGGTGATGGATATCCGCCTCCCCAGGATCCTCCTCGCCGCCATCACCGGCTTTGCCCTTGCCTGCGCCGGGACCGTGATGCAGGGCCTCCTCCGGAACCCCCTCGTCTCCCCCTTCACCCTGGGCCTCTCCTCCGCCGCCTCCTTCGGGGCCGCGGTGGCCATCGTGCTCCTGCCGGCGGGCCTCGCCGTCCCGTTCCTCGGGAGCGGGGCCGCCATCGCCCTCGCCGCCTTCCTCGCCGGCTGGCTCTCCATGCTCCTCGTCATCGGCATAGCCCGGCACGCGACCACGGGAGATGCCACGCTTATCCTCGCCGGGGTGGTCATCGGCTACCTCTTCCAGGCCGGCGTGCTCCTCATGAAGTACCTGACCGACAACGACCGGCTCCGGGATATCGTCGTCTGGCTCATGGGAGGCATGTGGGGGGCCAGCTGGGGTGCGGTCGCCATCGTCCTCCCGGTATCGGCCGTCTGTTTCCTGCTCCTCCTCTCCCGGGCCTGGGACCTCAACACCCTCTCTGCCGGGGACGATGTCGCCCGGGCAATGGGGATACCCGTGAACCGGTTCAGGACCACGGGCCTCCTCCTCTCGACCCTCGCGGCGAGCTGCTGCCTTGCCTTCACCGGGGTCATAGGGTTCATCGGCCTCATGGCGCCCCACATCTGCCGAATTTTCGTTGGCGGTGACCACCGGTACCTGATCCCTGCCGCGTCCCTCATGGGCGCGGTCATCCTCCTCGTCTCGGATACCCTCGCCCGGACCGTAATGAGCCCCGTTGAGATCCCGGTCGGGGTCCTCATGTACATCATCGGAGGAATCTTCTTCATCTTCCTGATCCTGCAGGGGGGAGGCCGGCACCTCTCGTCATGAGGCCGGGCACCATGGAGATCATCGCCAAAGGACTGGGACTGGATTATGGGTCCGTTCGGGCCCTCTCGGAGGTGTCTCTCACCCTCCCGCCGGGTGAGGTGCTCGGGGTCCTCGGCCCGAATGGCTCGGGGAAGTCCACGCTCCTGAAGGTCCTCGCAGGGATCCTCAGGCCGACGGAAGGATCGGTGACCTGTGGGGGAAGGCCGCGAGAGACCTGGGAAACCCGGGACCTCGCCCGGCGGATAGCATACCTTCCCCAGGCCCTCACGCCGTCCCGGATCACGGTGCTTGAGACTGTCCTCCTTGGCCGGCGCCCCTTCATCAGCTGGGGGGTCGGCCGGGATGATCTCGCCGCGGTCGACCGGGCCCTCGATGCGGTCGGGATCCGGCACCTCGCCTCTCGTTCATTGTACGCGGTCAGCGGCGGGGAGCGGCAGAAGGCCTTCCTCGCCCGGGCCCTCGCCCAGGACCCGGAGGTCTTCCTCCTCGACGAGCCCACGAGCGCCCTCGACATCCGGCACCAGCTGGAGGTGCTCGGTATCCTGAGGCGTCATACCCGTCACCATGGCTCCTCAGCTGCCGTGGCCATCCATGACCTGAACCTTGCCGCCCGGTTCGCGGACCGGGTCCTCCTCCTTGCGGGGGGTGTCCCCGCAGGATGCGGGGCACCGTGGGAGGTGCTCACCCCGGTTCGGGTCGGGCAGGTCTTCGGGGTGGAGGTGGAGATCCTGCCCGGATCCCGGGGCCGGTACCTGGCGGCTTTCGCCCCGAAGGTCGAACCGGGGCAGGAATGAAGAGATCTGGCAGTAGCCATCTATGGATACAATATCTTTGTTAATTAATACTTAGTGTTACGATAATAAGAAAAGATCATAACTTTTAATACGAACTGAGCCCACCTTACCTCCAGTCCCGCACGCCCCGACTTAGCGGGTACGGAGGAAATGAGATGCGTTTTAAACCGGTGATAGCGCTGGCTATCATGATTATGCTCCTGGTTTTACCGGGAGCGGTATCGGCAGGAAACACGGCAACGGC
>DATJPK010000040.1:0-5478 GCA_035506435.1 Methanomicrobiales archaeon
AGGGCCATCGCGGCCTCGACCATAGAGGGAATGTCGATCCCGAGCCTCTCCAGCCGTTCCGCGATCCCGAACATGATGCTCGATCCATTTTTTATCCGCGGCTTCTTATAGAGATCGGTATGCCATTCCTCTCCGGGACCCCGCCGTACCGGCCCGCCCGCCCGGTCTTCGCCATCGTCCTCGGGAACACCCTCCTGTCCACGGTCCCGGGGGTTTCCGGCGCGGGGATGTCCCCGGAAAAGACGGTCCTCACCCCCATCCTCGACTCCGAGCTCATCACCCACGGGGTTATCCGGAGCAGGAAGTGGAAGCCGAACACCCCCACCGGCTGCCCGACCCCTGCGGTGATAACCCGTGCCATGTCGGTGCTGCTCGGCCTCTCGCCGCTCTTCATAAACGCGGGGCTCACGAACCGGCCCGAGGTCCCGTGCCTGGATGTTTATGGCGAGCCCGGGAAGGATCCCCGGGATGGGGACGCGGTCCCGGGGGCGCGGGACCTCTACGCCCGTGGGGAACAGGTCGGCCGGTTCCTCTCGCAGGCGCACGATTTCCTGCTTCTCGGGGAATGCGTCCCTGGCGGCACCACCACGGCCCTCTGTGTGCTCCGGGGCCTGGGCATCCCGGCGAGCGTCTCGTCCTCCTTCGTGAACAACCCGGTGGCCCTGAAGGAGGCCATCTGCGCCCGGGTCCAGGAACGGATCAGGGTGGAAGGGGCGAAGGAGCCGCTCGACATCATCCGGATCGGGGGAGACCCGATGCTCGCCGTCGCGGCCGGCATGGTCTCAGCCTTCAGAGGAGACACCGTCCTCGCCGGCGGGACCCAGATGCTCGCCGTTGCCGCGGTGCTCCGCGAGCTCGGGAAGAAGGTCCCGCCGGTCGTGACAACGGTCTATGTCCGCGACGACCCCTCGGCGGGTTTCGCCGCCACGGCGGAGATGATCGGCACGCAGGTCTACTACGTCGACCCCGGGTTCGGCGCCCTCGGGCATTCCGGCCTCGCCCGCTATTGCGTCGGCGAGGTGAAGGAGGGGATCGGGGCGGGCGGGGCCATGTTCCTTGCCCGGGTCGTGGGGAGGAGCGAGGAGGAAATCCGGGAAAAGATCCTCTCGACCGCAACCTCGTACTGATATTACCCGGAAAAACCTTCTAAAGGCTGCAGCGCCAACCTGTTTCCATGCGCCCCCTCTACGTGGTGAACAACTTCGGGCAGTTCAACCACCTGATCCTCCGCAGCCTCAGGGACATGGGCCTTCCCGCTGAGCTCGTGCCGAACACGACCCCGCCGGAGGACGTCGCGAAGGGGTGCCGGGGCATCATCCTCGGGGGCGGGCCGACGATGGAGCGGGCCGGGCGGTGCGCCGAGTACCTGGACCTCGGCCTCCCGGTCCTCGGCATCTGCCTCGGGATGCAGGCGATGGCCCTCGCCCGGGGTGGAGCGGTGTCCCCGGGGAGCATGGGCGGGTACGGCCTCGTCGAGGTCGAGATCGTCGAGCCCGACGAGATCCTGCAGGGGTACCCCGCGAGGACGAACGTCTGGGCCTCCCACATGGACGAGGTAACGAAGCTTCCCGAGGGGTTCACCCTCCTCGCGAGTTCCCGGATCTGCTGGATCGAGGCGATGGCGAAGCCGGAGGAGCGCCTGTACGGGGTCCAGTGGCACCCCGAGGTGAGCCACACGGTCGACGGGAGGCTCACCTTCGAGAACTTCGACCGGATCTGCCGTGAACCCTGAAAGGGAACCTACCGACCTGGATCTCCGCACCCTCGCAGCGGAAATCCGGGAAATCGGCTTTTCCTGCCGGAGGTGCGGGGCCTGCTGCCAGCCCGGCGCGGGTGATTCCGGGCTGGTTTTCGCCTCTCATGACGAGGTCAGGGCCCTGGTCGCATCGGGGGCCGGTTCCTGGGAGGATGTTGCCCGCCCGTACCCGGAATTCGTCCCCCGCGCGGACGGGTCAGCCGTCACCTTCGGCTGGTGCATCGTGCACGAGGGAGGGAGATGTAAATTCCTCACCGATCAGGGCTGCATCGCGTACGACGCCCGCCCTTGGATCTGCCGGACCTATCCGTTTGCCCTTGTCGACGGTGAGCTTGCGGTCTCGGACTGCCCGGGCCTTGGTGAACCCATACCTGAGGAGGATGCCCTTACCCTCGCCGGGGATCTCCTCGAACGGGCCCGGTGCGAGGCGGCTGACGAGGAACGGGTGACGGCGACCTACGCGTCGGCCCGCATCCCTGCCGGCAAACGGTGCCTGATCGACGGGTCGGGTATCCGGGTGCTCGACGACTGACTCATCATGGAATGGGCGACCCCGCGCAAGCCTCATGTAGCTCCCCGACCAAACCGCCGGGTATGAACCTCGGTACCACCATCATCAAGGGGAGGAGGTCGGTAAGGAGCTTCCGGGATTCCGACATCCCGCAGGATGCCATACGGGACGTACTGGAGTGCGCCCGGCAGGCACCGACGGCCGCGAACGGCCAGCCCTGGCTGATCGGCGTTGTACGGGAGAAGGAGACCCTCGCGAAGATAGCGGGGCTCACCGACTACGGGAAGTTCATCGCGGACGCGCGGGCGTGCTTCGCGGTCTTCGGGGAGAAGAAGGCGAAGTACTACCTCGAGGACTGCTGCTGCGCGACGATGAACCTGATCCTCGGCCTCTGGGCGTACGGCATCGGGAGCTGCTGGGTCGCCGGCGACAAGAAGCCCTATGCCGGCGCCGTGCGGGAGCTCCTCGGGGTCCCGGACAGCTACACCCTCGTCTCCCTTGTCCCGGCAGGGTACCCCGCGGACATGGCCATCCCCCCGAAGAAGGACCTGTCTGCCATCAGTTTCTCAGAGCGGTTCGTCCCCCGGTAGCCGGCTCTGCTCAGCCGGGCAGTACGGGCAGATGGAGGTCTCGACCTCGTCTTCCTTCTCCCTGACGGGGCAGTAGTAGACCCCGTCCCGCTCCTCCACGATGAAACCGCCGGGGAACGGGGTGCCGACAGGGTGGCCCGGGAGCTCGGAGACAAAGATGGTGAAGGCCGCAATGAGGTAGTAGAGGAGGACGAGCCGGAGGTCCCGGTCGTCCTCGTTCTCCCGGTCGGGGAGCCCGAGGAGCATGTCGCAGAACTCCCCGAGCTTTCCCTCGACGGGCCCCTGCAGGTCGCCAAAGCCCTCCCTCCGGTACCGGAGCATGATGGCATGGTGGGTGCCGAAGAGGTGCTCCATCATTTTCGGCTCGAGTTTTGCCCGGTAGTGCAGGGGCACGTGCCGGAGGTCCCGTTCCACCGACGCCCTGAGGTGCTGGAGGTCGTGGAGGCTGTAGGCCGCGACCTCGCCTGCGATAACGGCCGCGAGGGTCCCCCTCGAACGGGCCCGCCTCATCCTCGCCGCGAGCGCCGCGATCCTTGTCTTCAGGGATTCCTCCACCTGCGTCCTCTCCCTCCCGGAGTATGCGGCATGCCCGGGATTGAATCTTCCCCCGCCGAGTCACGCTACGTTTCGCCCCGTGCATCGGCCCCGCCGCGTCACACTGCGTCCCGCCCCGTGCATCGGCCCCAGCCCGCGTCACGCTGCGTCCCGGCTCGTGTACGGCCCGCACTCCTTCCGGCGCGGAAAACCCTTATCCCTTTTCTCCCCCCACCCCATGGTATGAGCCCGTCCGCGAAGAAGGGCAGGCAGGCAAAGAAGGGAAAGGGGACGAGGACGACGGCGACCGGCAGTGCCCGGCAGCGGCCGACCCTCCAGGTCGCCCTCGACCTCCTCGAGCTCGACCGGGCGGTCCCCATCGCCCGGGAAGCGGTCCGGGGCGGGGCGGACTGGGTCGAGGCAGGAACCCCCCTCATCAAGAGCGCCGGCATGGAGGCCGTCCGGAGGCTCAGGGAGGCGTTTCCCGGCCGGGAGATCGTGGCCGACATGAAGGTCGCGGACACCGGGACCATCGAGGTGGAGATGGCGGCGAAGTCGGGGGCGACAATCGTCTGCATCCTCGCCACGGCCGACGATGAGGTGGTGAGGGAGGCCGTCCGGGCGAAGCACCTCTACGGCGTCAGGATCATGGCCGACCTGATCAACTCGCCCGATCCCGTCGGGAGGGCCGTCGCGCTCGAGGGACTGGGTGTGGACATCATCGCCGCCCACGCGGGTATCGACCAGCAGATGGTGGGAATGACCTCGGTCGAGCTCGTGAAGGAGCTTGCCGGAAAGGTCGGGGTGCCGATTGCCGTTGCCGGGGGGCTCGACGCGGCCTCGGCGGCCGAGGCGGTGAGGTCAGGGGCGGAGATCGTCATCGTCGGGGGGAATATCGTGAGGTCCGGTGACGTGACCGGCTCTGCGGAGAAGATCCGGAGGGCCATCGACCGGCCGAAGGCACGGAAAGAGGCGACCTGCAGTCGCGACGAGGAGATCCGAGAGCTCCTCCTCGGGGTTTCCACCCCGAATATCTCGGACGCGATGCACCGGAAGGGGGCGATGCAGGGGATCCTCTCCATCTGCGGTGACGTGAAGATGGCGGGGAAGGCAGTCACCGTGCAAACCTTCGCCGGCGACTGGGCAAAGCCTGTAGAGGCCATCGACCTGGCCCGGCCCGGCGACGTTATCGTCATCAACAACGACGGCGGGGTTCACGTCGCCCCGTGGGGCGAGCTTGCCACCCGGAGCTGCCTCGAAAAAGGGGTCTGCGGCGTCGTCATCGACGGGGCTGTGCGGGACGTGGACGACATCCGTCGCCTCAACTACCCGCTCTTTGCCCGGGCCATCGTGCCGAATGCCGGCGAACCGAAGGGCTTCGGCGAGGTGAACGCGGAAATCACCTGTTGCGGGCAGCCCGTCCGGCCGGGCGACTGGGTGGTCGGGGACATGAACGGGGTGATGGTGATCCCGCAGGAACGGGCCTACGAGGTGGCGAGGAGGGCGCGGGAGGTGCAGAAAACCGAGGAGCGGATCCGGGAGGAGATCTCCCGGGGAGGGACCCTCTCCTCCATCCAGGAGCTCGAGAAGTGGGAGAAGCGGGGAGGGTGACGTTCCCCTGAGGAGAACGGCTCGCATCGCCTCCTTCGCACCTGGCGCTCGAGCTCCGCTTCGTTCTGCAGCGTCGCTCTTCGGAGGCGGCGCTCGAGCTCCGTTTCCCTGATGGGAAACGTCGCCCTTACCGGAAGAAGGCGGCTTCCATGAGCGAGCCGCCCGCGGCGAGGATCTTCTCGATGGCCACCCGGATGTTGTCCACACGAAGGATCAGGACCGCCGCCTCCTTCCCCGAGTAGGCGTACGAGTACTCGATGTTGATGCCCGCGTCGCCGAGGAGCCTCGCCACCTCGTAGAGACCTCCCGGCTCGTCCCGCATCTTTACCCCGATAACGTCGGTGAAGGACACGACGAAGCCGAGCGAGGTGAGCTTCCGGTACGCCTTGTCCGGGTGGTTCACGAGGGCCCGGACCACCCCGAAGCCATCGGCCTCGGCGATGGAGAAGGCGAAGATGTTCACCCCCTCGTCCTCC
>DATJPK010000041.1:0-6668 GCA_035506435.1 Methanomicrobiales archaeon
GTCAGGTACACGACGATCGCGTGAACGATGGCAATGGCTATGGTCGCCCCTGCCGGGTCCGGTCGCAATTCCCCGTTGCTGCGGCCGGGGTATCTCTGGCTGCACGGTCTTTTCAGTATCGTCGTGCGACAGCGACGAGGAGCCCGTAGAGGGCCGACAGGGTGACGAGCGGGAGGCCGAGGAGAACGGGATCTCCCGGCTGGCCGAGGAGGGCCCTGAGGCCCCGGCCGATGAGGACCGAGTGGATCCGTCGCTGGTACTCCAGGGTCTCCGGGGTCCGGTACTCCGCCGGGAGGTGGCCTTCGAGGGCCTGGAACCGGAGCCCGTGGAAAACCCCCGAGCAGACATGGTAGCCGGTTATCTCCGCGCCTTGGGTGGCCCGGGCCAGGGCGACTGCCCCTGCCTCTGCATGGCAGGCATCCGCCGAGTTGTCCACCGCGACCGCTAACGCCTAAACATGGCCACCTACACCGGGAAGGGAAGCTGGCTCCAGCCGAGGAGCCAGAAGACCGCGAGGACGATGAGCAGGAAGATGGCAATGGCGATCCAGACGGCCTTCTCCCAGAGGAGCATCTCCCGGATGATGGATCCCCCGCCGCCCTCCGTGGCAGGCCCGGTCATGTCCATGTCACACCGCCTCCGCCTGCTCGGGATGCTCGGCGGTGACCTTCGAGGTGAACCAGAAGATCACGACCACGAGGGTGATGAGGATGCCCCAGACAACGAAGATCTGGTAGGCACCGATGGGCGTGGGATAGTCCTGCATGCCGGGCACGGGGATGATCCCGTTGATCAGCCAGGGGGAACGGGCCGACTCCCGGACGAAGCCCATCACGGCCACGATGGAGATCCCGATGAGGCCCGCGAGGATGCCCGCCTGGCGGGAGGTTGGCGAGAGTTTTCCCCACTCCACCATCTCCGGCACCCGGAGCATGAGGATGTCGATGCCGAGCACGATGGCCCCGATGACGATGAGGATGAAGAGGGCGACGAGCTTGTAGCTCATGTACCCGAGGGGGTTCACGCCGAGGGCGGTGATGGCGGGCTGGACGAGGATGAACCCGCAGGCAGAGGCGACCCCGAGAAAGACCAGGAAGAGGGTGTGGAGCCGCTCGTTCCCCGGGAGCCTGATGACCTTCTCCTTCCGGTCATAGAGGTAGATGAGGACCGAGAGGAAGAGGGCCGAGAGGAGGGCTACCATGAGGAGCATCTCCCACGCCCGCCCGCCGAGCATGATGGAGGCGAAGCTCGCGACCTGGTTCCTGAAGATGGTGTACATGTAGATAATCCCGATGAGGGGCTGGGCGATGAGCCCGAGGAGCCCCCAGCTGAGCCCGTACGAGCCGACCAGGTCCCAGTACGTCCGGGAGGCATCGTCCTTCCGGTCCAGGTAGTGGAACATGCCAAGCATGGCGAGGAGGAACCCGAAGAAGGACACGGAGGCGGCCAGCCGGTGGAACGTGAGCACCCAGAGGGTCGCGTTGAACCACCAGGCGAGGATGGTCGCAGGTGCCATGGTGAGGAGCCCGGTGCTCCCCCAGCTGATCTGGTCCGACCCGGGCGAGAGCATGCCCGCGGCGAGGGTATTGATCAGGAAGGTCTGGATGAAGACCGAGACCGCGAACCCGTACCCGAGGAACTGGTGCCACCGGTTGCCGATCTTATCCCACGAGAACCAGTAGCCGTACAGGAAGAATACCTCGGCGCCGAAGGCGAGTGCCTCGAGAAAGAGGGGCCACCAGTAGATGTGGAAGGCCTCGGATGCAAATACCGGGTACAGGGAGATGAAGAAGAGCATCCCGGCGACCGCGAAGGTCGCGCCCACCGAGAAGAGGATGACGTTGAAGAGGGTGACCGAGCGGGCCAGCCGGCGCAGCCTCGGCTTCCGGTTCCTGAGATGGATGCTCTCCGTCGCCACCGCCACCCAGGAACCCCCCAGGTAAAGGTTTGCAAGGAGGATGTGCAGGATCATCACGAAGGCGATGAAGATCGACCTCCCCTGGGAGCCGAGGTCAACGAGCTGGATGGGCAGGGTCTCCTGGTACGACGCGTTCGCGACGGCCGACACGTGCCCCTCGGTCGAGGAGACGAGGCCGCCCTGCTGGGGGATGATGAGGAGGAGGAGGATCACGAGGTAGATGATGAGGGCGATGATCAGGGCCGGCACCTTTTTCATGGAAAGTCCCATGCCTGACTCCCGATGCTCCTATTTGAACCCGCGCCCGGCCCTCAAAAATTGTGACAAAAGCTGAAAACGCCCGAATCCTATTTCAGGTCCACCCGTCACCCGGGAGGTCCGGGGAAGGACATGGAAGAGGCCCGAAGCAGGAAGTCGATGCCCGGGGTGGCGATCCTCCGTGAGTTCATCAAGCCGGACCAAACGGGCGCGGCGAACCAGCACATGGTGTTCCTCTTCGTACTCTTTTTCATCATCTCCATGGCCGACGTCGTGACCACGACCACCTTCCTCTCCCTGGGCGGCTGGGAGGGGAACGCCGTGGTCAGGCACCTGATCTTTTCCTATGGCACGGGCATCCTCGTGCCGTACAAGGTGTTCCTCCTCGGGATCCTCGGCGCCACCATGGCCATATTCTGGCGGGGGCTCGGCGTGGAGCCCCGCAGGTTCTTCTGGGCGATGACCATCATGACCCTCGTGACCGTCTCCATCGTGATCTCGAACATCGCGTACATCCTGAGCCTGCTCTGACGCACGGGACCGGATACGGGCGACCCGGAAAAAGGGATGACCTTCTCAGGTCACGACGAAGGTCCCGGTCATCGTCTCGGGGTGCACGTCGCAGCGGAAGAAGTAACTCCCGGGCGTGGCCGGTGCCCTGAAGGTGTAGGTCACGGTCTGTACCCCCGTGACAAAGGACCCCGCGAAGATCTTCTGGTTCGCGTGGGAGTCGGTATAGAGGGCAAAATTGTGGGGCACGCCTGCGTCCTTGTTGTTGAAGGTCATGGTGACAAATGACCCCGCCGGTACCGTGAGGGTGCTCTTGTCAAAGGCAATGTTCTGGGCGGTGAGGGTCAGCTGGACAGTACTTCCGGTACCCTGGGTCGTTGTCGCGGCCATCGTCGGGATGGTCGTGGCGGGTGCCGGCGTTGCGGTCGTGGGCGGCAGGGTGGTGGTCGGGGCGGTTGTTGTCATGGGAGGCATCGTCGTGGTCGGTGGCGTGGTTGGTGGCGGTGCCTGGGAACCCGCGCAACCCGCCAGGACCGCAAGAGCTCCTGCCACGAGCAGGAGGGTAACGAAGATCCGCTGGCTCTTCATGGGCGGGGAATGGGCGACCGCGATTTATATAGGTTCTTCCGGTTTGCAAAAAATGACAGTACGAGACCTCGGGGGCCTGCCTCACGGAACGGCAATATCCCCGGGGGAAACCGCCGTTACGTCGATTGCGTCGAGCGCCGGCGGGTCGAGAGGCGTGTTATCGTGGGTCACCAGCTGGACAGCGAAGGTGTGGGTCCCGGGAAGGACCCCTGTCCACACATGGTGCCTGGAGTACGAGATCGCGAAGGTCCCGGCTGGTGAGAGGGCCAGCTCTCCCGGTTCAACGGGAGGCACAACATCCCGGTAGTACACGAGGTGGCCTGAGCCGGCAACCGGCGGGGTCCCTTCCCTTTCCAGGACAAAGTTGTCGACCTGAACCGTGATGGTCACGTTTCCCGAGAGTACCCCGCCGTCGAAGGGGGGCGACAGGATCCAGAGCGCGGGGGAGCCCCGAACCGTTGTCCCGGGGACCGTCGCCGATGGAAATACCGGAGGGGCCCGGATCGGCTCACCATCGACGGTCCCCCGGGATCCGACACAACCTGACAGCAGGAAAGAGCCAATGATAACAAGGAACACGCAGGCCGACAGGGCCGGTCGCGCCAATGAAAAAACGTGAGGGTGATGGATGAATTCCCTCAACCCATGCTCCCGCCGCCGGAGGAGGCCGCGGTCACCGTGAGGGTCCCCACCATGCCGACGTTCGGGTCGCTCCGGTAGTAGTACGTCCCGGGCGTCGTCGGGGCGGGGAAGATGTAGGTGAGTGTCACCGGCCCGGTGACGACCGGGCTCCGGAATATCGCCGACGAGGAGGTGGTGGAACTGTACAGGGCAAAGTTGTGGGGGTCCCGGTCCTGGTCATTGAGGACGAGGGTGATGGTCGAACCGGCAGGGACCGAGAGGGTCGCCGGGACGAACTTGTCGCCCTGCTGGGCAAGCTGCAGGGTCACCGCGCCGCCGGTCGGGACCTGTGTCGTCGGGACCGGGGTGGTCGGGAGATGGGCGGTGGTGACCTCGAGGTTCGGGGTCGTTCCCGGCACCACCTGCCAGACCTCGCCCGAGCCCTGCGGCGACAGGCCCGGGCCGCCGTTCTGGTTCATGAGCACCAGGATCTCGTGGTTATTGTCCTGCGAGAGCTGGAGGATGAAGGCGTTGATCCGGCCGTTCGGGTTGTTCATGACCCTCATGTTCTGGGTCGCCCACATGGCGTTCTGGGCAGGGGTCAGGGCCGAGGCGAGCGAGGGCAGCGAGGACAGGTCGAGGCCGGCCGGCGGCGTCGCAACGAGCAGGCTCCCGTTCCCGAGGATCCGGTTCTCGTCCGACCAGGTCCCGAAGACGAACTTCCCCTGGAGCGACGGGACGAGGGTCCCCCGGTACAGCACTCCTCCGACGATCACGTCACCGACATCATGGCCGAGCTCGACGATGGGCCCGATGAGGGGCTGGCCGGTCGCCCCGGTCGTCGGGCAGGGCCCTGCGGGCGGCGTGAAGTCGTTCGCCGGGTTGAAGCAGTGGGTCCCTTCCCGGATGTTCCAGGGATAGTCCCCCCCCTGGTAGATCGCGAAGACCGACTCGAAGAGCCTTTGACCGGCCATCGAGATGAACATCCGGTGGCTGCCCCCGGAGTCGAAGGTCGAGTAGGCCGGGTTCCTGAACCCGTATGCATAGATCTCGGGCAGAGCGTTCGGGTTGGAGAGGAACGGGTTGTCCGGCGGGATCGCGTATGACTTCCCTGCGCTCGAATGGTCAACATCAATCCGGATCACCTTCCCGAGGATCTTGGTGAGGTCCTGGGCGTTCCCGATGACGGGGGTGTGGCCCATGCCGGTGTCGTCCGCCCGGCCGCCGTCACCCAGCGGGAGGTAGAGGTACCCGTCGGAGGGGCCGAAGTTGAGGGTCCCGCCGTTGTGGTTCTCGTAGGGTTTGTCGACGGTGAGGAGGATCTTCTCGGAGCTCATGTCCACCCGGTTCGGGTCCGGGGAGACATGGAACTCGGAGAGGTGGTTCGTGCAGCTCCAGTTGGGGTCAACTCCGGCCCGGAGCGGGGCGCTGTAGTAGGCAAACACCCGCCCGTTCGTGTTGTACTGCGGGTGGAAGGCGATGGAGAAGAGGCCCCGCTCGTCGTACGTCGGGTCGAGCTGGACGAGCTCGCTGCGCAGGTCGAGGAACGGCTGGTCGAGGACCGTCCCGTTCATGAAGAAGATCTTCACGACCCCGGTCTGGTCGACCAGGAAGAGCCGGCCCGACGAGTCGGGGGCGGGAACGACCAGCATCGGGGAGGTGAACCCGCCTGCCACGAACTTGAGGCCGATGGGGACATCGGGAGTGTGGAGCTTCGTCCTCGACGGGTACGTGGTGAAGGTCGCCGCCTCGGGCGAGTTCTGGTTCGTGAGGTCCGCCGCCGGAACACCCGTCGTCGCGGTCGCGGCCGGCCCGACCGTGATGGTCGCCGTGGCCACCGCAAGGGGAATGAGCGGGGTGTGGTCATTGTTCACGAGCTGCACCGTGATCACGTGCGTCCCCGGGGCGACGTTCGCGAAGGTGTAACTCGTCCCGGAGACATGGGCCCACGGGACACTCGCATCCGACGGTATGGCCGGTTTCGCCGGGTCCGAGGGGACGGTGCCGATGTCCAGGTAGAAGTGGACATGCCCTTCGCCGGCGACTGATGCCTGGCCCTGCTTGTCCACGATGTTGAAATTGCTTACCTGGACGGTGACAGGGATGTCCCCGGCCTGGACAGTCGCCCCGTTCTGGGGCGTGACGATGCTGATTGCAGGCGACGGTGCCTGCTGGGCCGCGCATCCCGCGAGGGCGGCAAGGACCGCGATCGCGATGATGAGCGTGAAGAAAAGGCGTTTGTTTTTCATGGGGCGCGATTAACACGAGGGGTGCCTATATAGGTTCTTCCTCTTTACAAAAATTGACAGGAGAAAACGGGCGAAAAAGCCGCTGGAGGGATTCGAACCCTCGACCTGCGGTTTACGAAACCGCCGCTATGCCTCTAAGCCACAGCGGCACCTGACAGCTCAGGTGGGCGCGAAGGGATATTAAGGTTGATGCCTCGTCGGCGCACTTCCATCCGCTGAACGGTCTCGGAACCTTCATATTCCTGTCCTGCGCAACCCCTCTCCCATGCAGCGCCTGACTGCAAGCGAGCGCCTCCCCGGCGGGATCACCGTGTACTGGGAGGAGCGTGACGAGGAGATGGATGCGAGCTTCTCCTTCACGGAGCTCATCGACCGGCGGATCAACTCCCTTGACCTCCTGGAGCACCCGGAGAAGTACCAGTACGACACCGGCACGGGTGCCCTGATCCTGAAACCCTGACCCTCTTTTTTCCCGGAACAATTTCGCTATCTCCATATAGCTGGCAGTCCCTTTTTCCCCGGGA
>DATJPK010000042.1:0-9500 GCA_035506435.1 Methanomicrobiales archaeon
ACCCGTACGTCATCGCCATCGACGCGACCTCCTGAGGTGAGAAGCCATGAAGACCGTAACCCTGACCCCAATTAAGAAACCGGAACTCATCCTGGAGGCAGACTCCATCACCCCGGACGCCTTTGCAGGAAAGAACGCCGAGGAGATCGCCCGGCTCCCCGTCTACCAGGGAAAGCAGGACTGCGCCCTCGGGGAGTTCTTCAGCGTGGCCGGCCAGGCAGGCGCCACCGCTGCCGACACCCAGATCGTCGTGAACGGGGACTGCTCCAAGGTGAAGTACATCGGGAGCAAGATGTCCGCCGGCGAGGTGGTCGTGAACGGGGATACCGACATGTACACCGGCGCCTGGATGAAGGGCGGGAAGCTCCACGTGAAGGGGAACGTCCACTCCTTCTGCGGCCTCGGGATGGAGGGCGGCGAGTTCCTCATCGACGGGAACGCGGGGAACTACCTGGCCGCCTCGTACCGCGGCGACTGGCGCGGCATGCAGGGCGGGCTCATCCGGGTGAAGGGCAACGTCGGGAGCGACATCTGCTCCTTCATGAACGGCGGGACCCTCATCGTTGACGGGAACGCCGATATCCACATCGCCACCCACGCCGAGGGCGGGAAGATCATCATCAAGGGGAATGTCCGGCGCCGGATCGGCGGCCAGATGGTGAAGGGCGAGGTGTACCTCTTCGGCACCGTTGACGTCATGATGCCCGGCTTCAAGTACATCCGGGACGTCGAGCTGGAGGTCGACGGGACGAAGGCGAAGTTCGCCGAGTACATCGGCGACCTCGGGGAGCGCCACCCCAAGCGAAAGGGCGAGACCGTCTACGGGAAGTTCTACCAGAAGATCCAGGCCTGAACCGGCCCGGTCATTTTTTCTTTTAACTCATCCCTTTCAGAATCCTCCTTCTGCCATGGGAAGTCCCGGTAGCTGCAAAAACAGGTAAAAATGTATGGTATCTATTTCGCGGGGCCGGGAGTCCGAAAAGCCGGGCCACCCCACGACCTTACTTCCGGACCGGGGGCGAACCGTATCGGAGCACGGCACGGGCATGTGCTCTCGCGGCCTCTGCTTCACGATTGCGGGGTGGGGCATTCGTCACCAGCGTTTCCAGGAGTGCAGACGAAGCCCGGGCGACTTCTCGGACGGCGCGATCAAAGGCTGGTTTGTTGGCGGCGGAAGGGTTGGCAAACCCGCTGATCTTCCGTACATACTGGAGGGCCGACGCCTGAATCTCGTCGGCTGTTGCTGGCGGATCGAAGTTGAACAGGACCCTGATGTTCCGGCACACGTTACGTTCCCCTCCGGTATCTCGTTCATGGATCCCATCTAAAGGTATCGGTACATTGGTTGTTGGTCTTCCGGATGGATGATACGCATGGACCATGATGCGGGGCTCACGTGTCAATCATCCACCCTTTCTCTCATACTATGGCGCTGGATCAACGAGAAACATGTCCATGCACAAAACAAAACGGGTCCTCGCCGAAGAAGTCCCCGGATACGGCATACGCCCGGACCCGGCAGCCTCCCCCGCACAGATCCAGGAACCTGCAGCCGGAGCACCTGCCGCCGAGCCGTGCCTGTCTTTCACGGAACCGGGCGAGTACGGGACTGGCGCTGCCTGTCCATAGCCTGCTGAATGGCCGGTCCCTGATGTTCCCCACGTGGAATTCAGGCGAGCGGGCGAACTGGCAGGGGTAGACATTCCCCTGCGGATCGATATTCGCCACCCGCGTACCTGCGCTGCACCCGCCGTGCAATGAAGCCAGGAGGCCACGGGCATCGGCGAGGTCCGGGGAATTCTCCTGTTCCATCGACGTGAGCAGGTGGATGCAGTCCTGCGGGGCATCCACCGTGAGAAACTCCATCTTGTCGGCAGGAATTTCCTTTGCTTTCCGATAGAGAAGACCGAGGGCCCCGGTCACCTCTTCGCTCCCCAGCTGCAGCTGGTCGTAGGATCCGATTCCCCTCCCGCTCGGAACGAGCCAGTACAGACAGAACCGGGATGCCCCGAGTTCCACCGCGCGATCGATGAGTGCTTCCAGTTCGGCGAAGTTCCCGCGGTTCAGGGTGACCCGGACCCCGCACCTGATCCCTGCCTCGCGGCAATGGGCGAAGGCTGCAATCGTCTTCCTGAATGCACCGGGGGAATTCCTGAACCGGTCATGGGTTGCCCCTGTTACACCGTCGAGCGAGATGCCGGCATACCCGATCCCGCATTCCCTGATTCTCTCAGCAACCCCGGCCGTGATCAGGGTGCCGTTCGTGCTGAGCGCCGTCCTGATACCTTTGCCGGCTGCATGACGCGCCAGGTCCCAGATATCAGCCCGTAACAGGGGCTCCCCTCCTGAGAAGAGGACGAGGGGAACGCCCATTGCGGCGAGATCATCTATCAGGGCGATCGCTTCGGCTGTCGAGAGCTCGGCTCCGGTCGGGGAGCCCGGACCCGATCGGCTGTAACAATGGATGCAGCTCAGGTTGCACCGGTCAGTGAGGTTCCAGAAAACCACCGGCTGGTATTCCTCGGAAAAGGCAAGGTATCTGCTGGGTACTTCCGCGGGCGGTTTGTGACGGTGCTTCATCGCGCCGCTCACCGTTCCCCGGCCGTGCAGGCACTGGGTGATCCGGTTCACAACAGACCTCCTCCGATCTCCCGTACCCTCACATTCGGTACGCGCTTGAACTCGCGGGTGCTGAAGAGGACGGCAAAATCCGCGATACCGATCTGCCCTGCTATCTTTTTTATTTCATCGAGAACTGCTGCCCTGCTGTACCCGTGGTGCACGGTATAGAGGGTATAGTCCCACCTGCCCGTCACCGGCAGGCGCTGGTAGCAGTGGGTGACACAGGGGAATGCGGCAAGCAGGGAACCCGTATCATTGTTTCCCGTGCCGTCCGGGTTCCACGCCACGAGTGCATTTGCGGAGATGCCCATCTTGCGCTGATCAATGCGTGCCCTGAATTTCCGGATAACCCCTGCAGATTGGAGGAGCCGTATTCGTTCCATGACCTCATTCCCGGTAAGGTCGAGCCGCTTCCCTATCTCTTCGAAGGGTTCCCCGACAAACGGGAGCCCGTCCTCCAGTTCGCGGAGCAGCGCGAGGTCAAGGGGATCCAACGGTATTCTCCTGTTCCCTGTCAGGCATGAATGAGAACCGCACATCAATCTTTATTTTCTTTTCCGTGGGCAGATCGAGCACATCCGTTGCCGGTATGCCGGTCTCCAGCAGGATCTCATCGAGCACGTGCCGGATCCCTCCCTCGTCCCGGGCCGAAAGGGTGAACCAGAGGGAGTAGTGATGGTCCCGCTGGAAATTGTGGGACACCTCATGATGGCTGCTGATGATGGCCGCGATCTCCTCGAGCCTTTCCCCGGGTACGTGCATGGCCACCAGGGTGGAAGCTCCCAGTCCCATGGGGCGGGATTCAAGGACCGGGGAGATACCCCGAATGATGCCCGCCGTATGCAACCGGTCCAGCCGGGTGAGGAATTCGGATTCAGGTACCTTCAACCGGCGCGCAATCGCCTCCCATGGGCGTGAAACGAGGGGAATGTCGTCCTGCAGAGCTTCCAGTATGGCCAGGTCGGTCCGGTCCGGCATGGCGGGTCCGCTCATGCAGTCTTCCCTCCGGGCACGTAAGGACACCATGGGTCTTCGCCGCACAGGTTCCCTCCCGGGTTATCAGGCAGCGCGATCCCTCCACACGTATCGGTCATGCCCCCGCCGGCTCCGTAGGACCGGGCCCGGCACCCCCCGCAGATATCATGGTAGCCGCACCGCCCACATGTACCGGTGAGATTTGACGTATCCCGAAGGACCGCCAGGACGGGGGATTCCTCCCAGATCCTGTTCAGCGTGGTCTCCAGCACGTTCCCCGCCCGGGCCGGCAGGTACGGGCAGGGGGTTACATCGCCGTTTGCGAAGATCCGGCAGTAGCTGATACCCGCGATACAGCCCCGGCCCCAGGCAGGATTGGTAATCCCGAGTTCTTCGGCAATCCGCCTGAACTGGGGCGCACAGGTCGGCCTGATATTCACGCCGGCATGGCGGTAAGCGATGAGGACCTCCCGGATCAGGTTCTCGTACACCTGCGGGGTCATCCAGGGGACTCCTGTTCCCCGCCCGGTCGGGACCGGGAAGAAAAGCTGGTAGTTCCTGATGCCGAGGCCGGCGCCAAATGATACCACGTCCCTGATCGCCTGCGGGTCGGGAGACAGGACGGTCGTGTTGACCTGGACACCGATCCCTTCGTTCAGGCAATTTCGTATGCCCTGCACGGCACGCTCCCATGCGCCGTCCAGTCCGCGGAACCTGTCATGCACGGCGGGGTCTGCCGAATCGATGCTGATCGCAACCCTTCTGACCCCGGACTCCCTGAGCTCCGCTGCGCATTTCTCATCGAGCAGGACCCCGCTTGTCCCGATCGCCATCTTCAGGCCTTTTTCGCTCCCGTAGCGGGCTATTTCAAGGATATCCTCCCGCATGAGCGGCTCGCCCCCGCTCAGGATCACCGCGGGTCTCCCCAGTTCGCGGATCTGGTCGATGACCGCGAAAGCCTCCGGGGTCGAGAGGACCCCGGCAGCCTCGTGTTCTCCCGCGTCCACGTAGCAGTGGGCGCACTGGAGGGGACACCTGAGCGTGATATTCCATGAAATGAGGCGCAGGCCCGGGATGTCAGAGCCTGCGGCCATGGCCGGTCCCCCCGGTACCGGTATCTGGCATTAAAACACCTCTATGGTGAGGTGTCCGGTCGGTACCACTATGGGAAGGGAAGATCATCGAAGGGGAAATTGACAGGACTGCTATAAGAAAATGCTGATGATGCGCAGGTTTTGTAAACAAGTACATCTCTCCGTATCATTTCAGGATCGGGATACCGCGACGCACAGAAGGGCAATGGATGCAACCGGGAGGATGGCGGAGATGGCGAGGGCGGCCGGGGGGGGCGTGGCGGCTGCCAGCACGGAATAGGGGAGCAACCCCGCAACCGGGGTCCTTACGAGCGAGAGAGCGATGAGCAGCCCGGCAACGAGCAGGGCCGCGAGATGGGCGTCGGATAACCCCCGGGACATGAACCCGGCCATCGTCCCGGACGTGACGGCAAGGACGGTCCCTGCCAGCACGGGTATGATCATTGCCGGACCCGCGAGGATCGCCACCGCCACGATGGCAGGGACAAGCGGCAGGAGCACGGCGACGGCCCAGTACCCGGCGAACTCCAGGAAAAACCCGGGTTTCGAGGCCGGGCTCACGAGGATCCGGTCGTAGATCCCGCCCATCTTCATGGTGACGAGCCGGATGGTCGGGCCGGTCACGCCCATGAAGACGATGATAACGGCGAGGGCGAGGCCACCGCGGGAGACAAGCCCGGCCAGCCCGACAACAGAAAGGGAGACGGCAGCCTTTGCCGTGATCCAGATTGCCGATTGCCCGGCCAGTGCGTTGAACTTCATCCCGGCTGTCATCGCTGCTCGAACTTCCCCTTTGCTTCGTCGACCAGATCGGGGGTGATCCGGCTGCTCCCATGGTCCTTCGCATATCGTTCCACCACCGAGCGGATCATCTTCCGGAGGAATGGCGGAGCCCGCCGGATCTTCTCCTCCGCCTCGCCGGTCCAGTACAGGGAGTCGTCGGCCCCGGGCCCGCCGATCTCGATCTTCCGGGGTATGCCGAGGCCGAGGACCTTCGTGACCAGCCGCGGGAGTTCGTCGATCGAGGCGATATGCTCGACGAGCTCACGATCGGCGAGCGTGATCGTGACCCTGATCATCCCGGCGACGAGCGCCTCGACTGACTCCGCCGGCCGGAGGGTCCCCCTGTCCAGGAGGAGGATCCGGTCTGCCGAGGCCGCGTCCTCGACACGGTTCGTCCCGATGACGACGCACCTGCCTGCCGCCGCTGCTTCCCGCACCCGTCTGAAGAAGATCCGGCACATGCTGGTATCGAGCCCGAGCGTGGGCTCGTCGAACACCAGGAGTTCCTTCCCGGCCGCAAATGCCTCGGCAAGCAGGAGCTTCCGTTTCATACCGAGGGAATACTCGCCGGCTGCCTGGTCGAGATCCAGGTCAAGATCCGCGGCGGCCCGGTCCAGCTCGGCGGCCGCCGGAACCCCGTACAGGGAGAGGAAGAACCGGGCGTTCTCCCTGCCGGTCAGGTGGCCGAAATGGGCATTGGCATCAAAGACCGGAAAGATCTTCCCGCGAACCGATTCCCGATCCCGGGACACATCGCTCCCGCTTACGGAGAATGACCCTTCCTGGACCGGGACCTGCGTCGAGAGTACCTTCAGGAGGGTGGTCTTCCCGGCGCCATTCCACCCGAAGATACAGAGCACCTCACCGGCATGTGCTTCGAACGAGATGCCGGAGATCCCCTTTCCCCCGGGATACCGGTACGAGAGGTCCCGGACTTCGAGGACCGCGCTCATGTACCCACCTTCTCCCGTGCGGCATTCATGACTTCGGGGGTGATCGTGGTAATCTTATGCTCCATGGCATAGCGTTCAATCGCCATGATCGCCATGGGCCGGGCGAACCCGGGGATGTTCTCCAGGCGTATTTTCGCGTCGTCACTCCAGAGGAGCGCTGCTTTTGCAGGACCTGCCTGCATGGTACCCGAGGGCGAACCGGCCGCTTTCTCCCCGCTCCGGGTGGGTGTTGCGCTGCCTCCGGTGCGATCCCGCACGACGAGAACATTGGTCTCTGCCAGTTCGGCTACCCGTTCCGTGTTTGAACCGATATCGCTATACGTGCTCCGGTGCATCCCGCTGTGCCCGACAACGATCAGGTCCGTGCCCTGTTCCTTTGCCAGCATGCAGAGGATCCGGAAGGGTTTACCCTGCTCAAGCCGGGTCGCGGCTTCGACCCCGTGCTCACGGGCGATACCTGCCGCGCGCTCCAGGTGGCGGGAGTAGAGGTCGGCAAGGCTCCGGTCGATGATCTCGTTATGGAGGGCCTCCTGCTTCGAGAACTGGAAGACGTCTCCCGCTTCCTTCGAGAGCGTGGCAGAAAGGGATCCAAAGACCGTGCGGTGCAGGCCGGGATCGAAGGCTGCCGCGATGGTGAGCGTTGCCCCGAGGGACCGGGCCAGGCCGGCAGCCCTGCCGACCATCGCCAGGGTTTCGGCGCTGCCGTCGACCCCGGCGAGGATCGAGCCGATCCGGCCGCCCCTCTTCGCGATAAGCAGGTCGCTCTTCCCGTGGCGGAGCGTTCGCCGGGTGGTGCTCCCCAGGCCGGAGATCCCGTCGACCCGGCCGAGACCCTCGGCACCCATCACCAGGAGCTCACCCTCCCCCGCGGCCGCGATGACGACATCGGCGTTCTTCCCGTCAACGATCTTTTCCGTGAACGGGATCCCGCCGGCCCGGCAGGCATCGCCCAGTCGTTTCATGTACTCGAGCGAGATCAGCTCGAGACCCCGGCCGATGAGCACGGAATGGATATCCCGCTGGTGGCTGAGCGCGTCCTCGTTCCGGTATCTCTCCGGCAGGTGACGTTCCAGCGCCTTGAACCGGGCCTCGTGGAATCGTCCGGTATACGCATGCACGCCGGTGACGGGGATTTTTCCGGCCAGGGCGACCTGGAGCGCGATGCTCTCGGCGAACCCTGAACATGCTGAATTGTCGATGGCAACGGAAATGGTCGGGTACACAGGTCTTCTCCCGGATATCATTGTGGACCGGTGAAAATCTTTTTGGGGGGCAGGGGTTCCGTTCAGGTCCTGATCTTCTCCGCGTCTTCGGGATGATCGGCCGTGACCTTCGAAGTCAGCCAGAAGGTAGTGACGACCAGCGCCGAGATGATGATCCACACGATAAAAATGTTCAGGATCGACAATGGCGTCGGGTACTGGGTGGTTCCCGGGGGCACCGGGATGATGTTGTACACGGTCCATGGGGACCTGCCCGATTCGCGGACGAACCCCATGATCTCAATGATGAAGATCCCGAGCAGACCCGCAAATACCGCAGATGCCCGGGAGACTTTCGAGAGGGCTCCCCATTCTGATTCCCTGACATCCGAGGAGATGATGGCATCGATGGTGAGCATCACGATTCCCATGGTGACGAGCCCCGCGAGCGCGACGTACTTGAAGTCCATCACCCCCAGCGGGTTCACCCATGCTGCCGGATCATCCACGAAGGGAGCATACAGCCACGCGGGCTGGATGATGACAAACAGGCAGGCAAGGCCGAACAGGAAGAACCACTTAAAGAGGGTGTGCAGGTTCCTGTGCTCCAGTCTCGAGAATATCCGCTCCCTGCGTTCGATAAAGAAGAGTATCACCGTCAGGAACAGGAACGAGAGCGTCCCGGCCATCAGGAGCATCTCCCATGCCCTCGGGCCATGCATGATGGTCTGGAAGGCCAGGTCGTTTACGTCTGATATACCGAGCATGTAGATAAAGCCGAGCACGGGCTGGATGGCAAGCCCGATCAGCCCCCAGGAGATGCCATAGGAGACGACCCAGTCCCAGTATCTCCTGTCCTTGATGCCCTTGCGGTCAAGGAAGTGGAAGACCGCGAGCATGGCGATGATGAACCCGATGTACGAGATCGACGCAATGAGCCGGTGGAACTGGAGGCGCCACAGGGTCGGGTTGAACCACGTGCTTATCGCATCTGCATAGGGGATGCTCAGGAGCCCGCTCCCGGTGAAGCTGATCGTGGTGACACCCGGGGTAAGCATCCCCGCGGCCACCATGTCGATCATCAGCGTCTGGAAAAAGACCGCGATCGCGTACCCGTACCCGAAGAACTGGTGCCTGCGCCGTTCCATCTTGTCCCAGCCGAACCAGTACACGTACAGGAACACGATCTGGGTGGCAAAGAGGACCGCCTCGACAAAGAGCGGCCACCACATCACCCGGAACCAGTCGGCCGCAAACACCGGGAAGAGGGCGATAAAGAACACGACGCCGGCGATGGCGAAGGTTGCACCAAACGAGAACAGGATGAGATTGAAGAGCGTCAGGGATCTCGCTATCCGGTCAAGGCGGCCGAGGCCGGTCCTGAGGGAGAACGATTCGGAGGCTGCGGCGATCCAGCTTCCGCCGAGCTGGAGGCTCGCAAAGAGGACATGCGTGAGCATAACGAAGGCGATGAAGATCGACCTTCCCTGGTCGTTGATGCCAACGTCCTGGATGGGCAGGGTCTCGGCATAGGAAGAGGAGGCGTTGATGAGGGCACCGATCTGGAGCTGGGTCGACGAGATATAGCCCTCCTGGTTCGGGTACACGAAAAAGGCGACATACGCGATAAATACGAGAAAAAGACCGATAAGGGACCAGAACTTCCACATGGAGCGGTCCGGCTCCGGGGTTTCCGGCCCTGATTCCCCAGGCGATACAGGGGGTACCGTATCCATTTCAATGATGTCCTGAGCTGTGGTTTCCTCCATCCCGGGTCACCGGGCCAAGGTAAAGTTCAGGAAGTAATTAAATATATTGTGATGTTTCACGAGATGAATCGTGGCGACCCACCGGTATATGTTTCACAGCTT
>DATJPK010000043.1:0-9766 GCA_035506435.1 Methanomicrobiales archaeon
GAGACCTCGAAGAACATCGACCGGATCTTCGAGTTTGCAAAGAAGATCGCCCCGGCCATCCTCTTCATCGACGAGTTCGACTTCGTGGCAAAGAGCCGGATCACCGACGACCACGGGGCCATGAAGCGTGCGGTGAACATGCTCCTCAAGAACATCGACCGGGTGAGCCTGGTCCGGGACGGGGTGCTCCTCCTCGCGGCGACGAACCACCCGCAGCTCCTCGACGAGGCGGCCTGGCGCCGGTTCGACGAGGTGGTCGAGTTCTTCCTCCCCGACACGGAGACGAGGAAGGCGATCCTCGCGAAGGTCACGGGGCCGCTCCCCTGGGACGGGAAGATCGCCGATCTCGCGGCAAAGACCGGGGGGTTCTCGGGGGCCGACCTCCGGGTCCTCGTCAAGGAGGCGCTCCTCGCCTCCCTCATCCGGAAAAGCGATCGCATCAGCGAGGAGGACATCGGGCGCGGGTATGCCCTCGTCCTGAACCGGAACCACCTCCGGGGGAACCCGCCCGGGTAGCATGGAGCTCCGCTTCCTCGGCACGGGTGACGCGGTGGGCACCCCCAAGATCGGGTGCGACTGCGTAATCTGTACCTGGGCCAGGGACCACGGCCTCCAGCGCCTCCGCACCTCCCTCCTCGTCACGACGGCGGGAAAGAACCTCCTCATCGATACCTCGCCCGACCTCAGGCAGCAGCTCCTCTGTGCCGGTTCGCCCCATATCGATGCCGTGATCTGGACCCACGGCCATTACGACCACTACACCGGCTTCGGGGAATTTTACCGTGTCCAGGCGCCGCCACCCGTGTATGCCGCCGGGGAGACGCTCACCTACTGCGCGCAATTCTTCAGCTTCCTCAGCTTCGAACAGCACCCGGTTGAGCCGTACGTGCCCTTCCCCCTGCTCGGTCTCTCCATTACCCTCTTCCCGGTGAACCATCCCCCGATCCCGAGCTTCGGGGTCCGGATCGATTCCCCGGATGGCTCCATCGCCTACACCGGGGATACCCGTGCCGATATCCCGGAGCGCTCCATGGAGCTCCTCGGGGGGACAGACCTCCTCATCCTCGACGCCCTCGTCCCGCCGGAGATCCGGATCAACAAGCACATGAACTACGGCGAGGCGGAGGAACTCGCCCGGCGTTCAGGGGCACGCTCCTTCCGTTTCGTCCACCTCTCTCCCATGATCCCCTGGGACCTCCCCCACCTCGCCCGGGACGGGGAATGCATCCGGTTCCCTTGACGGCAAGGTCCCGAGGGGGCCCCTACCCCCCTCGAGACACCCCCGGCTCCTCCGGACCCGGGGGTCCGTCCAGAGGGTCCCCTTTCCCCCCTGGACAGGAGGAGCCGCTTCGCGCCTCCTCCTAACCCAAACCTCTTTTATCCCCTTCTCACCAAGGAATAGGTGAGATGGAGATCAAGATACTCGAACTCGCGAAGGACAAGGCGCGGATCGTGTTTCCGGGCGAGGGGCACACCTTCATGAACCTCCTCACCGACGAGGTCCTCAAGGACCCCGCCGTGGACGTCGCCCGCTACACCATGGAATTCCAGCACTCGGACCCCGAGTTCTTCATCACCACGAAGCGGAAGGACCCGATCAAGGTCCTCCGCGAGGCCTGCAAGCGGATCTCGGGCTACTGCGACGAGATCCTCGAGGGGATCGAGAAGCCGTAGGGCCTCCCTCCAACCGTTTTTTGAAAAAAAGTGTTTTGTTCCCGGGCCTGCCGCTGTCCGCCCCGGCCGTCACACGCGCTCGGTGAAGGCGACCGATCCCGCGATCTTCGTGATCTTCACCTTCACCGTCTCGCCCGGCTTTGCGCCCGCGACGTAGATGGTGTGCTTCCCGACCCGTGCCACGCCGTCCCCGCGCCGGGAGACCGAGAGGATGGAGAGGTCGACGATGGCCCCCTCGGTGAGCTTCTCCTCCTGCGGTTCAAGCCGCACCTTGCGCTTCTTCACCGGCCGGTGGCCGCCGCAGGCGTCGCACCGGAGGATAGGGATCCTCCCGTCCTTGGCGAGCCGGGTGTCGGGCCGCCCGCACTCCGAGCAGATGACGTAGTCCTCGACGTAGGCCTTCAGGAGGGAGTTCACCGTCCCGGACTCGAACTTCCCGTTGAAGACCGCCCGGTTCCCCTCGATCTTTCCCGCGGTGCCGAGCTCCCCGACCAGGAACTTCAGGAGGTCCTCGGGGCTCCGGTTCAGCTTGTCGGCGATCTCCGCGAAGTTCTCGAGCACCGTGGTCTTCCCCTCGATGAAGACCTTCCCGGGCGGCACCTGGAACCGCTCGTGGGTGCTGCTCACCTCGGTGATCTGGGAATAGGCCTTCTTCAGCAGGTCCTCGTATGACTGGGGCATGGATACCCGTTGGCCGGCTGCGCAGTTAAAGCTGGGCATGCCGGGCGATCCATTGAGTCACGCTTATCTCGCCCCTCGCGTACCTTTCCGTACATGCAGGCGGAAGACCTCGCCACCCTCAGGCGCGAACTGGGCCGCGATCTCACCGACGTGGAGGTCGCCTGCTTCGAGAACCTCTGGAGCGAGCACTGCAGCTACCGGTCGACGAAGACCCTCCTGCGCACCCTCCCGACCGAGGGAAAAAACGTCATCGTGGGGCCGGGCGACGATGCCGCGGTGGTGAAGTACTCCGACGACATCGCCATCGTCATCGGCATGGAGAGCCACAACCACCCGAGCTACGTGGACCCCTACCACGGGTCGGCGACCGGCGTCGGGGGGATCGTTCGCGACGTGGTCTCCATGGGTGGCCGGCCGATTGCCCTCATGGACCCTCTCTACTTCGGGACCTTCGAGCACGAGAAGAACCGGTACCTCTTCGAGCACGTGGTGGCCGGCATCGGGGACTACGGGAACTGTATCGGGGTCCCCGTGGTGAGGGGCGAGGTCGTGGTGGACCCGTCCTATCGCGGCAACCCCCTCGTGAACGTCGTGTGCGTGGGGATCGTCCACCCCGACCGGTACCTTACCGCCCGGGCAAAGCGGCCCGGGTCCCACCTCGTGCTTGTCGGCTCCTCGACGGGCCGCGACGGTCTCGGCGGGGCGTCCTTTGCCTCCCGGGACCTCTCCGAGGACTCGGAGGCCGAGGACCGGCCGTCGGTCCAGATCGGTGACCCGTTCACCGAGAAGCTCATCATCGACGCCACCCTCGAAATGGCGGAGACGGGGAAGGTCCTCGCATGCAAGGACCTCGGTGCGGCCGGCCTCGCCGGGGCATCGAGCGAGATGTGCGCGAACTTCGGGGCCCTGATCCACGCCGACCGGATCCACCTCCGCGAGCCAGGGATGATCCCGCCGGAGATCATGCTCTCCGAATCGCAGGAACGGATGCTCCTCGAGGTGAACCCGGCCGATGTCCCCGCCATCGGGGCAATCGCCGAGAAGTACGACCTCGGCTGGTCCGATATCGGCGAAGTGACCCCCGGCTCCCGGTACACCGTGCTGTTCCGGGGAAAGGTCGTTGCCGACATGCCCATCCAGCTCCTCGCGGGCGATGCCCCGCTCTGCTTCTGGGACAAAAAGGCGGCGCCGGCGAAACGGCCCTTCCGGGCGCCGGAGGGAAGCCTGAAGAGCCTCGCGCTCCAGGTGCTCTCCCACCCCGAGGTGGCGGGGAAAGGCTGGGTGACCGAGCAGTACGACCACGACGTCCAGCTCAGGTCGGTCTCCCTCGGAAACGATGCGGCGGTCCTCAGGCTCGGGGACGGGGCGCTTGTCCTCTCCTGCGGGTGCAACCCGCGGCAGATCGCCATCGCCCCGTACGAGGGTACGGCGAACTCCCTCCTCGAGAACGCGGCGAACCTCGCGGTGCTCGGCTCGACCCCGCTCTGCATCGTGAACTGCCTGAACTTCGCGAGCCCGGTCCATCCCGAGATCTACTGGCAGATCGAGCAGTGCGTCCTCGGGCTCGGGGACATGGCCCGGCGGATGAAGGTTCCCGTCGTCGGCGGCAACGTCTCTCTCTACAACGAGAGCGACGAGTTCGGGACGAAGATCCTCCCTACCCCGTCCATCGGCCTCGTGGGGAAGGGCGAGGTGCGGAAGTGGACAGGGGCACCTGAGGGGTCGGTCCTTGCGCTCGTCGGGGAATCCAGGCCGGAGTTCGGGGGATCGGTCCTCGACGCGGTGACCGGATGCGGGGGAGATGCACCGGCGGTGGCCGACCCCTCTGTGATCGACGCAATCAGGGATCTCGTGGCAGGGGGAGGGTGCGAAGCGGCAACCGACCTCTCTCAGGGGGGGCTCATCGCCGCCCTCGCCGCGCTTTCACCGTCTGCCTCGGTTGGGCTCGGGGATGATGCCCTCTGCGAGCTCTTCTCGGAGTCGGCGGGGAGGTTCCTCCTCGCGGTGAGGGACGAGAGCCGGCTCAGGGGGCTGTCCTACCGGATTATCGGGGAGGCCGGGGGAGAGGGCCTGCGCATCAGGGCCGGTACGCAGAGCCTCGCGATCTCGCAGGAGGATACCGGCCGGGCCCTCTCGTCCCTGACCCGGATCATGAGGTCCTGATCGGTCCGGATTATTTCGAGGCTTTCCGGATCGCGTCGGTGAACTCGGCGAGTTTCTTCTCGTCGCCGAGCTCCCGGGCGTTGAAGTGGAAGGCCCCCTCGACCTTCACCTTCCGTTCTTCGAGGGCTTTCTCCATGAAGTCCAGGGCCTCTCGCGGGCCGCCTCCCGACGTGATGAAGGCGATGCCCTTCTTCCCCTCGCAGCCGGCGAGGGCCGCGATTGCGGCGTTCGCCGCCGGCGTGGGCTTCCATGCCCAGACCGGCGAGCCGACGACCACGAGGTCGAAGGCCGAGACATCGATGACCGGGGGTTCGATGGTCGCCTTCTCGCCCCGCATCGCCCGCGGGGCTCCCATGAGGTACATGGTGATCTTATTGTATCCTGCGAGGTCTCGGACCGGGATCAGGGTCGCGCCGGTCGCCTTCGCGGCGGCCTCGGCGACCTGCTTCGTGTTCCCGGTCTCGGAATGATAGATGATGCAGACGGACATGGAGAGCTGATCTGGATTCTGGAGAAGAAAAAACGATGGGGTGATTCTTATTTTTTTAAACCCGAAGGAGCCATCAGGCTCCGAGGGTGAGGGAAATAATATTCTGGGAAAATTATTTCCTGAACTGCGGCATCAGGCTCCGGAGGTCCTTCCCCACTTCCTCGATCAGGTGCTCCTCGTCGGCCTTCGTGAGGGCATTGAAGACCGGCCGGTTCACCTGGTTCTCCAGGATCCACTCCTTTGCAAACTCGCCTGTCTGGATCTCTTCGAGAAGCTCCTGCATGACCCCGTACACCTCGGGCCCGATGACCCTGGGGCCCCGGGTGAGGTCTCCGTACTGGGCGGTGTTACTGATCGCGGCCCGCATGTTCGTGAGGCCGCCCTCGTGAATCATGTCCACGATGAGCTTCAGCTCGTGGAGGATCTCGAGGTAGGCCATCTCCGGGGCGTACCCCGCGTCGACCAGGGTCTCGAAGCCGGCCTTGATGAGCGAGGTGCAGCCGCCGCAGAGGACCGCCTGCTCCCCGAAGAGGTCGGTCTCGGTCTCCTCCCTGAAGGTTGTCTCGAGGACGACCGCCCGGGTCGCGCCGATACCCTTTGCATAGGCAAGGGCGATCTCCTTTGCCTTCCCGGATGCATCCTGGTGGATGGCGATGAGGGCGGGGACTCCCTTCCCCTCCTCGTACTGTCGCCTGACCATGGCCCCCGGTCCCTTCGGGGCCACCATGATAACGTCAACGCCCGCGGGAGGGACGATCTGGCCGAAGTGGATATTGAAGCCATGTGAAAACATGAGGCAGGTTTTTGGCTTCAGGTTCGGGCCGATTTCCGCCTTGTAGACCCCGGCCTGGAGCTCATCAGGGACGAGGACCTGGACGACGTCGGCCTTCTTCACGGCGTCCTTCACGGCGAGGACCTCGAAGCCCTCTGCCTTTGCCTTATCCCAGCTCTTCCCCGGCCGGAGACCGATCATCACGGAAAGGCCGCTGTCCCGGAGGTTCAGCGACTGCCCGCGGCCCTGGGAGCCGTAGCCGATCACCGCGATCTTTTTTCCCTTCAGAACGCCGAGATCGGCATCATCGTCAAAGTACCTGGGTATCGTGGGTTCCATACCCGCAGATATAACGCGTGGAAAGAGATAAAGATTATATCGCGAAAGCGAAGATTCATTACCGAAATACTCCCACTTCCCTTCAGAGCCGGTATCCGGTCTTTCCCTCATGACACCCGATTCTTCCGCCGACCTGCCCGATGTCCAGGCCACGTGCCCGGAGGTCTGTATCAACCTGACCCGCGTCGGGGTGACGAACGTCAAGAAGCTCGTCGAAGTCCCGAGGCCGAACAAGCGGCCGGTCATCTTTATCTCCACCTTCGATGTCTTCGTTGATCTCCCTGCGCAACTGAAGGGGGCGAACCTCTCCAGGAACTTCGAAGTCATCGACGAGGTGCTCCAGCAGGCCATCGACGGAGAGGTGAAGGAGGTGGAGCAGCTCTGCTCCACCGTCGCCCGCCGGCTCCTCGACCGGCATGAGTACGCCGACCGGACCGAGGTGACCATGCGCAGCCAGTTCATGCAGCGCCGGGAAACGCCGGTGAGCATGACCGCCTGCCACGAGGTTGTGATGGTGTATGCAAAGGCGGTGGCGCAGCGGAACGACACGAACCCCTTTGTCCGGAAGTCCATCGGGGCAGAGGTGACCGGGATGACCGCCTGCCCCTGCGCCCAGGACATCATGAAGGACCGGGCCTCCCATGTCCTGAAGAAGCTCGGGATACCGCAGGAGAAGGTCGAGGCCTTCTTCGCCGAGGTGCCGATGGCCACCCACAACCAGCGGGGAAAGGGCTTCCTCTGCCTCGAGACCGACGACGACCAGCACGTCGGCCTCGAGGACATCATCGACATCCTGAAGGACTCGATGTCGGCGCGGATCTACGAGCTCCTCAAGCGGGGGGACGAGAGCTACGTCGTCCTCGAGGCCCACAAGAACCCGCGCTTCGTGGAGGACTGCGTCCGGGAGATCGCGAGGAAGGTGCTCGGGACGTTTTCCGACCTCCCTGCCGACTCGGTGGTCACCATCAAGCAGACAAACGAGGAGTCGATCCACCAGCACAATGCCTATGCCGAGCGCAAGGCGACCCTTGCCGAGCTCATGGTGGAGATGGAAGGGGACCTCTCCGGCGAGTGAGGCCCTCCAGGTCCCGGCCCCAGGGAAACGATGGTTCCGCCCAGGTTGCGATCGTGAACATCACGTATCCCGACGGGGTTGTACTTCTGCGGGCATTCGTGTGAGCGGCGTTCCGGCGACGTGACCAAAACGAAAACTATAACTAACGCCTTGGAGAAAGGCTGAGTCTAACGTACTTTATGTACGGCTAACTATCTCAGCTAGAATCGCACAGAGTGTGCCTTAACGTCGGTACAGCCTGAAGAACACCAATCGTGAAATCGAGGCGATACCATTGTCGAAAGTTGTAGAGATCTCTCCAACCACGAGACACGAAGGCCACTCCAAGCTCACCCTGAAGGTCGACGATCAGGGAATTGTTGAGCGCGGAGACTGGCTCTCCATCACCCCGGTGAGGGGTGTTGAGAAGCTCGCTATCGGTAAGACGATGGACCAGGTCCCGAAGATCGCATCTCGGGTCTGCGGTATCTGTCCCATCGCCCACTGCCTTGCGGGCATCGAATCCATGGAGGCTTCGGTTGGCTGCGAGATCCCGACGGACGCAAAGCTCCTCCGGGTCATTCTCCATGCAGCAAACCGGCTCCACAGCATCGCCCTGCACAACATCCTGATCCTTCCGGACTTCTATATCCCGGGAACGGAGACCAAGATCAACCCGTTCACCAAGGAGCAGCCGGTCAGGAGTGTCGCGGCACGGATCATCCGCATCCGCGAGATAGGGCAGACCATCGGCGCCATTGCCGGCGGCGAAGCGATCCACCCGTCCAACCCGCGGGTCGGCGGTATGTACCGCAACGTGAGTCCCCGGGCGAAGCAGAAGATGGCGGACCTTGCAAAGGAAGGCCTCGTCCTCGCCCGCGAGCAGATGGACTTCATGATCGCGGTCATCCGCAACATGCAGAAGCGGGAGTGGACCGACGTCGCGGGGAAGAAGATTCCCATCCCGAAGACCCTTGGACACCACAACCAGGGCGTCATGGCAGTAGCCCCGATGTACGGCTCCTCCTCACTCGACGAAAAGCCCATGTGGGACTTCGCCCGGTGGAAGGAGACCCGGCCCTGGGACTGGTACCAGGGTGAGATGACCGTGGACCTCGAAGACCCGAGCTACCCCATCGGCGGGACCACGAAGGCCGGGACCAAGGTCAACCCCCAGATGGAGGCCTGCACCGGCGTCCCGACGTATGACGGCCAGCCGGTCGAGGTCGGCCCGAGGGCCCGGCTCTCGATGTTCAAGAACTTCGAGGAGAAGGGCACCTTCGCACAGCACATCGCCCGGCAGCTCGAGTACCCCGACTGCCTTTACTCCATCCTCAAGTGCCTGGACAACCTGGACACGAATGGCAAGGTCCTCGCGGACAACATTCCCCAGGGTGACGGTTCCATGGGCTGGGCCGCAAACGAGGCCCCGCGCGGGACCGACGTCCACCTCGCACGCGTGAAGGACGGGCGGGTGCTCTGGTACGAGATGCTCGTGCCCACCACCTGGAACCTCCCGACCTGCAGCCGCGGTCTCACGGGAGCGCCCTGGCAGATCGCCGAGATGGTCGTCCGGGCCTATGACCCGTGCGTGTCGTGCGCAACCCACATGATCGTGGTGGACCAGGAGAACAGGCTGGTAGCCCAGAAGCTCATCCAGTGAAGGGAATGGAAGAACTGCTGTATCCCGAGATCGTGGTGGCAGGCTGCGGCAACCCGCTCTACGCGGACGACGGGTTCGGAACCGCGGTAGTGGAGAGTCTCCAGGCCCTCGAGCTCCCCGAAAACGTGAGAGTCGTTGACGCGGGGCTCGGGGGCCCTCATTTCGTCTTTACCCTCCTCCAGCCGGAGTTCACGAAGGTACTCATCATCGTGGACATCGCGGACTTCGGGGGGGAACCCGGCGAGCTCAGGTGGCTCGCCGTTGACGAGCTCCCCGTCGGGAGCTACCGGGACGCCCACTCCTGGGACCTGACCGAGCCGCTCCAGCGCATCAAGGACGATATCCGGATCCGGGTCCTTGCATGCCAGAAGAAGTACGTATCTGCCCCCGAGATGGTCATCGGGATCACAGACGAGGTTCAGAGATCCATACCCGGAGCTGTATCCGAGATACTCAAGGAAATCGGGATGAACTATGGGACTGCTTAACTCCATCAAGAAGACCATCGGCGGCGAGCCCGCCGGGGTTGCGACGGAGAAAAAGGTGGAAGCTACAAAGGAGGCGAAACCTGTGGCAAACAAGATCAAGCTCGGGCACGTACACATGAGCGGCTGCACCGGCTGCCTCGTGTCCGTGGCCGACAACTACCTGGGACTCATCAAGATCCTGGACGACTACGCCGACCTCGTCTACGGGCTCACCCTCGCGGACGTCCGGCACATCCCGGAGATGGACGTGGCCCTCGTCGAGGGCTCGGTCTGTATCCAGGACAAGGAATCGGTGGACGAGATCAAGGAGACGCGGAAGAAGGCGAAGGTCGTTGTCGCCCTCGGCTCGTGCGCGAGCTACGGGAACATCACCCGGTTCTGCCGCGGCGGGCAGCACAACCAGCCCCAGCACGAGTCCTTCCTCCCCATCGGGAACCTCATC
>DATJPK010000044.1:0-21123 GCA_035506435.1 Methanomicrobiales archaeon
GGTCGGGCCACGCCCGCTCGTGAGCTCCCTCTCGCCCGCCTGGCGGAGGATCTCCACCGCCCTGCTCTGGACCTCGCCCTTCAGGTTAAGGCCGGAGCAGAACCGGGGCACGTAGTCGATGGGCGAGGTCGGCAGGAGCTTCAAGCCCAGCTCCCTCGAGATGAACCGGTAGGTCCGCCCGATCTCCTTCCTCGACACCCGGGACACCTCGGCGATCTCGTCAAGGGTCCTCGGCACCGAGCACTGCCGGCAGGCCGCGTAGAGGGCGGCCGCTGCGACTCCCTCGATGGACCGGCCGCGGATCAGGTTCTTGTCCACCGCGTCGCGGTACACTACGGCCGCCGTCTCCCGGACGTTCCTCGGGAGCCCGAGTGCCGATGCCATCCGGTCCAGCTCGGACAGGGCGAAGGCCAGGTTCCGCTCCGTCGCGTTGGAGACCCGGATCCGCCTCTGCCACTTCCGGAGCCGGTAGAGCTGGGCCCGGTTCTTGGACGAGATGGCCCTCCCGTACGAGTCACGGTTCCGCCAGTCGATCATGGTCGAGAGGCCCTTGTCATGGATCGTGAAGGTCATCGGGGCACCCACCCGGGACCTCTTGATCCGCTGGTCGTTGTCAAACGCACGCCACTCGGGACCCCGGTCGATGAAATCCTCGTCGATGACGAGGCCGCAGTTCTGGCAGACGAGCTCGGCCCGCTCGTAGTCATGGACGAGCTGCCGGCCGCCGCACTCCGGGCAGACAACCTCGGCATAGTCCTGCCCGGTCCGCTCGCGCTCCTTCGCGACCTCCTTCGAGCGCTTCTTCAGGGCTTCCCTCTCTGTCTGGAGGATCTTTACCTTCTCTGTTTCCTGCATGGGTCCTCACCTACTTCCCGAATACCTTCTCTCCGACTTCCATGCCGCATTCGCGGCGGCAGATGACCGCTGCATACGGCCTCTCGATGTTTCCGAAGATGTCAACGATCTTCCCGACCGGCCTGAGCCGCCTGTCCAGCACGTCGCTGTACAAACGCGGGAGTTTTGAGGCGTCACACTGGATGAGCAACAGACGTTTACCGGAACGGTGAAGAACGCTGCCTAAACTCCTCAAATCGTACCTCGGACTTTCACCTGTGTTTAGGTTACTATTATATATGACACAAATTTGTATATAAATATTGCGCTCAATCGTTAAATAGCCTCCGGCCGGAGAGCCATTTCTCGATATTTAAACATAGTGCAGCCTCCACCTCAGGAGGGGCGAGGCCGGCCCCGCGCGCCACCAGTTCCCGCGCGCGGGTATCCATCAGGTCCCCGGGTCCGTGGGCGTCCGAGTCAACGACGAGGGTGCAGCCTGCCGACCGGGCCGCGAGGGCGACGTGGCCGTTCGTCCGGTTGTGGCCGGCCCGTGAGGTGATCTCGAGTGCGATCCCCTTCCGGGCGGCCTCCCGGGCTGCCTCCGGGGTGATCATGCCCGGGTGGGCGAGGAGGTCAACGTCCGGGCAGTTGCAGGCGGCGAGGTTCGTGCCCGGTGCCACGGGCTCAACCACCGTTTCCCCGTGGACAACGACTATGTCGGCCCCTTTGCCCTTCGCCTGCTTCGCGAGCCTCGCGATGTGCCCGGGGGGCACGTGGGTAATCTCGACTCCGGCAAGCAGGGCGACCCCGTATGCCTCGGCGAGCTCCTTCAGGGGAACCTGGGCGGAGATGACCGCCGAGATGTTCCCGGAATCGACATGGTCGGTGAGGGCGACGGTCCGGTACCCGAGGACCGACGCACGGCGGATGAGCTCGATGGGGAGCATTTCACCGTCGGAGAGGGTGGTGTGGGTGTGGAGGTCGTACACGGGGATCACTTCTTCTGTTCGAGGCTGCGTGCCACGCGCCGGAGAAGCTCCTCCTTCGGCCCTGTCCAGGTGACGATGAGCCGTCCCTCGCGTTTCAGCCAGTGGGCCGGGTGGTGCTTCTCCTCGGCCCGGAAGGCAATCTTCTCACGCCGGAGGGCCCGCTCCAGGTCCTGGAGGGTGGGCCCCTTCACGGCGAGGCCGCGGGGGATGCGCCTCCCCGAGCCCCGGTCAAGACCGGCATCGAAGTAGCAGGGGTACAGGATCCGCTCGCCCGAGAGTTTCATCCCGGAACTATTGACGGTGAACCTATAAACAGGTTCACGATCCATATGTGTGCATGCACCACATCGATCTCCAGATCGAGAAGGACATCTACGGGGCCAACAACCGCATCGCCGACGCGAATGCGGCCCATCTCAGGGGACACGGGGTGCGGGCCTTCGATCTCCTCGGTGCCATCGGGTCGGGGAAGACCGCGCTCATCGAGCGGATGGTCCCGCTGCTCAAGAAACGCGGGCTCAGGGCGGGGGCCATCGCGGGGGACGTCTACGGGGACGACGACTACCAGCGGATCGTCGCCCTCGGGATCCCCGCGGTGAACGCGAACACGGGGAAGGAGTGCCACCTGGACGCCCACCTGGTCGAGCATGCCATCGAGGACCTCCCCCTCGATACCATCGACCTCCTTTTCATCGAGAACGTGGGAAACATGGTCTGCCCGACCGATTTCAGGCTCGGGGCCGAGAAGCGCATCGTGATCGTCTCCTCAACGGAAGGGGACGACGTGGTGAACAAGCACCCCATGATCTTCCGGGACGGGCAGATCGGGGTGATCAACAAGGTCGACCTCGCCCCCCTCGTGGGAGCCAACCTGGACCGGATGGAGAAGGATATGCACCGGTACAACCCGAAGATGCCCGTCTTCCGGACGAACCTGAAGACCGGCGAGGGCGTGGGGCCGCTCCTCGACGCGATCCTCTCCCAGGAGCAAAGGGTTTAATAATCCCGGTCCCCATACTTATGAACCCAGACGTAAAATTCCAGACGCGGAGGGGTGATACTCATACTCTGGCAGGGTAGATCCATTCGGAGGGAGAGCGGCAAGCGGTACCGCATCTCCCGGCGGAAGAAGCGGTTCGAGATCGGGAGGGCACCGGCTGACACGACCCTCGGTGAGGGCAGGAACCGGATCATCAGGACCCGGGGAGGGAACCTGAAGGTCCGGGCCCTCAGGACGCAGTACGCAAATGTCTCGGTGCCGGCCACCGGCGAGACGAAGAAGGCAAAGATCGAGACGGTGGTCGAGAACCGGGCAGATCCCAACTACATGAGGCGCAACATCCTCACGAAAGGCGCAATCGTGAAGACCGAGATCGGCAGGGCCCGGGTCGTCTCCCGCCCGGCCCAGGACGGGGTCGTGAACGCGATTCTCATCGAGTGAGAATCGCGGCGGCGACATATCGATGGTGGCGCACGCGATCCTGGTCGAGGAAAGCAAGCCCGTCCCCCCCGAGTAAAATCCACCCAATCCTTTTTTACCTTCGCGGGTGCCCATAGGTAATTGATGCGCAGAATCTATTACCGGTTCCCGAACACCTACGACCTCGACTTCGACCTGAACCGCCCCTTCCCCGAGGTCCTCGGCTGCATCCGGCGGCTCCACGATACCCACCAGACGAGCCGGCGCGGGACGGACCTCGTGAAACGCCAGGTCCTCGTCCAGCTCGCCACGAACAAGATGTCCTTCGAAATGGTGGACTCCCTCCCCGCGTTCGAGGAGACGGTCACCGAGATGGCCGATTTCCGTTTCATCCTGCACGACATCCTCCTCGCGGCGAAGGGCAGGGTCCCGCTCGGTGAGAACATCTTCCTCATGCGGGTCCAGGACAAGGGCTCCCTGTCAGAGTGCATCGTCGTGAAGGAGGGGCAGCAGGGAGCGATGGACGCCGCCGAGTTCAAGGCCCTCCTAAAGGGTGCCTGCCCGTGAGCCTCGCCGTCACCGTCGCCGCCCCGTTCAAGCACACGAGGAAGGAGAAGCTCCAGAAGTCCGAGTTCATCTTCTACCTCACCATCGACCGCCGGTGGATGAGCCGGGACCAGGCAAACCAGGTCCTCGAGAAGGCGAAGGCCGCTGGGATGGTGGAGATCGCCGACGGGTGGGTGCGACCCCTTCTCGACCTTTCGGCGATCACCGTCCCGGTGGGGTTCCGGCCCGACTCCGGGATTTTCGAGAGCGACGAGCCCTCGCAGGTTCTCATCGGCCGGATCGCGAAGGCCCGCGGCGTCCCGCCCACCGAGGTGGTCGCCGAGGTGAACCGGGTGATCCGGGAGGGCTTCGACGGGAACCTGCGCCTCCCCGCCGCCGCGGTGATCGTGGCAAAACGCCACGGAGTCGGGTTCGATGACCTGAAGGAGAACCTCACCGTCGAGGTCCTGAGGAAAAAAGTGGAGTAGGTCGCACTCCGGGCTGCTTCGCCCCCCCGGTGTATTACTTCCTCTTTGCCGGCCGCTCTTTCTTTGCAGGGGCTTCCTTCTCGCCGGCCTTTTCCTCGCCCTTCTTGAAGTATTCGCCGAGGGGCTTTTCGCCATAGCCGGTCACGAGGGCATTCACCTGGACGAGGTCCTGGGTGACCTCGTTCCCCCGGGTCATCTTCCGCCGGCGCTCGCCCTCGAGCCGGGGGTGGAACCCGACTCCGCCCGAGAGGAGGAGCCTCCTTCTTGCCATCCCCGGGAGGTCTGCCCTCATGGGGTTCCCGTTCCGGTCCGATCCGCCGGTGATCTTCATCCGGTAGCCGCCGAGGCCGACCGGCCCCCCGTCCACCTCGTCCCCGATCCGCTTCCCGATAAAGGCGTTCGCGGAACCGCCGCTCACGCTCACGTTGTATGCCCGTCCGTCCTTTGCGTCCGAGAGAACCAGCTTGAAATCCACCATTCGTGCCCCTCTGGAGTGACAATATCATTGGCCCGGTGGGTTCTTAAACATTGGTGCCGGGTAGGACGCGGAAATGATAACCGCCGTCATTTGCCCCAAAAGGGGTCGCCCTTCCGCATGAGCATCGTGTAATCCTCGAGGCACTCCTTCATCGAGGGCGAGAGGAGGGGGAGCATCTCGTGCTCGAGGATCTTCACGTGCCGCTCGGGGACTTCCACGAAGAGCTCGTCGTTCACGTTCACCTGCCGGCCGACCGTGACGCCCTCGATGGAGACCGCCACCTCTGCCCCCGCGTCGGCCTCCCGGATGTTCTCCCCCCGGTTCTGGATGGTCTTCAGGTGGCCGATCCGGCGCCCGGTCCGGTCCATGAGGTCGACCCCGGCGCGGAGCTTCCCGAGGAGGACCCGGACCCCGACCACCGCGGGGTTGCTCTGCCGGAAGACGCAGTTCGGGAGGAGCAGGATCCGGGCAGGGAGGACTACCTGCTCGAACTTCTGGGCCTCCTTCTTCCGGGTCTCGGCCTCCCGCCATGCCAGGTACTCGTCGATGAGCTGGTAGATCACCTTCGCCGAGAAGACCTTCACGTGGGAGAACGAGGGGTCCTTCAGGAGCTCCTGGGCGTCGGGGAGGATCGGGGTGTTGAAGCAGAGGAGCACCGAGGCCATGGGGTCGGCGACGGTCTGGACCTCGACGAGGTCGTGGCGGGAGACCGGACCAACGCCTGCCCTGAGGATCCCGATGGACTTCCCCTCGAGCTCCTTTGACAAAGCCTCGAGGGCGCCGATGGTGTCAGCCTTGATGCTGATCCCCTTCTCGGAGAGGACAACCTTGATGTCCTCCATCTCCTGCCTGATACCCGAGGCCACCTGTTCCCGGTCGGAGCGGACCGTGACGAGGGGGGAACCGGCGACCACCGCCTCGAGGTTCGGGGCCGCGACCTTGATCCCCGCGGCGGCAATGACGGACTTTACCCGGTCGAACCGGTCCTCGACCCGGATCTCCCGGAGCGGCCTCGGCGAGAGGAGGGACCGGACCTTTGTCGCCACCACCCCGTCCGCCGTGGCGAGCATGATCTCGTCCCCCACCGCGAGGGTCCCGTCGTAGAGGATCACGTCGAGGGTCATCCCGAGTCCCCGCTCCTCCTTCACTTCGAGGACCGTCCCCCGGGCCGGGGCGTCGGCCTGGAAGGCGAGGTCCTGCTTCAGGAACCGCTGGGCGAGCCCGATGAGGATCATAAGGAGATCGGCGATCCCTTCCCCCGTGTGCGACGAGACGGGGACGATGGCGATGTTCCGCTGGAAGTCGCTGATCCGGTCGAACCGCTCCGAGGCAAAGCCGAGCTCCGAGAGCTTCCCGACGATCTCGTAGGTCTTGTTCTCGAGGAGCGAGCGGGAACGTTCCCCCTGTTTCCCGAAGGTCGAGAGGAAGGCCTCGTCCTCGTTCACCCGCCAGCCGTGGATCCGGTCGATCTTCGTGGCCGCGACGACGAAGGGGGTCTTGCAGTTCCTCAGGATCTCGAGGGCCTCGACGGTCTGGGGCTGGAACCCCTCGTTCACGTCCACGACGAGGATGGCCATCTCGGCGAGGGCTCCGCCCCGGGCCCGGAGGGTGGTGAAGGCATGGTGGCCGGGGGTGTCGATGAAGAGGAGGCCAGGGACCTGGATGTCGAGTTTCCCGAGGGCCCCGCTCATCTTCCGGATGGACTCGAGGGGGACGAGGGTCGCCCCGATATGCTGGGTAATCGCCCCGGCCTCGGTATCGACGACCGAGGAGCCCCTTATCCGGTCGAGGAGGGAGGTCTTGCCATGGTCGACGTGGCCGAGGACGCAGACGATGGGTGTCCTGATGCCTGCGGGTGCGGGGTCTGCCATCGTCCGTCCTCCATTCGCCTGTCCTCGGTGAGAAGTGAGAAGAGTACAATCCACTCCATCATAAACCTGCTCATTGCCGCGGGGGAGGGCCCGGATCTCAGGGCGGGGGGCATGGCGCGGTACTCAGGGCGGGGGGAGATATTTTTATCAGATTCCCGGGCAACATCATCAAGGTACATTTGCCGGGGTGGGGTAGTTGGTTATCCTAGGGGACTGTGGATCCCCCGACCCGGGTTCGAATCTCGGCCCCGGCCTCTGTTTCTTTTCCTGTCGGTAAAACCGTTCCCCGACCGAGCCTCACTCGGGAATCGGCCCTTCCTCGTAGATCCGAACTTTAACCGGGAGAATCCTGGGCCGTTTGTCTGTCATGATGTACATGTACGGGGTGACATGGACCATGTATTCCAGGTAACCCCGTGCAACGTCCGAGAGGTCCCGGTTCCGGTGCCCGAGGATCAGGATCACGAACCACTGGATGAACAGGCAGATGAAGGCGATGAGCCCGTACACCCAGAGAACGATCCCGATAAGGATCCAGTAGACGATCCTGACGAGGAGCTCCCAGCGCCTCGCCGGCTGTTCGAAGACGAAGAGCTGGTTCGTCGGGAGGCCCTTCGCCGCTGGCTGGTTCATCTCTTCTGGCATACCTGAGATAAGGCGGGGGAGGAAAAAAGGGTGCCGGGCGGCTTTGCAGAGAGTCGATCAGGAAGGCGGGGCCGGTTTCCCTCCCGTTCCCGGCGGCGGACGGTACTTCCCGAGTTCCTCCTCGAGCGCCCGGTAGCCCGTCGTATCGATGCCCGTGGCGATGACATGGGTCGTGCCGCCCTTTTCGTCATGGAGCACGGTGCTCGACCACTCGATGAACCGCTGCTCCCCGCCCCTGGTCACCCAGGCGTTCGCGAGCCGGAGCTGCCCGCTCCCTGCGGCGAGAGTCTCGAAGGCTCCCCGCACCTTAGCGGTCTCGTCGGGGACGAGGAAGATCTCCCAGAGGGGCCGGCCCTTCACCTCCTCCTCGGTGTAGCCGGTGAGCGCCTCGCAGGCATGGTTGAACCGCACGATCCTCCCGTCCCGGTCGAGGACCACGACGAGGGCATCGAGGATATGGAGCGTCGCGTCGATGAAGTCCCGCTCCCTCCTGAGCTCGGCCTCCACCTCCTTCTGCGTGGTGAGGTCGATGGCGATTCCCCGGAACCCCGAGATCCGGTCGCCTTCGCGGATGGGTGCCGAGTAGTTCACGATGGGGAACCGCCCGCCCCCCTTCCTGATGGCGGTGTACTCCTCCCTCCCGTGCATGCCCTCGCGGAGCATCCGCCCGATGGATGCCTGCGCCCGGGCCCGGTCCTCGGGGGCGAGGAAATCGAGCACGTGGATCTTACCCTGGACCTCGTCGGGCAGGTACCCGAAGGTGAGGAAGGCCTGCCGGTTCGCAAAGAGGAGGGTGCCCGAGGCGTCGGCCTCGAAGATGGGCTGGGGGAGCAGGTCGGCGAGGTCCCGGAACCGTTTCTCCGAGGCACGGAGCTGCTCGTCGAGCAGGCGGTGCCCGGTGATGTCGTTCCCGATGGAGAGCACGCCGACCGGGTCCCCGTTCTCGTCCCGGATGGCCCGGTTCGTCCAGTGGACCCAGACCCTCCTCCCGTCCCTCGTGATGTTCTCGTTCTCGTTGCTCTGGTACTCCTCGGTGTGCGAGAGGAGCTCGCGGATCATCTGCTCAAGGTCCCTCCCGGAGCTCTCGGTCGGGGGGACGATGGTCCCGACCACGTTTTTCCCGAGGATCCCGTCCCGGGGAAAGCCGAAGAACCGCTCGGCGAACTCGTTGAAGAAGGTGACATTTCCCGCGAGGTCCATCTTCAGGATGATGGAGTTTGCATTTTCCACGAGCTCCCGGTACTTCTTCTCCGATTCCCGGAGGGCCTGCTCGGCAAGCCGGACCGGGGTCTGGTCGGTGAGGATCACCGTCGACCCCTGGCTCCCGTCCTCGAAGAGGATGGGGATCAGCTTCGTCCGGAGGAAGCGGGGGCTTCCCCCCGGGAGCTCAAGGTCGGTCTCGCTTTTCCCCTCGCCGATGGAGTCGAGGAGGGACCGGACCAGGTCATCGACTCCGGGGTCTCTCACCGGGAGGAAGGCCAGGTTCTTCCCTGCCACTTCTTCGCGGGTGAGGGAGAGGAGCCCGAGGAAGGGATCGTTCACCTGCAGCACCCTGTGGTCCCTGTCGAGGATCATGACCATCTCGGGGGTATGGGAGAAGAGCTGGGAGAGCGGGACCCTTCTTGTCAGGGTGAACACCTTCGCCATCCCGAAGCTCCGCATCTCCACCTGGCCGGAGGCATGGAGGATATCCAGGTACTTCCCGACCGTGTTCTTGGTCCTCCCCAGCGCACGGGCAAGCTCGGTGGCGGTCATCCCCCGGGGCTCGTCCCGCAGGAGACCCTTGATCAGGGCAAAATCGCCATTGTCCTTACCCGCTGGCATGGTCAGGGCACCTTTCTGGTAGTAGTGTATGATACTCGTTTATAATACTTATGTATTACACAACAAGAAAACCATTATATATATCAGCAATCGAACCGAATAAGACAAAGAAGTGATCTCCATGCATGCCCAGGCTCATTCCCGGAAGGCCATCGGGGGGCTCGCCCTCCTTTTAGCCCTCCTCTCCCTTGCAGTCCTCCCGATGGGGGTTGCGGCAGATACCACGGACCCCACCGTGGCCATTACCAGCTACCAGGTGACCCCGTCCATCCTGCTCCCCGGCGACCAGGGGACCATCACCGTCACCCTCGAGAACACCGCGGGTACCGCGAGCACGACGGAATCGACGGTGCAGAACGGGGTCTCTGGCTCGACGACCACCACGGTCACGAAGGACATGACGGTCCTTGTCGAGTCGGTGTACCTGTACGGGAACGGGGTCGAGGTCCTGGAGGGGAACTTCCAGCAGGTCGGTGCCCTCGGGCCCGGCCAATCGATGACCCTTACCTTCCTCGTCCAGGCGCCCTCCCATGACGGGATGTACTTCCCCGAGGTCTGGATCCGGATTCCCCAGGGGACGAGCGTCCAGTACCCGATCCCGGTGAATGTCAACTCCGCCGTGGGGATCCAGAAGCAGGAGATCCTGATCCTCCAGTCCTCTGTGCCCGACACCGTGGACCCGGGCCAGGAGATCCCCGTCGGCCTCACCGTCCGGAACGACGGGAAGCTCCTGGCCGATGACGTCACGGTGCAGATCGGGAACGTGAGCGGTACCATCGCCCCGAAGAATACCGATCTCTACCACCTGGGAGCAGTAGCCGCGGGGAGCTCGAAGAACATCGGTATCGTCCTCCTCTCTGACAAGGAGGCAAGCCCCGGCCTTGCCCAGGTGCCGGTGACCCTGAAGTACAAGGCCATCGACGGGACCGCCCACAACCAGGCGACCTCCATCAATGTCATGATGAAGGGGCAGGGGGAGCTCGGTTTCGTCTCGGTGGACACGAGCCCGCGGAGGGTCTCGGAGAACCAGCCCTTCGACCTCACCATCCGTATCGAGAACACAGGGACGGGCGAGGCAAAGCAGGTGTCCGCGACGGTCGACCTCCCGATGACCGGGACGAAGCAGTCCTTCATCGGGAAGATCAAGCCGGGGAACGATGCCCCCGCGGTCTTCATGATGGACGGCGGGAAGGGCGGGACCTATACCTATAACACCACCATCACCTACGTTGACGACCTCGGTACCCACACCGTGTCCCGCGAGCTGTCCCTCCGGGTGGTGCCCGGCGATAGCTCGGGCGGGCTCATCATGATGCTCCTCGGCGTCCTCGGGGTCGGGATCGTCGCCTACCGGTTCTGGTACCTCCCGAAGAAGAACGGCGGCGGCGGGGCCCTCCCATGGGTAAGAAAGAGCTGAAGGTCGCCCTGTTTCTAGCCTGGCGATCGCTCATCCGGGGGAACCGGACGAGCACGGTCATGACCGTGATCATCATAGCCCTGTGCTTCACGAACATGATCTTCCTCCCCGGGCTCTTCAACGGGATCGGGCAGAGCATTACCGGCCAGCTCGTGGACTACGAGGTTGGAAACGTCCTCGTCAGCCCCCGGGCCGGGGACCAGTACATCACCGACCTCGATTCCACCCTTTCCCTGATCAACAGCCTGCCCGGCGTGGAGAGGGCGACTCCCCATTATACCAAGGGGGCGACCCTGAAATTCCGGGACCGGATCCTGAGCGTCGGGGTGCGGGCCATCTCGCCCACGGACGAGAAGTACGTCTCCCCCCTGTACACGAAGATGATCGCGGGGACCTACCTCGGCGACGGGGACACCGGGGAGATCCTGATGGGCCAGACGGTGGCGGGGGACCCCTCGGTCCGGCAGGAGGACGAGTTCCAGGCATCGCTGGGTGGTGTGAGGGTCGGGGACTCCGTCACCATCGAGTACGGCAACGGTTACACGAAGGACTACCGGGTAAAGGGGATCTTCCTGACCGGGTGGAGCCAGGCGGACAGCACGGTGTACACCACCATGACCGACATGGAGCTCGTGGAGGGGAGCGCCCTCGACCGGGCAGATTATATCACGGTGAAGGCCATGCCCGGCTATTCCGAGAAGTCCATCAAGAACGAGCTCCAGTCCTACGGGGTCTCGCAGGATGTCCAGACCACGGGCGATCTCCTCGCGAAGGGGATGGGGAGGGCCCTCCAGAGCTTTGCCATCATCAACCTCGTCTCGCTCATCGTGAGCATCGTGATCACCACCGTTGTACTATTCATTGTCATCACCATCAAGACCATCAACAGCCGGAAGCAGATTGGGATCCTGAAGGCCATCGGGGTCCAGAAGGAGGTCATCATGCACAGCTACGGGCTCCAGGTCATCATCCTCGCCCTGTTCGGGATCATTATCGGGATCACCATAACGTCGCTGCTCGCGGTATACATGTCCCTCAATCCCATCGTGACCCCGGAGTGGTCGGCGACCCTGTACCTGACTCCCCTCGACATGCTGACCAACTCCCTGATCCTGTTCGGGGCCGCCGTGGTAGCCGGTTATGTCCCGGCCTGGCGGGTTGCGCTTGAAGATATCCAGAAGACCATGAGGGCGTGATGCCATGATACGGACAGAGAACCTGCGGAAGGTCTACCACATGGGGAACGTCGAGGTGAAGGCCCTCGACGGGGTGGATATCCATATTGCCAAGGGGGAGTTCATCGGCATCATGGGCCCCTCGGGAAGCGGGAAGTCCACCCTCCTCCACATGCTCGGGCTCCTCGACACCCCGACCGCCGGGAAGATCACCATCGACGGGACGGACGTGGGCAGGCTCACCGACTATGAAAAGACGATGTTCCGGCTCTACAAGCTCGGCTACGTCTTCCAGGACTATGCCCTTGTCCCCGAGCTCACGGTGATGGAGAACGTCGCGCTCCCCGCGATGCTCCGGACAGACCGTTCCGAGAAGCAGTACAAAGCCGCGACCGTCGACATCCTCTCGAAGATCGGCCTCTGCGACCGGCGCGGGCACCTGCAGGGCGAGCTCTCGGGCGGGCAGCAGCAGCGGGTCGCCATCGCCCGCGCCATCGTGAACAAGCCGGACATCCTCTTTGCCGACGAGCCGTGCGCGAACCTGGACACCGAAAACTCCCGGATGGTCCTCAACCTCTTCAGGGAGATAAACAGGGAGATGCGGCAGACCATCGTGATGGTCTCCCACGAAGAGTGGCACAACGAGTACTTCGACCGGATCATCCGGCTCCGCGACGGGAAGGTCGTGAACGGGGAGAAGTAATCTCATTTTTTCCTTTCCCTTCATTTCATATTCCGGGCCGCGAGATTGATCCGGAGCCATGGTATTCCGCTGCCGGATGTGCGGGACCTGCTGCCTGCCCATGGGCGACTTCATTGCCATCGACCGCCAGGTCGGCCCTTTCGAGTTCGAGTGCGAATCGGTCTCGACCGGCACGCCGTTCCACGCGGTGATCGACGAGGATAAGAGGGACCTGTTTCTCGACCGCAGCTGGATCGACCGGCACCCGTCTGCCTGCCGGTTCCTCCGTCCCCGGGGGGAGCATGTCATCTGCACCATCCACGGGACCAGCCCGTCGCAGTGCAAATTCTACCGGTGCGTCGTGATGCGGGTTTTTCACCGCGAGGGGGATCTCATCGGCACGGTCACCGGCACCCTCGCCCTCCACTCAGAGAATCCGGAACTCAGGGCGATCTGGGAATCTGTTCTCAGGGAGGCGCGGGAATGGTCGGATGAAATCGAGGACAGTCTGCAGGAAGCCCTCGAGAGCCATGGCTACCGGGTGGAATAACCGGTACCGGAAGATCACGAAAACAGGCGAAAGGAAAAAAATTGAGGATCTGAGATTAAAACCGGGGGCGCCGGTGCTTCGGGAGGCACTCCTGACAGTAAACGGGCCTTCCCTCGGTCGGCTTGAACGGTACTTCGCATTCCTTTCCACAGTCTGAACAGATGACCTTCGTCATCTCACGCGGGCCGAAGTTTCTCTGGCCACCAAAATCTGATTTAAACATGGCTCTACTCAAACAGTCTTTTCGAAAAACTGCAATATATATTGAATTCCCGGAGGGATGAACCTTTGTATGGTCCGGGTTCAGATATAGCGGTTCCGCCTGAGCCACTCGACCTGGGGCGGCAGGTACCGGTACAGGATATCGCATTTCTCGTCCTGGAAGGACCAGGGAGTCACGATCAGGATATCCCCCTCGCGGATCCAGACCCTCTTTTTGATCTTTCCCTTGATCCGGCCCATCCGGGTCACGCCGTCGTAGCACCTGACCCGGATGTGGTTCGCACCCATCATGAGTTCTGCAGAAGCAAACTGTTCGCGGTTCCATTTCTTCGGGAGCCGTACGCGGACGATTGGCTGGCCCTGAGCATCTACTGCGTTGGGATCAACTGGATCGTTCTTCTTTTTTGGATTTCCCGGAATTCAATCAGCTCCGTTGGGATATATCAAGGTCGTCTGACGAGATGAAGGTATTGGAAGGGCCGGATCGCGGGTTCGAGCCCGGGGGGCGCTGCCACGGCACGCGGTCATCCCGGAAAAAGCGGTGAGGGATCAGATGCCTCCCTGGGCGAGCCTCCCGACCCGCCGGGCATAGAGGTGGGTGACGTACCCGAGGAGGGCCGCCACCGCGGAAACGAGGAGGATGGCCCCCCAGGTCTCCATGCCCGCGTTCCCCACCGATGCCCGGACGATCAGGTTGAGCGGGTTCCCCGGGATGGCGACGACGAGGAGGATGACGACCACGAGCGCGGTGGAGTAGATGAACTGGGCGGCGGTCCGCTCCCGGTAATGAAGAGCCGTGAGAGCGGACAGGAGTATCAGTATCAAAGATGCGACGGTGACGAGGACAAGGACGGGGACGGGGTTCGCGATCCTGATCCCGTTCAGGGCGAGGAGGACGAGCCAGGCGCCGGCCTGGGCGGGAACCAGGATCTCGCAGGCGAGGATCTTTCCCCAGACCATCTCGGCAAAGGTGATCGGGGTGGAGACCAGGGTCTCGAGGGTTTCGTGCTGGTACTCCTCGGTGATCAGGTCGATGATCAGGGAGGCGGAGATGATGGCCGGCATGAAGACGAGGAGGGGGATGAGGAGGCCGAAGACGAACTCGTAGAACCCCTCGGTCCTCGCCGCCGGCGGGAAGTCCACCGCGACCGGCTGCTCCGTGATCCGCTGCGCCCTCGCATCCCGGAGGTCGTTTTCGAACCCGAGGAACACGTCCTTCAGTTTCACGCCGACGACGGTCGCCTGCAGGTCGTTCTGGACGGTATAGAGGGTGACCTGGACCGGGTCAGTTCCCCCGGGGTCGGTCGCGGGGACGAAGATCACGGCCGCGAGCTTCCGTTCCTTCAGGGACTCGAGGGCCGGCGAGAGATCCATCTCAAAGACGGTGAAGTCGTCGGAGTCCTGGAGCCGGTCGAGGAGGCTCGAGTCATTGCCCGCGTAGGCGATGCTGTACCGGAACCTCGCGTACTGGGAGACGGACGAGGGGTCGTACATCGAGGTGAGCCCGACCATGAGGAAGGAGGAGAACATCGCGACGAAGAGCTGGAGGAGGATGGCAAACACGATGGTCTTCTCGTAGTTGATGCCCCTGAGCTCCTTCCTCGCAACGATCCAGACGTTTCTCCCGTTCATCGCATCGCCCCGAGGATGAAGTGGAGGTTATAGAGGCTGTGCACGACGGTCGCGGCGATGACGCCCGGGAAGTACCAGCGCCGGCCCCCGAACCGGATCGAGAGGGTGACGATGAGCACGCCGGTGAAATGGAGGAGGAGGGGCATCCAGAGGAGGAGCAGGTCCTGCTGGAGGAAGAGGATGGAACCGAACACCGATTCTGTGATCTGCGAGAGCATGGCGACGAGGAAGAGCTTCTCCCCGACGAGGAACCCGATGGCGGTGGCGGCGCAGGCAAGGACGAGGGTGCGGATGGGGAGGGTCGGGAACTCGGCGGCAAAGAGGCTGTACACCCCGACGGACTTCGCGAGCTCCTCGACGAAGGCGGCCGCGACGATGAGGAGGACGAGGGATAGGGGCATCGGGAGGTTGAACAGCACGACGAGCGCCATCATCTGGAGCATGAAGATGAAGGGGATGAGGAGGAGGTTTGCGATGAAGAGCGACCGGTAGGGGTGCGCACGGGACATCGCCGAGCCGACGAACTCCCGGAGCCGGGGGATGAAGGGCCGGAGGTCGAAGAGCCGCTCGGCATTGAAGTTCACCACCCCGATGTAGAGGAGCACCCCGCTCGTGAGGTAGAAGAGGGAGGTGGAGTACAGGTAGTCAGACGCCGAAAACCCGGTGCCCTGGAGCTGGAGGATGATGAGTGTGAGGGGCGAGACGAGTGAGACCACGTGGACGTTTGCAAAGATGGAGGGGAAGAAGAGGTACGAGGTGGCGACGGTCGAGAAGAAGATCGAGATGAAGGAGAGCTCCTTGAAGGAGCGGGAGAGCATCCCGATCAGGAGCGCCGAAGCAAGGAAGAAGAGGATGACCGGGACGAGGGGCAGGAGAATGAGGAGAGAGGCCTTCGCGGTGAGGATCACGACCGTCGAGGTAACGAGCATCCCGGCGAGGTAGGGGAGCATCTTCCCCGCGATGATGACGAGGGGGTGCATCGGGCTCGAGAGGAGGATCTCGCCCTTGCGCCCGATCCGCTCGTTCATGACGGACATCATGAAGAACTGCGAGGTGAAGTAGAGGGGGAAGATGAAGACAAAGACGAAGATGATGGAGTCAAAGGGCAGGGAGGGGGAGAGCTGGGACGGGGTCTTGAAGTTCTCGTACGAGGGGAGCTGGGTGAAGAGGTTCGTGTACCGGGCGAGCTGGTCGTTCTTCCCGACATCCTGCTGGAGGTTCTTCCTGAGCTCGTCGGCGGTGTAGGGGATTGCCGTTGAAGGAGGGGTCACCTGCACGACCGGCTGAGAGGGAACGGGCGGGGCGGCGGAGCGCTGTCGGACGGAGATATACTGGCCGCCCTGCGTCGCCTGGAAATCGAGCTCGCTCTGCACGTACTGCAGGTCGATCCAGAGGGGGTAGGCGGCGAACAGGTCGGGCTCCCGGTTGTAGACCGATGCAACGTACTGGGAATAGTCCCGGCTCAGGGTCTTTGCCGCCGATCGTCCCCGGTCGGTGAGCGGCGCAAGCACCGTCCGGTTCACGATCACGAGGTCAAAGGCCCCCCGCTCGGAGAGGATGGTCGCCGGGTCGGCGAAGTAGACCGTGAACCTCCCGTCTGCCGAGAAGATGTCCCCGAGGTCACGGTCATCGGTCGCGAGGGTATACATCCCGTCCTGGAGGTGCATGCCGCTCCGGGCGACGAAGCCGGTGGCAAGGATGAGGAGGATAAAGAGGATGATCGCAAGGGGGAGGACGTTTCTCCCCATGGCGGAAAAGGATTTTTTCACCTCCCACCGCGCGATCGTGAATATATCCGAAAAAATCCCCATAAATATCGAATATACCTTTAAATATCGTTTATATCATAACATAAATTTTATCAATTTGATCGGTAAACTATAATGTGCACCATGATCTCAGCCCGAGGCATCACCAAGAACTACAATGGCTGCACGGCGCTTGACGGGGTGAGCTTCGAGCTCCGCGACGGGGAAATCCTCGGCATCGTCGGGCATAACGGGGCAGGGAAGACGACCCTCCTCAAGATCATGACCGGCCTCGTCCCCCCGTCGAAGGGGGCCCTTTCCATCAACGGGATCGATGTCCTCGAGGACCCGGTCGGGCTGAAGCGGATCCTCGGGTACCTCCCCGAGGACTCTCACCTGTACGAGACGATGACCGTCCGGTCTTATCTCACCTTCTTCGGCGAGATCTACGGGATGGCCGGCGGGATGATACGGGAAAAGACCGACCAGCTGCTCGGGACCCTCAGCCTCGACGCCGGCGAGAAGAAGATCGGCGAGCTCTCCAAGGGGATGAAACGCAAGGTGGCCATCGCCCGCTCCCTGCTCCACGACCCCCGGGTGCTCATCTACGACGAACCCTCCTCCGGGCTCGACCCGATGACATCCCGGACCATCATCGAGTTCCTGAAAGACCTGAGGAACCAGCAGAAGACCATCGTGTTCTCGGCCCACAACCTGTACCAGGTCGAGGAGATCTGCGACCGGGTCATCATACTCCGGCGGGGAAAGGAGGTGGCCTGCGGGTCCATCCGGGAGCTCAGGGAGATGTTCGGCTCCATCACCTACACCCTCACCTTCTCCATCGGTGACCTTGCCCGGCTCGGGAACCACCGGAACTACCGGAAGGACGGTATCTACTGGGCGGTCGACGGCCTCGATATCGACGGGATGAACGATCTCTCCCTCGCGCTCCCCGGGGCAGGGGGCCGGGTCGAGCGGGTCGAGTCCCACTACCCGAGCCTCGAGCAGATGCTCGTGAAAATCGGGAACTGAATCTTTTTTCAGGAGATCACCGGGGGACGTGAAAGACCCGGAAATAAAAGGAATTACGGGGTGGGCGCCCTGAGGGTGAGGGACGCGGTTACAAATCCCCCGTACATGTTGATATGATACTTGCCAGGCGACGAGAAGTAGAGCCGCTTCGGGCTGTTGCTGCTGTAGGTCCGGAAATACCCGTCCTGGGCAAGGAGCTTCTGCGTCGTGTTGTCCCTTACCGTGATCAGGAAAAAGGAACGGATGGGGCTGTCCGACCCCGGTGACACCGCGAAATCGACGATGAGGGGGGCCTGGACCACGTTTGCATACACCGCCTCGTACTGGAAACTGAATGTATAGGACTTCTGGAAGATCGTGGGGAAATACTGGCCCCTGGGGTTATACACCGTTGAGTAATAGGGGAGGACGTACGGGTTCGGGTCCCGTATAGGCGTGGCATCGACCGCCCAGGTTTTATAGGGATCCGGCGTCGGGACCGGGGTCGGTGTCTCAGGGGTGGGCTCCGTGGTCGGGATCGTCGTTTCCGTGGTCGGTATCTCGGTGACAACGATGGTATCGACCGGGGTCGGGGTGACCTTCGCAGCCTGGGTGGTCCTGAGGTACACGTTCCCGAAAACGACCATGACGACGATAACGATGATGACCGCAAAGGCGATGGCAATGGGCTCCATTAACCATTTCATGCTATCACGTACCCGAAGGCCTGTACATAAACTTGGGAACCGGGGAGGATAACCATTTCCTTAGGAAAACCCGGTACAGCCTGTCAAGGGACCGGGCCTGACCCGGTTGATCACCGGGGGCAGGAAATACGGGTCCCGAAACCGGGGTGCCGTTGGAAATGGAGACGGGGCCCTCTCCCTCGTTATGCCCCGAGAAATTTCAACACTCCATACACGAGGAAGGCGGGCCAGAGCACCGCCTTGAATACCCCGATGACCCCGCCAAGGATGGTGGTGGCGGTGGTGAGGTAATACACGAGGGCCCCGAGGAACCCCAGGCCGTACATTGCTCCTCCCGAACCATGGCAGTGCATATGTCCCTTCCAGTTACATTTCGGGCCCTGTTCGGACGTCCCTGTCTCCATGTTCACGCATCCTTCCTGTTTCCTTCACAACAAAATACAACAACGCCCTGTTTATAATTTCCTGCATATCTGCATAACTGCTGTCAGAATCAAGAAAGGTAAAACGGGCCTGAAGGGATTTGAACCCCTGGCCGATGGATTAAGAGTCCATCGCTCAACCTGACTAAGCTACAGGCCCAAATGAACGCATAACGTGGTCGATGAATTCAGATAAGGATTTCGTATCCCTCCGGGATTCTCTCCCCGGAGGTCCATCGTCCCTGCGACTGGAGTCGCAGGACTCCTCTTCCTTCGGGAATAGTCGTCCCTGCGGGGACTCTGCACCTCCGAGTCGCAATCCCTTATATCGGGGGACGGCGCAATTCTGTACATATGGCGGGTACTGGAGTGGAAAAGGCGAAAAAGAAGGTCAAATACCTGATATTCGGGTGCGGGAGCACCGGCTACAATGTCGTGGAGGCGCTCTTCCGCGAGACCCCGGATATCCTCATCGTTGACCATGACGAGAAACGGGTCGAGGACCTCCGGGTCCAGAAGTTCAATGCCATCGTCCGGGACCTCACGAGCCCCGGGCTCGTCACCGGTCTCCCCGAGCCCGACGTCGCCTTCGTCCTCTCCAATGACAAGGACGCGAACCTCGCCGCCCTCCGCACCATCCGTGCCGCGTACCCGAAGGCCCATATCATAGCCCGGGCCACCGACCCGGTCTCCATCGGCATGCTCCAGGAGGCCGGCGGTGACCTCGTCATCTACCCGCAGGAGGTGGTCGCGAAGGAGGTCGAGGCCCACCTCGCCCGTCTCCACTCGTCCCGGCTCGCCCGCCGGCTCTTCGAGCTCCTTGCCGGCTGGGAGGGCACCCTCGGGATCGTGACCCACACGAACCCGGACCCCGACTCCATCTCGAGCGCCATGGCCCTCGTCGCCATCGCCGCCGAGGCGAACCCGAAGAACCTCACCTGCCGGATCCTTTACGGCGGGAATATCGGGCACCAGGAAAACCGGGCCTTCGTGAACCTGCTCGACATCAACATGGAGCGGATCACCCCCCAGGTACTCAAGGAGTGCGACTACCTGGCCCTCGTCGATTCCCTCGCGCCCGGGATGAACAACGACCTCTCGAAGAAGACCCAGGTGAACCTGGTCATCGACCACCACACGAACGGCGAAATCCCCGAGGTGAAGGGGGACTTCGTGGATATCCGATCGGGTATCGGGGCCACCGCGACGATGATGGCCCAGTACCTCAAGGAGCTCGGCATCGTCGTGAACAAGAAGGTGGCGACCGCCCTCCTCTACGGGGTCCAGGCCGACACCCGCTACTTCCGGCGGAACGTGACCCCGGCCGACTTCATCTATGCGGCCTTCCTCCTTCCCTTCACCGACCTCGAGCTCCTGGAGAAGATCACCTCGCCCGCCATCTCGCAGGAGACCCTCGACGTGCTCGGCGCGGCCATCCGGAACCGGAAGATCAGGAGCGGTTACCTGTTCTCGAATGTCGGGTACGTGCGGAACCGGGACGCCCTTCCCCAGGCGGCCGACCTCCTCATCAACCTCGAGGGGGTGAACACGGCCCTTGCCATCGGCATCGGCGACTCGGCCATCTACATCTCGGCGAGGAACAAGGACATCCGGCTCCACATCGGGAACGTGCTCTCCGAGGCCTTCGGTGACATCGGCGAGGCCGGCGGGCACCCGAACATGGCGGCCGCGACCATCCCGCTCACCTACTTTTCCCTCGTGAAGGTGAAGGACGACCTCCTCTCCCTCGTGCTCGAGCCCATCATGCGCAAGTTCATGCGGGTCGTGGGCCTCGAGAAGGAAGAGTCCCACGAGATCTTCGAGGTCTGACGGAATAATCCATGAAATCCCCGAAAACCGGGTTCATTTTTTCGAGGTTCGAGGACTGGGAACCGTACTACCTCCGGATCATCGGGCACTTCGGCTTCGACCGGGCCCGGGACGAGGAGGCGGCCCGGCTCCTCGCCGGGCTCCTCGCGAGGGACGACCTGCCCCTCCTCGGAGAGCATATCCGGGGCAGACCGGCGACGGTCTGCGGGAATGGCCCGAACCTCGTGGATGAACTGGACCGGGTCCGGGGCACGGTCATCGCGGCAGACGGTGCGGCCAACCAGCTGTTCGCCCGGTGTATCCGCCCGGCAGCCATCGTCACCGACCTCGACGGGGCGACGGATGCGTTCATTGCCATGAATAAGGAAGGCACGGTCATCGTCGTGCATGCTCACGGGGACAACATGCCCCTTCTCAGGAAATGGGTACCCCGGTTCCCGGGCCCGCTCGTCGGGACGACCCAGAGCCGGCCCTTCGACGGGATCCATAACTTCGGCGGGTTCTCGGACGGCGACCGGGCGGTCTTCCTCGCGCACGCCCTCGGGGCGACGGAGGTCGCTCTCGTCGGGTTCGACCTTGACGACCCCACGGTCGGGCCGGTAAAGCGGGGGAAGCTCCTCTTTGCCCGG
>DATJPK010000045.1:0-2289 GCA_035506435.1 Methanomicrobiales archaeon
TTGAAGCCCACGTTGTCCCCGGGCACCGCCTGCGGGATCTCCTCGTGGTGCATCTCGACGGACTTCACTTCACCGGTCTTGTTCGCCGGCATGAAGATGACGTTCATCCCCTTCTTGAGGATCCCCGTCTCGACCCGGCCCACGGGCACGGTGCCGATACCGGAGATGCTGTACACGTCCTGGATGGGCAGGCGCAGGGGCAGCTGGGTCGGTTTCTCGGGCTCCTTCAGGGTGTCGAGCGCCTCGAGGATGGTCGGCCCCTTGTACCAGGGGGTCTTGTCCGACTTCTTCGCGATGTTCGCTCCCTGGAAGGCCGACGCCGCGATGAAGAGCATGTCGTCGGGCTTGTACGCGACCAGCTTGAGGAGGGCGGAGACGTCGGCCTTCACGGCCTCGAACCGCTTCTGGTCATAGTTCACCGCGTCCATCTTGTTGATGACGATGATGAGCTGGTTGATACCGAGCGTCCGTGCAAGGAAGACATGCTCCTTGGTCTGCTCCTGCACGCCCTCCGCCGCAGCGACGACAAGGATGGCTGCGTCGGCCTGCGAGGCGCCGGTGATCATGTTCTTCACGAAGTCGCGGTGGCCGGGGCAGTCCACGATGGTGAAGTAGTACTTCGGGGTGTCGAACCGCTTGTGGGCGATATCGATGGTGATCCCCCGTTCCCGCTCCTCCTTCAGGTTGTCCATGACCCAGGCGAACTCGAAGGTTCCCTTCCCCTTGCTCTCGGCCTCCTTCCGGTAGCCGTCGATGACATGCTGGGGTACCGCACCGGTCTCGAAGAGGAGCCTTCCCACGAGGGTCGACTTCCCGTGATCGATATGGCCGATGACGGCGAGATTGAGATGGGGCTTTGCTGCTGCCATTTTCCTTGATCCTCCAGTTTTCCGATGGAAATTGTGAAGCTCACAATCGTGCGATGCGAGTGTAAATTATTGGGGACAGGACTATATAAAATATCGTCACCGAGCCCCGTTCTCAGCCGGTGGGCATCCCCTGCCACGGCGTTCCCACGCGCCTGGTCCGGGGCCGGTCCGGGAGCGCGGGATTCGCAAGGTCTCTGCCCGCATCGCCCGGATCGGCATCCTCTTATTCCATGGGACGTCATGATGGTACTGCCATGAAGACCCTGTCCCTCTTCCGTGCCCCACCATCGGACCGGGTGACGGTCATGTGTGCCGACGGCGAGGTCGCGACCCACACGCACTGCGCCTACTGCACGCACTGCACGGGAGTCCTCGTCGGGAAACGGTCCATCCCCTCCCCCATTCTCCAGGCGTACAAGGACGTCCGGAGGGGGACCGTCGCGGACGAGGCGCTTATGAGTGCCGCGATGATGTTCAATACCCTGGTCCGCGACGGGGACGCCATCCTGTGCGACGACGACAAGAACGAGGGGTTCTCGTCGCTGTACTATCACTGCTGAAGGGCGGCCACGATCTCGTTTTTGAACCCCTCGAAGTGCAGGTCGTCCAGCTGGTCGGAGAGGAGCCGGCCGCTCCAGGCCCGCCGGTAGACCCACTGGATAATCCGCTCCACGACGTCCACCACCTTTTCCTCCTCCTCGATGGTGACGAGCGTCCGCCCGATCCGGGGGTGCCGTCCCCGCCGCCCGCCCACCATGACCAGGTAGTGGGTGTGCTCGGACTTCAGGAGGTGGAACGGGCAGGACTGGATGCAGACCCCGCACTGGACGCACTTCGACTCGTCGAGCACCGATACGCCGTTCCGGACGGAGATGGCGCACTCCTTGCAGTACTCGGCGCAGGTCCCGCAGCCGGTGCAGAGCCCGGGGATCCGCTTCGGCTTCACCCTCCCGATGATCCCGATCTCGTTGAGCATCGGGCTCGTGCAGGCGTTCGGGCAGCCCGAGATGGAGATCCGGATCTTCACCGGCATCTCCTTCCCGAAGAGCCGCTCGTCGAGCTTCTTCGCGAGGCCGATGGTGTCCACCATCCCGTACTTGCACCGCTCCACCGAGGGGCAGGCGACGATGTTCACGACCTCGTCCTTCTCGGAGCCGAGGGGGGTGCCGTTCTTTGCGAGGGCCCTCGTGATCCGGGGGATCTTCTTCGGGTCCACCTGGGGAATTTCTACAGCCTGCCGGGCGGTGACGTGGATCGTGCCGTTCCCGTAGCGTTTTGCGATACCGGCGAGGCCCCTCACCTGTTCGACCGAGAGGTTCCCGGCAGGGACCCGGACCCGCACGGTGCAGAAGTCGGCGTCCCGCTCGGTGATGAGCCCGCCACGGAGATGGATTCCATAGTGGGGAGGCATTGCATAGGG
>DATJPK010000046.1:0-4758 GCA_035506435.1 Methanomicrobiales archaeon
CCCGGGATGACCTTCACGGGCCGAGCCCGCGATGAGCATCCTGGCTGAAGCCCAGGATGCATGTACAAAACCTTAAAAGCCCCTCCCCCTATCATCATGCATGATACGAGTTGCCATCAACGGGTACGGCACCGTGGGGAAGCGGGTGGCGGACGCGGTGGCCGCCCAGCCGGACATGGAGATCGTCGGTGTCTCGAAGACGAAGCCCTCCTTCGAGGCGTACATCGCGAAGAAGCGGGGGTTCCCGCTCTATATCTCCGACCCCGCGAAGCGGGCCGCCTTCGAAAAGCTGGGCCTCCCTGTCGCCGGCTCGGTCCCGGAGATGCTCGCCCGGGCCGATGTGGTGGTTGACGCGACCCCCGGCGGGGTGGGGAAGGCGAACAAGCCCCTCTACGAGAAGGCGAAGGTGAAGGCCATCTTCCAGGGCGGCGAGGACCTCGAGGTGGCGGGCTTCTCCTTCTGCTCTGACTGCAACTACCAGCTTGCCATGGGGAGGCAGTTCGTCCGGGTCGTTTCCTGCAACACGACGGGCCTCTGCCGGATCATCAACACCCTCGACAGGGAGTACGGCATCGCCATGGTCCGGGCCGTGATGGTGCGGCGGGCATCAGATCCCGGCGAGGTGAAGAAGGGCCCGGTCGATGCCGTGGTCCTCGACCCGGTCACGGTCCCCTCCCACCACGGGCCTGACGTCCAGACGGTCCTTGCCCACATTCCCATCAGCACCATGGCGATGATCGTCCCCACCACCTTCATGCACATGCATGCCATCCAGGTCGAGCTGAAGAAGGACGGGAAGAAGGAGCGGATCTTCGAGCTCATCGAGAAGCACCCGCGGATGGGACTCGTGAAGGGCGGGCTCGGCATCAAGTCCACCGCGGAGCTGAAGGAGTACGCCCTCGACCTTGGCCGGCCCCGGGGCGACCTCTGGGAGAGCTGCATCTTCGCCGACTCGGTTGCGGTGCAGGGAAAGGACGTCTCCTTCTTCCAGGCCATCCACCAGGAGGCCGACATCGTCGTCGAGAACGTTGACGCCATCCGGGCCATGATGGGCAGCGTGAAGGACCCGGAGGAGTCCATCCGGATGACGAACGAGGCCCTCCACTTCGTGGCGATCTGAAAGAAACCTTTTACCAGCTCTACCACCCACTTTTCTCTGCATGACACCGCCCGGGACGGATCCCTTCGCGCTCGCAACCCGGAACACCGTCGAGGTCGTGACCGAGGAGGACCTCCGGAAGGTTCTTTCGGCCGGGAAGCCCCGATGCTATGCCGGCTACGAGCCGAGCGGGGAGATCCACCTCGGGCACCTGGTCACCGTGAACAAGCTCATGGACCTGCAGGCCGTCGGGTTCCATGTCGTGGTCCTCCTCGCCGACCTCCATGCCTTCCTGAACCGGAAGGGGACCCTCGAAGAGGTTGAGGAGCTCTCCCGGTACAACCGGGCCTGCTTCGAGGCGCTCGGCCTCTCGGGCGTCGAGTACGTCACGGGGTCGGCCCTCCAGCTCGGCCCCGAGTACGAGATCCTGGTGCTCCGCCTCGCCCAGCAGATCACCCTGAACCGGGCCCAGCGGTCCATGGACGAGGTGGGCCGGCAGATGGAGCACCCCACCGTTTCCCAGATGATCTACCCCATCATGCAGATGGTGGACATCGCGCAGCTGAGGGCGGACGTCGCGGTGGGGGGCATCGACCAGAGGAAGATCCACATGCTCGCCCGGGAGTTCCTCCCGCCGCTCGGGTTCCCGTCGCCCGTCTGCATCCACACCCCCATCCTGCTCGGCCTCGACGGGGAGAAGATGTCCTCCTCGAAGGGGAACTACATCTCGGTCGTCGAGAGGGAGGAGGACATCCGGCGGAAGCTCTCGAAGGCCTTCTGCCCGCCGGCGGTAGAGGAGAACCCCGTCCTCCAGGTACTCGAGCTCCATGTCTTCCCACGGGTCGGCGAGGTCACGGTGAAGCGGCCGGCGAAGTTCGGCGGAGACCGGACATTCGGTTCCTTCGCGGAGATGGCGGCCGCGTATGGGAAGGGCGAGGTCCACCCGATGGACCTGAAGAACACCGCAGCCGGGTACCTGGTCGAGATCCTCCGTCCCGTGCGCGAGCGGCTGGGGTGAGAGGGTCTGTGGAAGAGGAATCCGAGGATCGCGGAGATCGAAAGGAAAAGGGATTCGACCGCCGGATCGCGGAGCTCGGGATCCGGATCAAGGACGCCGACCAGTGGAAGGTCAGGGACGATGTCTTCGACGAGGTGACCCTTCTCGCCCTCTACCGGCTCGTGCACAAGAAGCACCTCACCACCCTCGGCGGGCCGATATCGACGGGCAAGGAGGGGAACGTCTTTTACGGCGAGAAGGACGGGAAGCCCCTCGCCATCAAGATCTACCTGATCCGGACGGCCAACTTCCGGGCCATGACCGAGTACATCGACGGCGACCCCCGGTTCTCCCACGTCCGCAGGTCGAGGAAGGAGATCATCTTTGCCTGGACGAGAAAGGAGTTCTCCAACCTGAAGCGGGCGCGGAAAGCCGGCGTCCCGGTCCCCGAACCGTATTCTTTTGACCGGAACATCCTCCTCATGGAGTTCCTCGGCGAGGGGCAGGCCCCGTTTCCCCAGATCCGTGAGGTGGAGCTCCCGGACCCCGGGGCGACGTACCGGGAGATCGTCGGATACATCGAGGCCCTCTTCTCCCGGGCCCGGCTCGTCCACGGCGACCTCTCGGAGTACAACGTCCTGTTCGGGGACCGGCCCGTCCTCATCGACATGGGGCAGGCAGTGACTCTCGACCATCCCCGGGCCCTCCAGTTCCTTGTCCGGGATATCGCGAATATAAACAGGTTTTTCTCGGACAAGTGCGAAGTCATGGGTGAACGGGAGATCTTCCAGAGGATCGCCGGTGAGAGGCTTGCCGGGCCATAAGGGCCGGCAAGGGAGCGCCGCGCCGTGAGGCCGGTGCGACCTGCCCGGGTCATGAGGGCATGTGAGATGCGATCGGGCCATATGGCCCGGCGCGAAATTGACGGGGGCCGTGAATGCTCCCCGGGGAAATGAAATGACACGCGAGGAGGTCAGGGTCTCGCAGGACCGGATCGGGGTCCTGATCGGGAAGGCGGGTGCGACGAAGAAGGGCATCGAGGAGAAGACCGGGGCCCGGATAACCGTGGACAGCAAGGAGGGGGTCGTCGCCGTGGAGGGAGAGGACGCCGAGGGGGTCATCTCGGCGGTCGAGGTCGTCCGGGCCATCGGCCGGGGGTTCTCCCCCGAGCGGGCCTCTGTCCTCCTCCAGGACCTGGATCTCATCCTCGACGTCATCGAGCTCTCGGCCCTCGCCGACACTCCCCAGCAGATGGACCGGATCCGGGGCCGGGTCATCGGGAAGGACGGGCGGTCCCGGGAGCAGATCGAGGACATGACGGGGACCGCCATCTCCGTCCACGGGAAGACCGTGGCCATCATCGGGGGTGTCGAGCAGCTGAAGACCGCCCGCACCGCGGTCGAGATGCTCCTGAACGGTGTCCCCCACGAGACGGTCTATGCCTTCCTCGACCGGAAGAAGCGCGAGGCAAAGCAGGACCTCCTCGGGACATACTACTAGGTCCACCGCGGGAGCCCCTGTCGGAACCGGAGGGAGGTTCTTCGGGGGGATCCGGGACCGAGGGTGTCATCGGATGAAACGGGATGCGGGTGGGTCGTGATGGTTCCCGGTGAGGTGGTCCGGTAATGGAGATAGCCACCCTCCCCGTCCCCTCTTACCTCGCCGAGGCGTACCGGGCCCGGGGTATCACGGCGCTCTACCCGCCGCAGGAGGAGTGCGTCCGGGCCGGCATCTTCGAGGGAAAGAACCTCCTCGTCGCCATCCCGACGGCGAGCGGGAAGACCCTGGTCGCCGAGATGGCCATGCACCACCACATCGCACGCGGGGGGAAGTGCCTGTACATCGTGCCCCTGAAGGCCCTCGCGAGCGAGAAGCATGCCGAGTTCTCGGGGAAGAAGGTGCGGGTGGGCATCTCCACGGGCGACTATGATCGGAAGGAGGACTACCTGGGGAGGAACGACATCATCATCGCGACCTCGGAGAAGGTGGACTCCCTCATGCGGAACAATACCCCCTGGCTCTCGGAGCTCACCCTCCTCGTCGTGGACGAGGTCCACCTCGTCGACTCCGAGGACCGGGGGGCCACCCTCGAGATGGTCATCACGAAGCTCAGGGCAAAGAACCCCTCGATGCAGGTGCTCGGCCTGTCCGCGACCATCGGGAACCCGGGGACCCTCGCGGGCTGGCTCGGGGCAGGGAAGGTGACGAGCAGCTGGCGGCCCGTCAGGCTCCGCCAGGGGGTGTACTTCCGGGGGGTGATCCGGTTCGACGACGGGGAGCGGAAGGTCGAGGGCGTATCGAAGTTCGACGACCTGAACCTCTGCCTGGACACGGAGGCCGAGGGAGGCCAGTCCCTCGTCTTCGTCTCATCGCGGCGGAATGCCGAGGCCTTTGCAAAGCGGGCCGCTGCCGGGCTGAAACGGTCCTCCCCGGCCCTCGCGGCTTCTGCGCGGGAGCTCGCCGGCCTTGCCGAGACCGAGATGGACAAGGCGCTTGCCGCCTGCGTCGAGCGGGGGGCCGCCTTCCACCATGCCGGCCTCAGGAGAGAGCAGCGCCGCATCGTCGAGGCCGGGTTCCGGTCCGGCGAAATCCGGTGCATCGCCTCGACCCCGACCCTCGCGGCCGGGCTCAACCTCCCTGCACGGCGGGTCATCATCCGGGA
>DATJPK010000047.1:0-12655 GCA_035506435.1 Methanomicrobiales archaeon
GGACCGGTACTCGATGGAACCGAGGGGCCAGGTGGTCGAGGTGACCGTGGGCGAGTACCCGTAGCAGACGGTAACCGTTCCGGCGACCGTGTTGTCGCTCTTTGAGACCCAGAGGCTCTGGGGGTTCTGGAACCGGGTGGAAATGCCGTACACCGGGTTCATGAGGTCGACGGGATAAACCCCCGATGTGCTGATGCCCCGGTACACGGCGAGATTATCCACGATTGGCGTGGAACCGGAATAGGTATTCACGTTGACATCCGTGGAATTCCAGAGGAACTCGTCCCGCTCCCAGAACCCCGCGCTTGCGAGTCCGCCGGTGGTCGGGTCCACGGTCATGTTGAACCGGCGGGTGTAGCTGTACTTGGGGGAGACGTTCACCCAGACATCCCAGCCCGGGCCGGATATGAGCACACCCCGCTCGAGGAGGAGGGATGCAGTGGAAATATTCACGAACAGGTGGGAGGGGGTGGTATTCACGACCAGGTTCACGGGTGTCGTGGTCATGGCTCGCGATTCGGTGTACCCGCCGGATCCGGTGAGGGTGTAGGAGTCAGAGCTGATGGTGATGTTCTCCTTCCTCTGGTTGAGGGCAAGGACGGCGCCGGCCTTCACCGGCGAGAGGAAGGGGAAGAAACCCATGATCCCCCCCGTCTCACCGCTCCCGAGCGAGAGCGCCGGCCCGAACTCGGTGGTGCACTGCCGGCTGGTCCAGAGGGTGTCGATGTTGAGCTTGAACTCGGTGAGGCTCTCCTTCACCGAGCCCATCTGGGAGATCTCCGTCTCCCTGCCCATCGCGGGCATCAGGTAGAGGAGGTAGATGGAGAGGGCGATGATGACGGCGGCGAGGATGAGGATGAACCCGACGGACTCGGAGATCCCGTCACGCCGATCCCGGCCCCGTCCTGACAGAGGATTGCGATCCATTCCCTGCTTCTCCCGAGCTGCACCCTGCGGGTATCGCGTTAAAAAATCAGGGCTTTCACATACAAGGCTTTCTTTATTATTATATAAAAAGGCAAACTATATAAATACGCTGTGTTTTTTCCCTTCACGGGCAGGAGGGAGCCATCCCGTGCGTGAACCGGAAAGGCAAAAGGGACCTCCGTGCCACTGGATGGAGGCCGGCCGGCAAGGGTGAACACTATAAGAGGAGAGGACATATCTGACTTGGAACGGTGCGAGCGTGAGCGAGCGGATCCACTGGGCCGACGTCGTGGCAAACTCGGTGAAGGCGGATATCCCCCACCGGGTCGCCACCGGGATCACCCCCTCGGGGCCGATCCACATCGGGAACATGCGAGAGGTCCTGACCGGCGACCTGGTGTATAAGGCCATCACTGAGCGGGGACTCCCTGCCGAGCTCCTCTACATCGCCGACGACTTCGACCCGCTCAGGAAGGTGTACCCGTTCCTCCCCGAGTCGTATGCCGCCTGGGTGGGCAGGCCGATCTCCGACATCCCCTGCCCCTGTGGTGAGCACCGGAGCTATGCGGAACATTTTCTCACCCCGTTCCTCTCCGCCCTCTCGGAACTCGATATTAATCCCCACGTGCATCTCGCGAGCGAGCTGTACCGGTCAGGAGCGTACACGAAGGAGATCGGGACTGCCATCGGCCAGACGGCCGAGATCCGGCATATCCTCGAACGGGTCTCGGGCCGGACCCTTCCCGCGGACTGGTCGCCCTTCTATCCCGTCTGCAGCGTCTGCGGGAAGCTGTCCCCCGCCAGGATCCTGGAGCACGATGCCTCCCGGCATCTGGTCAGGTACCACTGCTCCTGCGGGAACGAGGGCACGGCAGACTACTCCCGCGGCGAAGGGAAGCTCGTCTGGCGGGTGGACTGGCCGATGCGATGGGCCCGCTTCGGGGTGACCGTCGAACCGTTCGGGAAGGACCATGCCACCGCCGGAGGGTCCTATGACACAGGGAAGGAGATCGCCCGGAAGGTCTTCCGGTGCGAGCCCCCCCACCCGGTGATCTACGAGTGGATCAGCCTGAAGGGAAGGGGGGCGATGCACTCGAGCAAAGGGGTCGTGGTGACCATCAGCGAGATGCTCGAGATCGTCCCGCCCGAGGTGCTCCGTTACCTTATCGTGAAGACGAGGCCCGAGCGGACCATCGACTTCGACCCGGGGATGGGCCTCATCTCGCTCATCGACGAGTATGACCGGCTCTCCCACGCGGCAGCGGGGAGGGAGTACGAGCTCTCCCGCATCGCCCATATCCCGACCCGCATCCCGTTCCGGCACATGGTGACGGTGGTCCAGATCGCCCATGACGACCCGGGGCTCTTCGCCTGCCTTGCCAGGAGCGGGTACGATACCACCGACACCGGGAACATCCTGAAGCAGGCGGAACGGGTAAAAGTGTGGCTCAGGAAATACGCCCCTGACACGGTGAAGTTCTCGGTGAAAGACAGTCTCCCGGTCCTCGCGAAAGAGCTCTCCGAGGATGATACCCGGGCGCTCTCCTCCTACCTCGCGTTCCTGCAAGCCCTCCCGGCCTGGTCGGCCGAGGCCATCCACAACGGCGTGTACGAGGTCGCCCCCCGGTGCGGGACCGATGCAAAGCGGCTCTTCGAGCTGGTTTACCTCACCTTTCTCGGGCAGGTGCGGGGTCCGCGGCTGGGCTGGTTCCTCGAGGCCCTCGGGAGGGAGTTCGTCCTCGGGCGGATCTCCGAGGCGGTGTCCCCCTGTGTCCTCTGAAGGCCCCCGGGGCTGCGAGCTCTGCCGGCAGGGGGCGAAGATGGTGCTCTTCGTCACCGGGCTCTGCCACCGGAAATGCTGGTACTGCCCTCTCTCGGAGGAGCGGAGCGGGCGGGACGTCATGTTCGCGAACGACCGCCCGGTGGAGGGGCCGGAAGACTTTCTCGACGAAGCCCGGCTCATGGGAGCGCTCGGGACTTCCATCACCGGCGGTGAGCCGTTCGTCGTCCCGGACCGGGTCGCCCGGTTCTCTCGGGTTCTTAAGGAGAACTTCGGGAAGGAACACCACATCCACCTCTATACCGGCATGGCCCCCACGAGGGAGATGCTCCTCCCCCTCGTCGGCCTCGTGGACGAGATCCGCGTCCATCCGCCCCCCGAGGCATGGCGGGACATCGCTGCGTCTCCCTGGGCCCGGGCCATCGGGGAAGCCCGTTCCCTCGGGTTCACGGTCGGGATCGAGGTCCCTGCCGTCAGGGGTCTCCAGGCCCTCGCAGAGATCCTCCCGCTCGTCGATTTCCTGAATATCAATGAGCTCGAGTGGGGCGGGATCAATGCAGAAGAGATGAGGCGGCGCGGGCTTGAGACCGCAGACGGGATCCACAACGCGGTGAAGGGATGCCGGCGCTGGGCCGGGGACCTCCCTCACCGGAAGAAGGTCCACTGGTGTTCATCCCGGTACAAGGACGCCGTGCAGCTCCGCGAGAGGCTGAAACGGATCGCCGCCCGGACGGCCCGCTCCTTCGACGAGATAACCGATGACGGGACAGTCCTCTACGGGGTGGTCGAGCCCACCGATGGAGCGGTCTCACCGGGCGGAATTGGCCTTCCCAGGGGAAGCTTTGAGGAGCGCGACGGGTGCATCGAGCTCTCGCCGGCCGCGCTCCGGAAAAAGGCGAAGCGGCTCCCCGGGAAGAAGTACATCGTCGAGCGCTACCCGAACCGCGGTGTCGTGGTCGAGGTGATCCCCCTGTGAAGGCCCGGTCTCCCCTCGAGGGGCTCTACGAGCGGGTCCTCGCCCGGCAGATCCGGCACGTCCCGCTCCACCTCGCCATTATCCAGGACGGGAACCGGCGGTTCGCGAAGTCCCTGGGCCTCGACCCGCGGGAGGGCCACCGGGCCGGTGCAGAGACCACCGAGAGGGTGCTCGACTGGGTGCAGGACATGGGGGTGAAGTACATCACCCTCTATTCCTTCTCCACCGAGAACTTCAGGCGGGACAGCGCCGAGGTGGAGACCCTGTTCTCGCTCTTCAAGGACCGGTTCGCCAGGATCCTCTCGGACGAGCGGGTCCACCGGCGGCGGATACGGATCCGGGTCTTCGGCGACCGGAGCCTCCTCCCCCCCGACCTCCTCGAGCGGGTTGAGGCAGCGGAGGCTGCTACCCGGTCGTACGGGGATTACTTCTTAAACATCGCCCTCGCCTACGGCGGGAGAAACGAGATCGCCCATGCCGCCCGATCCATTCTCCGGGGCGTGAGGGAGGGGAGGATTTCCCCCGACGGCATCGACCCTTCGCTCGTCGAGCAGCACCTGTACGAGGGAAAGCATCTCCCCCCTGTCGACCTGATCATCCGCACGGGGAACGAGCGCCGGACCTCCAACTTCCTCCCCTGGCTCGCGAACGGCAAGGAGAGCGCGGTCTACTTCTGCGCCCCGAACTGGCCCCTCTTCAGGAAGATCGACCTCCTCCGCGCGCTCAGGCTCTACGACCAGCGGATGCGAGGGCGGGTCGCGCCCGCGCGGGAGTGATTCCCGGTTCATCCCCCAAACCGGCGCTTCCGGGACTGGTAGTCCCTGAGCGCCCGGAGAAAGTCCACCTTCCGGAAGAGCCTCCAGTTCACGTCGGAAAAGAAGAGCTCGGAGTACACGCTCTGCCAGATGAGGAAGTCGGTGAGGTGCGATGCCCCGGTCTTGATGACGAGATCGGGGGTGTAGTGGAAGGTGAGGTACGAGTCGATCAGGCTCTCGTCAACGCCCTCCGGATCGACCCCGTCCCGTGCCATGCGCCTGATGCACTCGGTGATCTCCTCGCGGCCCGACTGGCCTATCGCGACCTGGACCGGCATCCCTTTGCCCAGCACCTCGTCATCGTCCCCGCCGTGGATCTCGAGCCGGGCGAAGTCCGCGATCCGGCAGATGAAGGGCAGGTAGGGGTCCATCGCCGCGGTATCCCGGGTGCTGATATGGAAGGTGACCCCGCGGATCCCCACGTCCCGGCACCAGCCGCTGACCTCCACGATCTTTTCGGGGGACTCGACCATGTCCTGCTCGGTGATCATGAAGCACAGCCGCTCGGGGAGGATCGCGAGGTTCCGCAGGAGGAGCCGCTCGTACAGCCAGTAAATCACGAGGCCCACCTCAGGAGGGATTCCCGGTCCAGCGTGTTCAGGATGTCCCCGGGCCCGCACCACCCACGACGGGCGAGGGTCACACCATGGCCGATGTTCCCGAGCTCGGCCCGCTCGTGCGCGTCCGTCCCGATGGAGAGCCTGATGCCCATGTCGCGCGCCTCCCTGATCTGGGGGTCGTCGAGGTCCATCCGGTAGGGGGAGGCGTTGATCTCGAGCGCGATGCCGGTGCCCTTCGCGGCCTCGAGGATCCTCGGGAGGTCGACCTCCGATGCCGCCCGCGAGGGGAACAGCCGGCCCGTCGGGTGGCCCAGGATGTCCACGTGGTCGTCTGCCATCGCCGTGAGGATCCGTCGGGTCATCGCGTCCTTCTCCTCGTGGAGGCCGGAGTGGACCGAGGCGATGACGAGGTCGAGGTCCCCGAGGACCTGGTCGGACATGCCGGGGGTCCCGTCGGCCATGATGTCCACCTCGAGGCCGGCGAGGAGCTGGCAGGACGATTCGCGGTTGATCCGCTCGATCTCCTTCCGCTGGGCCCTTACCCCATCGGCGTCAAGGCCGTGGGTGATGTGCATGGCCGGGGAATGGTCCGAGAGGAGGATATAGTCGTACCCGAGCTCCGTGCCAGCCGCCGCGATCTCCGCGGGGCTCATCTTCCCGTCGGTGGCAGAGGTGTGGACATGGAGGTCTCCCCGGATGGCCCTCGGTTCGACGAGGACGGGGAGGTCGCCCCTGAGGGCCCGTTCGATCTCCCCCCGATCCTCCCGGATCTCGGGGGGAATATAGGGGAGCCCGAGCGTGGCGAGGAGCGATGCCTCGTCGGCGAAGGTGTGGATGCCCTCGCCGGTCCGCTCCTCGAGGCCGTACTCGTTCAGCCTGAGGCCGTGGTCAATGGCGATGGCCCGGAGCCGGATATTGAAGTCCTTGGAACCAGTGAGGTAGATGAGCATGGCCCCGAAGGAGCCCGGGTCGGTGAACCGGATGTCCACCCGCTGGCCGAGGACCCGGATCGAGGTCTTCTGCTCGCCCTCGTTGATCATGGCCTCTGCAATGGGCCGGAGCCTCGGGTTCACCGTGCGGGGGGACTCCCTGCTCACGATGTCGATGTCGCCCACGGTGGACTTCCCCCGGCGGTAGCTCCCCGCCACCTCGAAGGTGCCGGGGGTGAGCACCGAGGCCACCCGTGCCACCACCGCGTCGGCGAGGTCGCGCGTCATCCGGGACGAGGACGCACGGTACTGGGCCACGGACTTCAGGAATTCGGCCTCCTTCTTTTCGCCGAAACCCTTCAGGGCCCGGATCCTGCGCGCCCGGGCGGCCTTCTCAAGGTCGTCGACGGATGCGATCCCGAGCTTCATCCAGAGCTTGTGAACGGTCTTTGGGCCCACCCCGTCGAGCTTCAGGAGCTCGGGGAGGGACTCCGGGATCTTCTTCCTGAGTTCCTCCATCTCGGAGAAGGTCCCGGTCGCGGCAATATCGAGTATCTTCTTTGCGATCTTCGCCCCGATCCCGGGGAGGGCGACCAGGGCCTTCTCGTTGAGCTCCGCGACCGGGACCGCGCTCCCCTCCACCTGCTGGGCGGCCCGCTCGTAGGCGCGGATCTTGAAGACGTCCTCCTCCCCGGTTACCTCGAGGAGGGCCGCCATGAACCGCAGCCGGTCGGCCACCTCCCGGTTCGAAGCCGCCATGGGGTACAATCTCGTCTTCCGCGGTATATGGTTCTCTCGCTTGCCCCGCTTTGCTGGGAAACGGATATGACCCTCGGGAAGAGATAGCTTGGCATGGAGCATGCCGTGTGCGAGGACCTCCTCGAGGCGGTCCTCGTCCTCACCGAGGAGCGCGGGGCACCCCCCTCGACAGGGGACATTGCCGCGCGGCTTGCGAGGGAGCCGGCCTCCATCGAGTCCCAGCTCATGGACATGGAACGGGCCGGGAAGGTGAGGGTCGATCCACCGGGGAAGGTCGTCCTCCTCCCGGCTGGGAAGGCCATCGCCTCCCGGGTGGTGAACCGGCACCGGATCCTCGAGTCCTTCCTTGCCGAGAAGCTGGGCGTCGAGCCCCGCACCGCCGCGGGAGAGGCATGCCTGATGGAGCACCAGGTATCCGACGAGACCATCCGGAGGCTCTCGGAGTTCCTCGGGCACGGAGAAGAGCGGCACCGCCACCGGGGGGGCGGCGGGGGAGCAGGGCCGGGTGTGGCCGGTGCCCCGGCCGCGCCCATCCCCCTCTCCGAGTATCCCGAGGGGACCCGCCTCCGGGTGATGGCCATCGGGAATTTCTCCCGGGTCCGCCGGCTCGCCGACGTCGGGCTCCTCCCCGGCGAGTCCCTCGTCCTCAAGCGCCGGCTCTCCAACGGGTCGGTCGTCGTCGAGGTGAAGGGGAGCGACATCGCCCTCTCTTCGGAGGTCGCGGCCACCATCCTCGTGGAGGAGCAGGGATGAGGTTCGCCTTCGTGGGGAACCCGAACGTTGGAAAGTCCCTCATCTTCAACCGGCTCACCGGCCTCGGCGTCGACGTCTCGAACTACCCTGGATCGACGGTCGTGCTCCACCGCGGTGCAACCTGCGTGGACAGGGAGAAGGTGGAGGTCGTCGATCTCCCGGGGGTGTACTCCATCGACGGGGAGGCAGACGAGGAGGCCCTCGCGCGCCGGATCCTCACGGAGCCGGGGCTGGACGGGGCCATCATGGTCCTCAATGCCACGAACCTCGAGCGTAACCTTTACCTCCTCCTCCAGGTGGCGGAGACCGGCATCCCCCTCGTTGTCGTCGTGAACATGATGGACGAGGCCGAGGCGGCCGGCCTCGCGGTGGACCTCGCGGGGCTCGCGGCGATCCTCGGGGTGGAGGTCATCGGGACCGCGGCGGTGAGCGGGAGGAACCTCGGCGGGATCATGCCCCTCGCCCTCGGGAAGGCCCGGCCGGCTGCCGTGAGCGTGCCCTATGACACCGACGTGGAGGCTGCCATCCGGACGCTCGGGAAGACCTTCGGGGCAAGCAGGGTCGCGGCCATCTGGGCGCTCGACGACATCGGCACCGACCCCTCGCTGAAAGAACCGGCGGCAGATCTCTCCGAGGAGATCGAGGCCAGCCACCGGATGTCCGTCCACCAGATCATGGCCCTGAACCGGTACACCCTCTCCCGCGAGATCGCGGGGAAGGTGGTGAAGAAGGGAGGGGCCGGGTCGCGGGCCGACCTCGACCAGGTGCTCTCCCGCGAGATCCCGGGCATCCCGATCCTCGCGGGGGTACTCGTCGGGATGCTCCTCCTCGTCTTCGTCGTCGGCTCCTTTCTCGAGGGGCTCATCGTGTCTGCCTTCCAGCGCTTTGCCATCACCCCCCTCCTTTCCCTCGGCCTCCCGCCCCTCGCCGAGAAGGTCGCGGTCTCCGGGCTGATCGGCGTCCAGGCCGGGTTCGGCATCGCCTTTCCCTACATCCTCCTCTTCTTCCTCCTCCTCTCTGTACTCGAGGACTCGGGGTACCTGGCCCGGGCGGCGTTCCTCGCCGATCGGGCGATGCACCGGCTGGGGCTGCACGGCGGCGCCATCATCCCGATGGTCATCGCGTTCGGGTGCAATGTCCCGGCCATCATGGCGGCAAGGAACCTCGGCACGAAGCGGGAGCGGCTCATCGCGGCGTTCCTGATCACCCTCGTGCCCTGCTCGGCACGGACCGTGATCATCGCGGGGATGGTGGCCGCCTTCGTGGGGATCCCGGCCGCCCTCTCCATTTACGTCATGGTGTTCCTCGTCATCTTCGCAACCGGGGCCCTCCTCTCGCGGGTCACCCCGGGAGGCCAGTTCGGCATGATCCTCGAGATCGTCCCGCTCCGGTGGCCGAAGGCGGATCTCGTCCTCGCGAAGTCGGTGCACCGACTCAGGGACTTTCTCGTCGCTGCGATACCGCTCCTCGTCATCGGGAGCTGCGTCCTCGGGGTGCTCGAGTTTTACGGGATCCTCGCAATCTTCCAGGGCCTCGCCGCCCCCCTCTTCGAGGGCGTCCTCGGCCTGCCCTCCTACGCCATCACCGCCCTCCTCTTCGGGATCCTCAGGAAGGAGATGGCCATCGAGACCCTCGCCGTGCTTGCCGGGACCGCGAACCTCCCCCTCGCCCTCTCCACCCTCCAGATCTATATCTTCGCCGTCATGTCCACGATGTTCGTCCCCTGCGTCTCGACGATGGCTGTCCTCTCCCGGGAGAACGGCTGGAAGGTCTCGGCGCTCGTGACGGCCTACACCGTGCTCCTCGGGATAGGTATCGGGGCAATCATTAACATGGCATTTGCATAGGTACGTGAGGAGCCATGCTTACCTTCATCGGCCTCGGCCTCTCCGACGAACAGGACATCTCGGTGAAGGGCCTCGAGGCCGTCCGGTCCGCCGACCACGTCTATCTCGAGACCCACACCTCCCGGCTCACGGGGACGACCCCTGCCGCCCTCTCACGGTTCTACGGCCGGCAGGTCATTCCGGTGACGAGGGAGGACCTCGAGGTCCGGCCCGGCGGGATCCTTGCCCTCGCACGGGAGGGGGAGGTCGCCCTCCTCTGCGGGGGCGACCCCATGGTCTCGACGACCCATGCCGACCTGCGCCTCCGGGCGAAGGCGGCGGGGGTGGGGACCCGGATCATCCACGGGGCCTCGATCCAGAGCGCCGTGTCGGGCCTCACGGGCCTGCAGAACTACCGGTTCGGAAGGCCGGTCTCCCTCCCCTTCCCCTCGGGCTCCTGGTTCCCGACGACCCCCATCGACGCCGTGCTCGGGAACCTCGCCGCCCGGCTCCATACCCTGGTATTCCTGGACATCCAGGGCGAGCGGCTCATGACCGTGAACGAGGGGATCGCCCTTCTCGGCGAAATGGCGGCCCGGACCTCCCGGGCGGCCCCCCCGCTCTACGTCGGGATCGCCCGGGCGGGTTCGCCGGACGCGGTTGTTGCCGCGGGGACCGCGGGGCAGCTCGCGGAGGTGGACTTCGGCCCGCCCCTGCACATCCTCGCCGTCCCCGCCGACCTCCACCCCGTGGAACAGGAGTACCTGGAGGCGTTCTCCCGCCATGAGGGTCGCTGAGTTCGGCGGGCTCCTCGGCGAGGCCGTCCGGGGGACCGTCCCCTGCTCGCCCGAGGGAACCCCCCTGTGGCGCCTCGCCCGCGAGGCTCACGGGATGGCGGATGCCTACCTCGCAGACGGGAGGACGTTTCTCTCGTCGGGGGACACGATGAACGCCCTCGCGGCCTTTGCCTATGCCTCGGGGTGGCTCGACGCATCCCTGGCGCTCGGGCTCCTCTCCGGGCCGGCCGCCACGGGTATCCCGGATTTTACCGAGGAGCAGGCCTCCTTCGGGGGAGAACGGTTCAGGGAGAAGCGGGCACGGTACCGGCAGATGCTTGCCTCGGCCATCGAGGCGGTGGAATGTTCCCCCGACACGGGGAGCCCCCTCTTCCCGGCGGCAGTCGCCGCCCTCGACCGGGCAGGGGCCCTCCTCGCCGAGGGCGACCGCCATACCCGCGGGGGGCGGGAGGGCGATGCCCTCGCATGCTTCAGCCACGGGCACGGCTGGCTCGACGCCGGGGTGAGGGCCGGCCTCTTCCGGATCCTCCACTCCCGCGAGCTTTTTACAGCCGGACCACTGTAGAAAGTTTTTGAACTTTCCCTGTAACCGGTACAGCTGCACAGCGCCGGGGACGCCCGGCGCCGGGATCGGGGGAGGTTTACCGGTGGAGCGTTTCCAGTGGAAGTGGCTCGTCGTCTCGGTGAGCTTCAGCATTGTCGTCCTCGCCCTCGTCCTCTCGTTTACCGTGACCGACCAGACCTTCGAGTACCTCCGCCGCTTAAACCCCGTGTTCCTCCTCCTCGCCATCGTGTTCCACTTCCTTGCGTACGGCTTCTGGGCGCTCCGGATCCAGAAGATGGCAGCTTCGCTCGGGCACAAGGTGGAGTTCAGCTACTGCCTGAACCTGGTCATGGCAAACCTCCTCGCCGGGGCCATCACCCCCGCCCAGGCCGGCGGCGAGCCGGTGCGGATCCACCAGCTGTACCGGCACGGGGTTCCCCTCGGCGACGCGACGGCCATCGTGGTCGTCGAGCGGGTCCTCGACGCCATCGTCCTCGGCGTCGCGGGGATCGGGGCAATCATCCTCCTCGGGGAGATGGTCGAGGAGGTGCCACGGAGCCTGACCCTCGTCATCACCATCGCCTGGCTCATCATGGTCCTCTTCATCGCCGCCTTCATCTTCTCGGTGCGGAACCCCGAGATCCTGAAGAAGTTCCTGAAAAAGGTGTCCCGGCCCTTCGTGAAGCGGTGGGACTTGAAACGGGTCGGGCGGTTCATCGCGTCCATCGACCGGGAGGTGGACAACTTCCACGAGAGCCTCTCCCGGTTCATCGCCCATTCCCGCCGGGGGCTCGTCTGGGGGACCCTCTACACCGGCCTCTTCTGGTTCTCGGAGTTCATCATCGTCTCGCTGATCCTGATCGGTATCGGCGAGCAGCCCCACTACCTCCTCTCGCTCGTCGCCCAGATCGTCATCGCCATCGTCATGATGATCCCCCTCACCCCGGGCTCCTCGGGCATCGCCGAGCTCTCCGCCACCTCGGTCTACAGCCTCTTCGTGAGCTCCTCCATCGTCGGGGTCCTCGTCGTCGTCTGGCGGGCGATCTTCTATTACTTAAACATCGTCGTGGGGATCCTCGCAAGCATCCCGATCATCCAGCGGGAGATGCTGCGGCGGGGCAGCCCCACCGGCGACAACGAACCCGCCCCCGCTGACGAGGGGCACCCCAAGGTTTAACGTGCAACACGGCGATGTTTCCATCGCCATGGAAGGCGAGCGCTGCAGGGTGAAGGGTGTCTTTCTCTCGATGAGCGAGCAGGGGGCGGCAGCCCCGACGGTGCTCCTCGAGATCCCCTCGGGGGCGTGCATCCCGATCTACATCGGGCTCTGGGAGGCCATTTCCATCCGGAACGCCATCAAGGGGGAGGTCCTCCCGAGGCCCATCACCCATGACCTCTTCGTCGAGGTGTTAAAGAGGCTCCATGCGACGGTCACCGCCCTCTCCATCGACGCGCTCGAGGACGGGATCTTCTATGCAAAGCTCCACGTGAAAATGGACGGGGTGGTCGAGGTGGTGGACTGCCGGCCGAGCGACGGGATCGCGATCGCCCTCCGGTCCGACGCTCCCATCACCGTCGAGGAAGGGGTGGTGTCCCTCTCCTCGAAGAAGCGCGAGGACCTGCCCAACCTGCAGGACCTCGACTCGGTGATGTGAGCCGGGCCGGGGTTACGGGCGACGCCTTTTTTCGAGTTCCGCGAGGACATCCTCGAAATCGATCCCCGCGGCGGCGAGGGCCACCATGAGGTGGAACTGGAGGTCGGCCGCCTCGGAGACGGTCGCCCCGCGCCTCCCGTTTTTCACGGCGATGATGAACTCCGCCGCCTCCTCGCCGACCTTTTCGAGCACCCCGTCGATCCCCTTCTCCCCGGAGACGAGCCGGCCCACGTACGACCCCTCTTTCGGGTGGGCGATCCGGTCCCGGATGACCTCCCAGAGGCCGGGGAGGGTGGTGTCCTTCATTGCCCGTCCCCCGAGGAAAGGATCTCGC
>DATJPK010000048.1:0-7422 GCA_035506435.1 Methanomicrobiales archaeon
CTCCTCAACCATGAAGGAGAGCTTGGTGTAGGTATCGTCAACGTTCGGTGAGTTGAGCAGGTCGACGAGCGCGGTCGCCGCATCGGAGGCCTGGAGGCCAGCGAGGACAACCGTCGGGTTCCCTGCAGTCCAGGTACCCCGTGCGTTCACCTGGGCCTGGGTGCCCGTGGTGCCCGAGGCATCGGCGATAACGTCCTGGATGCCGTTCATCATCGGGTGCTGGACAACGACGAAGTACTGGCCTGCATAGAGGTCAGAGGTGTCGCCGCGGTCAAGCTTGTACTCGAAGGTCGCATCGGAGGCGACGCTTGCCGAGTTGGACAGGCTCCGGTAGTTCTTGCCGAAGATCCAGATGAACACGTTGGTCGGCTTGCCCTCTGCCGTCCCGCGGACATAGAGGATGTCACCCTTTGCAAGGGTGTTCGTGCTCGCGGAAGCGGTAACGAAGGGCTTCTTCAGCACGACGGAGGCAGTCTGATAGATGTGGTTCGCGAGGTCGGTGCCCGCAAGGGACGCGACCGGGTCGGCGACCGCATAGATCGTGTACGTGCCTGCATCGAGCGAGACTGCGCCGGTCTGGTTCAGCTTGGAGGTGTCCCACTTGTAGGACCAGGTGTTGTCGGTGTTGACGTCAACGACCTTGAACCGGATGTTGTCCTGGGCGCCTGCCTGGGTCCTTCCGTCAGTGCGGAAGAAGATATCGGCAAGGGAGACCCCGCCATCGTTGAGGTTCGGGCCCTTGAGAGCAAGGTAGGTCGTCTTGTTGTCGGTGTTGGTACCGGTGATCTTGATGGTCTCACCGAGGTAGTAGGTCCCAGCACCCTCGTAGGTGATGGTGATCTGACCCTTCTCGACCGAGACATCGACCTGGTCATACTTGGACAGGTCGGCACCGTTCAGCACCTTGATGGTGAACTTCCGGTCGTCAGTCGCGGTGTTCGTGTTGAACTGGATCGCCCGGGTACCGTCAGCGGCCGTGGTCACGTTGGCCTCAGTGCCAGCGGTGATCGGTGCATCGTTGACGTTCTGGTTGAGCCAGAGGAGCCGTGAGGGCTGCCCGACTCTCTGGGAGGCGTCGGACGCGTCAATCGTCTGGTTGACGTTGGACTGGCCGGCGGCCATGGTCGGGAGGTTCTTGCCCGCGGTGACGCTCGTGTTCTTGATGTACACGTAGTAGGAGGTCCGCGATTCACCGGTAATGGTCACGACGAAGGAGTTGCCGCGAACGACCGACTCCTTGTTGGTCGTGATGGTGATGGGCTTGGACAGCACTGTGAAGGTCACCGCGTTGGAGTTGCTCTCCAGGTTGTACCACGGCATGGTGGTGGTCCACTTCGCGGTCGCGGTGTACGTGCCAGCCTCGACGCCGGTCAGGTCAATTGCATTGCCGACGCCGCCGATGGCCTGGGCACCCGCCGGGAGCGAGTCACTGTACTGGACAGACCCGTTCAGCGCGATGTTGCGGAGATCAACGGCATTGTTCCCGAAGATCTGGATCTTACCTCCGCCGGGCGTGGTGAGCTCGATGTTGACGAGCGCATCGTAGTACGTGCCGGAATCAGACGTGCTCTGGTGCTTGTAGAAGTTCCCGGCGTAGTTGGAGATCAGCTTGAACGCGATGTTGTTGTCCCGGGTCACACTCTTCGTCGCGATGGAGTCGGTGTGCGAGTTGTTCAGGACTGCGTCAAGCGTGACGTCCGCGTGCTGGATCTGGATCGAGTTGTTCGCGTTCACGTGGTATCCAGGCGCGGTTGCGTTGTACGGGAACCAGATCCCGGTGTACGGGGGTGCCGTGTTAATGTTCAGGCAGAGAGCTCCCGGGACGGGGTTGGAACACACCGTGAGCGGGATCTCAGAGAGCATGGCACCGCCGCCAGCGACCGTCGGGTCGGGCTGGTCGTTCGAATACTTCCGGAAGGAAGTCGGCGGAGACAATGATACGCCTTTTGCGGCATGGACGGCATCGGCGTCCAGCGCCGAGACGTTGAGACCCGTCTCGTAGATAAAGGCGACGTCTCCCGCCTGCATGTCAGTCACGTTGAACTGGCGGGCCGAGACTGCCGGGGGCAGTGCAAGGACGGCCGCGAAGATCAGCGCGACGATGATTAGCTTCATCGTACTCTTCATACTATAGCTCCTTACATTCACGGGCATACTGCCAGAGTTTCGGCGGTCGCCGGGATCGTGTCCACAATGCCCGGCCCGTGTTCAATGGAACTCCCGGAATACCCGGCGATCCGGGGAGGGCATTTCAGGGACGTGCACCCGGAGCCCTCCCCGTCGTGAGGCGATACTATGGATCTCTCGCTGGGAGGCCGAGTTCAGGTAATGGCCGCCCCAGAACTCCCAAAGACATGATCAGTGATAACATTTTCTATTTTAATAGCACACAATATGAATTACCAAATCTTCAAATTCTAAAGGTGAGGAGTAGTATTGTGGAATTAACGAAGGCATTTTAACGTGCTATAAACAGAATAGAATTCAAAAACAAGCTGAACGTAGTAAGAGAAGATCTCATTCACGGAATAATTCGTGTTACAAATCGATAATCTTATAACATTCCATGTGTAGTCTGTTCAGGTGAGACCATGCATATCCCTGATGGTTATCTAGGACCGTTAACGTTCGCTGCACTGTATATCGTCATGATCCCGATCTGGTTGTATGCCGGTCACTGGGTACAGAAATCCCTTCGGTCCCGGCAGGTGCCCTACCTGGCACTGGCTGCCGCATTCTCGTTTGTCATCATGATGTTCAACGTGCCCGTTCCCGGTGGCAGCTCGGGACATGCCGTCGGAAGCGCCCTCGTCGCGATCATCCTTGGTCCTTGGACCGCGGTCGTGACCACGTCGGTCGCGCTCCTCATCCAGTGCATTCTCTTCGGGGATGGCGGGGTTACGGCATTCGGCGCGAACTGTTTCAACATGGGCGTGGTCATCCCGTTCCTGGCATATTACAGCTATAAATTGATCAGCGGGAGATCTGCGATCGCCTCAAACATCAGGATCGCTGCCGCCGCTATTGCCGGGTATGTCGGGCTGACCGTAGCTGCCGTGGTAGCCGGGTTCGAGATGGGTATCCAGCCGATCCTCGAACACACCCCGGCAGGTGTTCCTCTCTATATGCCCTACGGGCTCAATGTCACCGTACCGGCAATGCTGATCGAGCATGCAGTTTTCTTCAGCTGGGTGGAGTTGATAATCACCGGGCTGGCATTTGCCTACATCGCACGGAACAATCCCGAGATCATCTTTGACTACCGATCGAGGAACGATAAGAAAACGAATGCCGGCCAAGTGGCTGTGCCGGCATGAGGGAGGTAAACCGAATGGACAGGACATTTAAGGTTCTCCTTATTGCACTGGTTGTGCTCGTCGTCGTAGTGCCCATTGGACTCATCGCAACCGGGACTGCCTATGGGGAATGGGGTCCCGATGAACTCCAGCAGGCCATAGGTTACGTGCCGGACGGGCTTCAGCACCTGTCAGATCTCTGGACCCCCCTCCTGCCCGACTACGATTTCCCGGGCGGACATGATACCCTCCCGACCCAGGCTCCGGGATATTATACCTCGGCAATCATTGGTGGTCTCCTCTGTGCCGGTGTAGGGTATCTGGTGGCCAGGGCCATCGTCAGGAGAACTGACTGAATCCCTGACGGGTATCTCTTTTTTTTTTACACGGTTTGCAACAAGAGAACCGGAAACCAGGTCCATACTTCGTCCCGGGCTTTCCGGCTCTTATGCGTGGGTTGAAGGAAATCACGGGTATCGTATCATCCGGTATTACAGGATACCGGGCTTATGGCCGGGCTCGTGCTCGTGTGAAAGGGCATGCAGGTGGTCGTGTATGAGCCTGCCATGCTGATGGATATGGGTATGGATGAGGTTCGCGGACATCAGTAGGTTCAGGTCATTCATAACTGATGTGCAGTTTCGATCTCCCATGATCGTATGATCTTCGCCGACAACGATTGCACGGGTGCTGATCTTCTCCACGATATCCAGGTTATGGGTGGCCGTGATGATCGTCTTCCCGGCCCTGGTGAGTTCCCGGATCAACTTGATGAACCACATCTGGCTGCGGGGGTCAAGGCCGCCGGTCGGTTCGTCCAGGAGGAGGACATCGGGGTTCGTGGCGAGGATCGATGCGATGCAGACCTTCTTCTTTTCACCGCCGCTGAGCATATGGGGTGCCCGGTCACGCAGGGCTTCTATCCCGAGCATCGTGATGACGTCCTCGACCCGCCGTCGGACCTCTTCAGGAGGCATATCGAGCTGGAGGGGCCCGAATGCGATCTCATCGAAAACGGTCGAGGAGAACAGCTGGACGTCCGGGTTCTGGAACAGGAAACCTACCTTTTTCCGGAAAAAACGATTGAACTCATTCTTTTCCAGCGTATCAAATAGTTCTTCCTTCACGAGAGTCCCGAACGCATGGAATTCTCCCGAGGTTGGATACGTCAGCGCATCCATGATGGAGAGCAGCGTGGATTTGCCGCTGCCGTTCGATCCCATGATTGCGACCTGTTCCCCGGCATGGATGGTGAGATTCACGTCCCGTAATGCTTCAAACTGCCGAAGGTAGGTGTAGGAAACATTCCGGAACTCGAAGATAGTATTCATGATGACACTCTTATATCGGGATCAGGTTCCGGGATGCAAGCACGAGAACCGTGCTGAATGCGAGCACGCTTACGAGGGCTACGTAATCGCGCCGGTGGATCGAATAACGGTGCATGAGCCTGATGTCACCATTGAACCCCCGCGAGATCATGGCACGGTGAACCCTCTCGCTCATATCCAGTGATTTTATGAGGGTGTAACCGACCCGGCCCCCGACCCACTTCTGCTCTTCCATCAAGGGCAGGGCTTTCATGGTCCTGCTCTTCTTGGCCAGGTAAAAGTCCTTCACCATGCCAATAAAGAGGAAGATGTACCGGTAGCACATATCAAGGGTCAGGACATACACCTTGGGGACCTCGAGGGCGCGCAGGGACTTGAAGATCAGGTCCCGGGGGGTGGTGAGGAAGAGAAGCACGGCCGCGGATACGCAGGTGGCTACCCGCAGGACGAAAGTGAGCGCGACCAGGGTCCCCTGCGTGGTAATTGCAATAGTCTCCGGGAGCGGGAACGGGCCCAGGCGGGCACCGGGCCCCAGCGCTGCGATGGGTATGAGGGTATCGCCAGCCATGAAGACATTGAAGATAATGGGAACCGTGATAACCCCCGCAAAGATCGGGATAAAGACCCACACCCTTTTCAGGAAGAAGAGGATCTCAACCCGGCTGAAATACGCAAATACGAGCGTCAGCAGGTACACGATCACGAGGATCAGGGGGTCGCGGGTCATGGCCACTGCAAAGATAAGGGCAATGATCGAGACGAGTTTTACCCTCGGGTCAAGGCTCTGCAGCAGGCCGTTGCGTTTTGCCATGCCATCGTTGATCAGGCATTCTTCAAAGAAACCGAAGATATCTGAAATCGTCTTCTGGACAAAACTCTTCTTTCTGCCAGTGCCCGCCGTACAGTCCGGGCAGGGGCCGGTATCGATCTCCCTCATCCATTCAGGTATCATAAACGAGTCGGTGCCTTCCATGACGAGAACTTTTCAGGAGATGGCTGAATGAAGTATTACATTATTCTATAAAGGTATTACGGAATAATGCAATTCCGCTATTATGTAAGAAAGGCCCTCATCCCGCCTGCGAGGAGGATCCCCGCCGCCCGGATGACCCGGGGGTTCAGCGCGAGCCTGCGCACGAGGGCCGCCGGCCGGTCCATGTCCCCGATCTCGAGGATGTCCTCCACCGTCCCCGGGTCGCGGAGGGCCCCGATCACGGAATCAACATCCGCAGGGGAGAGCTCCCTCCGGGCCCGGTACAGTGCCCACCCCACGGCGAGCTCCCTGCCGAAGTCCTCCTTCCAGAGCTTCTCGTACCGGGCAAGGTCGGTATCCCGGAAGGACCCCTTCCGGCAGCATTCCACCGCCACCGCGGCTGCGTGCCGCGCTGCCCGGACGCCGGTGTAGATGCCACCCCCGGAAGTCGGCTTGGCCATCCCCGCGGCGTCCCCTGCGATGAGGGCCCTCCGGCCGTACGTGCGATCGATCACCCCGAGCGGGAGCGCCCCCGAAACGAGGTGGACCACCGCGCTCCCGTCCCCCCGGTCCCGGGCGAGTCCCTGGACCCGCTCCCTGAGGTCACCCTCGCCGCAGAGCCCGACCCGGGCCCTCCCGTTCCCCGACGGGATAACCCAGCCGAAGAATTCGGGCGAGGCATGGGGGTGGATCTCCACGAACCCCGGGTCTGCGTCGCAGGACATTTCGGCCTGGAGGCCCCCGAGGATGGACCCTGCCCGGCCGAGCTCGAGCATCCGGGCGACGGTTGAGCGGACCCCGTCGGCGGCGATGACGAGGGAAAAGCCGATCTCCTCTTTCCCCTGCACCCCTTTCGTGACCAGCCGGTTTCCATGGATCGATACGACCGACGTCTTGAGCCTGAACTCCGCCCCCGCGTCCGCCGCCACCCGGGCCATCTCGGCGTCCAGTATCCCCCGGTCCACTACGAAGGCCTTCGGTTTCCCTGCATCGATGACAAGGGGCTCGCCGGTCGAGGGGATAACCCGTGCCCCCCGCACGGTGTTCTGGATGGACCGGCGCGAGACCCGGCACTCGGAAAAGGCCGCGGTGGAGAGGAGACCGGCGCACTGGACCGGGTACCCGATGGTGGCATGCTCCTCGATGCAGAGTGTCCTGAGGCCCGCCTCGGCACATGCCCGGGCTGCTGCCGTTCCAACCGGCCCCGCCCCGGCCACCACCACGTCGTACATCCCATTTCCGGTTGTCCTGCGGGGTCTTATCCATACCAGTCAGGACACCAGCCCCCGCGGGATGCCGGCAGGGGAATATGAAAACCATTATGAAAACGGCTATAACACGATGAAGCATGGAACTGGAGGAGATCCTTGGGGGAAGCATCGCCATCTTCATCGTGGTGCTCGTCGGGATGTTCGTCCTCCCCCTTGAGGATCTTGAGGCCTCGGAACCAGGCGACACGGCGGCTGCCCTCAAGGTGAAACCGGTGCGAAAGTCCTGATGCCAGATACCCGATGGAGTGAATGAACCCCATGAAGGAAAACCGAGAATTCCGATGGAAGCAGTGCCTGGTGATCCGCGGTGATATCCGGATGAGCTGCGGGAAGATCTCCGCCCAGGCGGCCCACGCAGCCGTCGGGGCTTACGAGCGGTGCGACCGTGAGACCCGGGAGCGGTGGCTCCACGAGGGGCAGAAGAAGGTAGTGCTGAAGGTGAAGGACGAGCAGGCCCTCCTCGAGCTGAAGACCATCGCCGAGACGCTCGGGATCGCGGCGGCCCTCATCGAGGACGCGGGCCTCACCGAGGTCCCCCCGGGGACCACCAC
>DATJPK010000049.1:0-2564 GCA_035506435.1 Methanomicrobiales archaeon
GCTCGCCGAGTACCTGATGGATGTCCCGACCGAGATCAACGAGACGCTGGACGACGATGACTTCGTCCTCATCGAGGGGACCCAGGGGTTCGGGATCTCCCTCTATTTCGGCACCTACCCCTACGTGACCTCGAAGGACACCTCGGCCTCCCAGATGGCTGCCGACAACGGCGTGGGTCCGACCAGGATCGACGACGTGATCGTGGTCTTCAAGGCCTACCCGACCCGGGTGGGGGCGGGCCCCTTCTCCACCGAGATGACCGAGGAAGAGGCGGACGAGCACGGGATCGAGGAGTTCGGGACCGTGACCCACCGGAAGCGGCGGATCGGGGAGTGGGACAGCGATATGGCGCGGTACTCCGCGATGATCAACGGCTGCACCCAGGCGGCCATCACGGGCATCGACCGGATCGATGCCGACTGCTACGGCTGCACTGATTACAAGAAACTCTCGAAGGCCGCAAAGGACTTCCTCTCGAAGGCCGAGGAGGACATCGGTGCCCCCGTCACCCTCATCTCGACGGGTCCCGACATCTCCCACATCATCGACCTCAGGAAGGAGCTATGAGGAGATCCCTCCTTGCCATCCTCTGCTGCCCGGTCTGCAAGGGCGACCTCGTCCTCCGGATAACCGGGGAGGGAGGGGAGGAGATCGTGGAAGGAGGCCTCTTCTGCGGGACCTGCAGGATCGAGTACCCGATTGCCGATGGCATCCCGGACCTGATCCCGCAGGAATGCGGGGAGGGGTAAGTCATGGCGGGCTGCGAGATCCACCTGAACCGGAAGGCGATCAACTCAATTGAGCTCCCCGCGCAGGCGCAGGTCGAGGCAGGGATGAGCCTGGTGCTCAGCTTCAACAACCACGGCCACCCGCTCCACGTGAGCCTCTCGGCGATGAACCCTGCCCGGTTCACAAGCTTCACCCACGAGAACCTGTTCGTCCAGGGCGAGACGGAGTACGAGATTCCCATCCTCGCCGACGCGGATGAGGGGGTATTCACCCTCGAGGTCGTCACCGGCTACGGCAGGACGAAGGGCGAGATGAAGGTCTTCGTCAGGAAGCCTCTCCCCGAGGCGCCGGCCGAGAAGCCGGTGGAGAAACCCGCGGGCATCCGGGTCCCCTGGGTGAAGGCCGGCCCCGTCGTGCTCGGGATCCTCCTCTACGTGGCATCGTTCCTCCCCGGGCTCGGTATTCTCAAGGATCTCGCCTTCCTCGTCCTCCTCGCCGCTTCTCTCCTCCCATGGCTGCAGAAGGGATAGTCCTCGCCGCGTCCCTCGTGGTTGACCGCATAACCGGCGACCCGCAGAGCCGGTACCACCCGGTCGCGCTCCTCGGGCGCCTCATCGGCTGGTGGGGTGAACCGGGTCGCTGGGGGCCCGGTGTCCAGAGGGCTGCCGGGGTGATCTGCGGGCTGGGGACCGCCTGCCTTTTCGCGTTCCCATTCCTCCTCGTCGACCGTTTCGCACCCTGGTGGGCCTTCCTTCTCGCAGGCCCCTTCCTTCTGAAGGTCACCCTTGCCTGGCGGGCCCTCGAGGAGCACGCCCTTGTGGTTGAAGCTGCGGTCAAAGAGGATCTCGGGAAGGGACGGACGGCTGTGGGAAGGATGGTGAGCCGGGACACTGGGGGCCTCACCCGCGAACAGGCCCTGTCCGGGGCATACGAATCACTCTCCGAGAACCTGGTGGACAGCATCGCCGCCCCGCTCCTCTTCTTCGCCGCCTTCTCGTTCCTCGGACTCGGGCTTGCAGCCGCCGCATTCTACCGGGCGAGCAACACCATGGATGCGATGCTCGGCTACCGGGACCACCGGGCCCGGATCGGGTGGTTCCCCGCGAGGATGGACGACCTGCTCACCTGGATCCCTGCCCGGGTGACCGGGCTCCTCCTGCTCGGGTATTTCGCGGCCGCCGGCAGGTTCCGGCCTGCATACGAGGCACTCCGGACCGACGCCCGGAAGCGTCCGGGGCTGAACGGGGGGATACCCATGGCCATTCTCGCCGGGGGAACGGGGGTCAGGTTCGAAAAGCCCGGGGTCTACACCATGGGCCCGGGGGAGAAGAGCCTCGCCGTGGGGGGACGGGCGATCATCAGGGCGGTCCGGGTAGTCACGCTCGTCCTCGCCGCCCTCCTGGTATGCGCGCTATTTTTATGGGCTTGACCCGCGTACGTATGTTGCTATGAAGCTGGAGGAACTGAGGTTCGGCACCGAGCTCCTCAAGCGTGGCTTTGCGTCCATGCAGAAGGGCGGGGTGATCATGGACGTGGTGAACGCCGAGCAGGCCTCGATCGCCGAAGAGGCCGGCGCGGTCGCCGTGATGGCCCTTGAGCGGGTGCCGGCCGATATCAGGAAGGCGGGAGGGGTGGCCCGGATGGCCGACCCGGCCCGGGTCACGGAGATCATGGAGGCGGTCTCCATCCCTGTCATGGCCAAGGTGCGTATCGGCCATTTCGTGGAGGCCCAGGTGCTCGAGACCCTCGGGGTGGACATGATCGACGAGAGCGAGGTGCTCACCCCCGCCGACGAGCAGTACCACATCGACAAGAGCCAGTTCTCGGTCCCGTT
>DATJPK010000050.1:0-8648 GCA_035506435.1 Methanomicrobiales archaeon
CCTGCTCGTGCTCAGCTTCGGGTATGACAACTCGGCCCTCACCTATTTCTCGGTCAGCGACTCCAAGAACAATGCCTGGGCCCAGGCCGTCGGTCCGACCGACGTCGCAGGAGGGAGGGCCTACACCCTCTATGCAAAGAATATCGCCGGCGGAGGAGCCCCGGTTACCGCCACCATCACGCTCTCCGGGACGCCGACCTCGGTGTTCGATGTCATCCTCTCCGAGTACGCGGGGGTCGACACCACGAGCCCCCTGGACCAGACCTCCTCCGGGACCGGGAACAGTCTCGCCCTGGACAGCGGCGCGAAGTACCTCTCCGGGGTCCCCCAGCTTGTCTATGGCTTCGGGGCCGCCGCCAACGCCGCCACCGTCGACTCCCCCTACACCAACCGGGAGAGCATCATGGGCGCGTTCGCCGCCGACCAGACCGTCTTCTCCACCGGTTCCTACCACGTCACCGGTACCCAGAACGTCGCCGGCCAGTGGCTCCTCCAGATGGCCACCTTCAAAGGTGCATGATCCTGACCCCCTGCCCGCAGGGGAACATGACGCGCATGGTATCCGGCCCATCCTTTCCCGGAACGGGTCACCTGCGGCATGCTCATCCGGCATCGGTCTCCGATCCGGCCTCCCCGGGGAAGCTGTTTGGTGAAACAGGCAGGATTATCTGTCATTCTGTAGAATGACCAGAGAATTTGGTTGCTTGAGGAAAATATATGTTGAAAGGTAAGATATCGGATAAATTTTCATTTTACCTTTAATGATTGATATTTAAATTATAATTTAAATGATAAATGAAATGGGTTTATCAGAAATGTTTATATAAAACCTTGAGAAAGCAATTGTACAATTCGCAACTGGTGAGAGGTGAATAGTATGACATATCATGGTATGAGAGAGACCGCGGTGGCTCTTCTCGTTACGATCGCCATTGGATTCGTCCTTGCCGTGCCAGTCGCGGCCTGCGATACCAGTCCCGGCCCGGGGGTGCTCTCCATCACCCTCGTCCCGGAGTCGGTGACCAGGCAGCTCCCCGACGAAAACACGGCAACGTTTACCGTGACGGTCACGACCCAGTGCGGAGATCCTGTGAAGAACGCCCTCGTGATGTTCTCCACCGACAACTCCCCCTTCCAGACGGGAGGGCAGATCACCGGCATCCGGACGGATGCAAATGGCCGGGGATCAGTCACCCTCGTTTCCACGGGCCCCGGGAAGTCAACTCTTGTCGGGTGGATAGACGTCAACGGGAACTATGTCCTTGACCGCGGGGAGTCCTCCGCGACCTCGACCGTCACCTGGCTCCCGCCGGTCCTGAAGATCTCGAGCATCACCCTCGTCCCCGAATCGGTGACCAGGCAGCTCCCCGACGAGAACACCCAGGGGTTCACCGCGACCCTCCTCGACCAGAACAACCAGCCCCCGAAGGGCGCCCTCGTCATGTTCTCCCTCGACAACTCCCGGTTCCTGATCAACGGGCAGCCGGGAGGGCAGGTCACCGGGGTGCGCACCGATGCGAACGGCCAGGCAGCCATTACCGTCGTTTCCACGGGCGCGGGGAAGGCCACCCTCACCGCATGGGCCGACCTGAACCAGAACTATATCCTTGACTGCGGGGAGCCCGCGGACACCTCGACTATCACCTGGCTCCCGCCTGTGCTGAAGATCACGAGCATCACCCTCCTCCCCGTGTCAGCGACCCGGCAGCTCCCGGACGAGACGACCCAGTCCTTCACGGCGACCCTCCTTGACCAGAACAACCAGCCCCCGAAGGGCGCCCTCGTCATGTTTTCCACCGACTTCGGCGCCTTCCAGATCGCCGGGCAGCCCGACGGGAAGATCACCGGCGTGCGCACCGATGCGAACGGCCAGGCGGCGGTCACCCTCGTCTCGACGACCCCCGGGACGGCGACCCTCACCGCCTGGGCGGACCTGAACCAGAACTACAAGCCTGACTGCGGCGAACCCTCCGTGACCTCGACGGTCACCTGGCTGCCCGTCGCACCCCCGCCATTCAGCTGCCCGGCGGAGGCCCTCCCGCTGGTGGCCTCCGACGGAAAGACCGTCGGCTGCCTGGTGGTCTCGAACCTCAACGAGGAGGGGACGAACACCCTCACGGCGGCCTTCACCGCAGCTGACGGCCTCTACCTGTCGAGGGCCGACCTCGCCATCGGGATCACCCCGTCGGACATCCCCTCGGTGAACGGGGTGCCAGCCCCTGACCTCTTCCCGTTCAAACAGACCTTCGACCCGTCGAGCCGCACCACCGCCGCCACCATCAATGTGGACATCACGCCATACGGTGACGTCGCGGTCCTCCTGCTCTCGGCCCATATACAGACCACGACAGGTCAGGACGGCTGGGTGCTCTCCCTCGACAACCAGGGGAACCAGGTCATGTACTTCCCGTACATCGTCCAGTGAGGGAATCACATTTTTTTTGCACCGATCCCGGTTACCGGAAGGTCCGACGTTATCCGGGCTGAAACCTGTTCGGAATCATGACACTGGCCCGTGCAGCCGGGCCCTGGTACAGGGTAAGGCGGGTGCTGCGGTAAAACCCGGATTTCCCGGAACATGGAGAGAGGAGATATGTCCCCGTTCTGCCCGTTATCAGAAGATCCGCGTCCGCCAGGGTATATAAATGAATGGAAAACTGTTTTACCGGGTATAAAGGGGTATTTGAACGAATCCAAAAAAATAAACGTGAAATAATTATCAATAGGCTTTATATATTGCATGAGAAAGTCACTGTATCCAATCTCACTGGTGAGTGGTGGATATCAATGTCGTACCGAGAGAGAAACTGTTCGTACTCCTGTCTGCTCATGGTGATCATCGCTCTCGTGGTCATCGTGGTGCCGGCACTTGCCCTTGAAACGGTGGAATGCGGGACGCCGACCCCGACACCCACCCCGATCCCGACTCCCGTCCCCGGGACATGTTCCATTGCCGTGGACGCCGTCTCGACCGGCCAGACGAATGGCGGGTCGGGCATCACCATCTCCCACACGGCCTCCGGCTCTGACCGGCTGATGCTCGTGGGGATCTCCATCAACGATAACGCGAAAGAGACCGTGAGCTCGGTCACCTACAACGGCGTTGCGCTCACCCGGGTGGGCGCCATCGACAACTCCCGGAGCGGGGGGGACGACGCGAGGGTCGAGATCTGGCGGCTCATTGCCCCGCCGGCCGGCACCCACAACGTGGTCATCAGCTTCAGCGCGGCGCTCGCCGACCAGGCATCCGCCGGCGTGATGACCTTCACCGGTGTTGACCAGGCGAACCCGCTCGGGACCTTCGCCTCTGCCGAGAACGACCCGAGCCCCGCCTCCGTCACCGTCACCTCCGGGGTCGGCGAGCTGGTCTTCGGCGTTGTTGCCACGGAGTACTCGGCCATCACGACCGATTCGGGAGAGACCGAGCGGTGGAACCTCCACCCGGGCGGCGATACCTGGGGCGCGGGCGCCACGAAGGCGGGTGCCCCCTCGGTGACCCTCAAGTGGACCACCGGGTGCGATTCCCACTGGGCGGCCGCCGGCATATCGGTGAGGCCCTGTTCAGCGCCCACCCCGCCCCCGCCACCCCCTGACACCTTCACCTGCCCCGCTACCTCGATGAAGCTCCTGACCGACAAGGGGGAGCTTGCCGGGTGTTTCGCGATCACGAATGACCAGCTCAACCTCCTCGCCGGGTTCACAAGCAACCCCTCGCTGCCGATGCAGCAGGCGGACTGGACCTGGGAGTTCCAGGCAGGGACCATCCCCGTTGATGCAAACGGCGTCCCGGTTCCCGCGAAGTTCAAATACAGCTATACCTTCAGGGAAGGCGAGACCTCCCACCAGTTCGACCCGGTCGATATCAGCGAGATCACCTCCGGGAAAACCGATGTCTCCCAGATCATCGTCTCGGCCCATGCCCTCGTCGGGAAGAAGTCTCAGACCTGCCAGTGGATCTCGAGCGACGGGACCGAGACCTTCAAGGCATACAGCAATCCGAAGCTCGGGGCCGACCTGAGCACCACGCCGAAGACCCGTTCGGGGACCGCCGTCCCGGCCTGGATTTCCAGCAGTGCGGACAGCTCCCTCTACCTGAGGGGCACGAGCACGAGCACCCTCTTCTCCTTTTCGAAGGCGAGCTGGATCTGGGAGAGCTACCGGGTGGTGGATCCCTGGAAGGGCGACATCGTCGACTTCACGAAGGCCTTCGTCCTCCCGGGGACACCCGTGAGCGGGACCCTCTGGATAACGGCTGACGACGGGTACGACGTCTCCCTGAACGGGAACTTCGTCGGCAACCACGGGCTCCTCTCAGGCTGGCGGACGAGCGACCTGAAGTACGTCTATGTCCCCGGCCACGGGATCTGGAAATCCGTCGAGAAGTACGACATCGGCGGGAAGCTCACCCAGGGGTCGAACACCCTGTTCATCCAGACCGCGAACCGGTACATGGGCTGCGATAACCCGGTGGTCAAGAACTCCATCGTCGGTGCCGACGAAACCATCGAGCTGGCAGACACGGTGGTCGCCCCGGCGGGCGGCGTCATCGCGGGCTGCGGGAGCACCTGCGCCGAGCCAAAGGGTACCGCCGACACAAATGCCGGCGCCCTGAAGTACGAGGCGTACATCTGCTCGGAAAGCTCGACCTCTGCCGACGCCTGGGTCCCGGGCACGCTCCTCGATGCCAACAACAAGCCTTTCAAGTACTTCACCTACTTCATCGAGAACGTGGACATCGGCTTTTCGCCCCCGCAGCCAAAGGGGGTGCTGCCCGACGGCGCGTCCCAGTCCATCACCGTCACCGCCTACGACCGGCTCGGGGAGCGGATACCCGGTCTCGCCCTCACCTTCTCGACGAGCTTCGGGGCCTTCCCCGACGGGAGCCGGGTGACGACGGGAACGACCGACGTGAACGGGGATATCCCCCTGGTCGTCAGGTCTGAAACCGGCGGTCAGGCGATCCTCACCGGTTGGACGGACACAAACGGGAACGGCGTCGCGGACAAGAACGAGTGGAGCTCCGACGTGGTGGTGCTCTGGCTCGTACCCACGAGCATCGGCCTCTCCCCTGGCGGTGGGCAGGCACAGCTCCCCGGCGTCACCTCCGGGGCGTTCACCGCGAACGTCGCCGACCAGTATGGGATGGCCATGGCCGGGGTTCCTGTCACCTTCTCGACCGATTTCGGCTCCCTGAACGGGGACGGCCAGGTGGTGACCGGGATAACCAATGCCAAGGGCTTCGCGACCGTGACCATCGCCTCGACGGTGGCCGGCACGGCGACCCTCACGGCGAAGGCAGGCAGCGCGAGCGCCATATCGACGATGACCTGGGTGCCCGAGGTCCGGATCGCGGCCGTGAGCCTCGGCCCGGAGGGCGCGGCGGTCCAGCTCCCCGCCACCTCGCAGCTGCTCACCGCGACCGTCACCGACCAGCACGGCCTGCCGATGGAAGGTACCCGGGTGACCTTTGTCACGGGCTTCGGGTCCTTTGACGGGAGTGCCCTCGTGACGACCGGGCCTGATGGCACGGCGAGCATCACCATTTCCTCGACCGATGCCGGCATGGCGACCGTGGCGGCGATGGCAGGCGAATCAACGGACGCGGTGACGGTGGAGTGGATCCCCGAACCCCCGCCCGTCCTCCTCGTCTCGGCGCCACAACCGACGCCCGATCCCACGATAGTGGCAACACCCGACCCGACACCCGACCCGACACCCGATCCGGGGACCGGGCCTGCGATCGACCCGACGCCGGACCCCACCCCTGACCCGGCTGACCAGCCGGCTGCCGATCCCACCCCGGACCCCACCCCTGATCCCGGCTCCCCGTAGGGCGCGCTGTCCGGGATAACCCGTGCAGGGCAGCGGGACGGGGTTCCCGCCCCCCGGATCCCTCTTTTTCCGGCGTTTTCCCCGCGCTCCCCCCGGTCTCCTTCGAAGAGTTTTATATATTGCCGCGCAAATATATTTACACAACATGCTTCGTGCCCGCCGGGAGAGAGGCCTCTCCGAGATCGTCGGATTCATCCTGATCCTCGCGTCCATCGTCATCGCCGTTGCCCTGTATCTCACCTTCGGGATACCGGCCCAGGGGAGGGAGGGGGAAATCACCCACATGGACCAGGTCAAGGACCGGTTCGTGGAGCTGAAGATCAACCTCGATTCCCTCTGGTCGAACCGCCAGTGCGGGACCGCAATCGGCACCTCCTTCCCGCTCGGGACCCAGGGCGGGGCCACGACCGGTTCCTTTTCCATCATCCCCATCCTCGCACCTGCGAAAACGTCGGCGACCCTTGCCCTCAACCAGCGGGCCGAGTATATCACCATCAGCCAGGACTCGTACCTGATGGTCGACACCGGCGGGGTGAACGAGACGGGCATCATCACCACGCCGGTGACCCTCACCTTCAACACGACGCCACGGTACTTCTTCATCAACATCACCTGCCCCGAGCTTCTCCAGAAGCACGGGATCCATGTCCAGCCGACGACCGGGAACGCCTGGGAGGCGTGGGTGAACCTCACGCCGGTCTACACCTATTCCCGGCGGTTCAATATCACGAACATGACGGGGATAGACTGGTACAAGATCACGGGTTTCAAGGAATGGAACGAGTCCCGCTGGAACCGGACCGATCTTACCGTGAGCACCTGGGACGGGGGCATCCCGGTGATGCAGGACATGATCGTCACCACGAACGCCACGTACCCGGGCAACTACATCGTCGACCTGATGAACCCTGCCTACGGTATATCCTCAGACCTCGGGGCGACTCTCGGCCCCTCGACCATCACGGCGAGCCGGAGCGACGGCTTCATCAGGGGGAATTTCCTGACCAATTACAGTTACTGGCCGACCACCACCTCCCAGAGCTGGACCATGGGGTCCCTCGAGTACAAGGCCCAGAACGAGTACTGGATCCAGCAGACCTACTACTACCAGCTCGGCGGGGTGTTCCTCGAGCAGGATGACGGGAACATCGTGAAGGTCCCGCCTGCCATTACCTTCTCCCAGACCGCGACCGGTATCCCGGTCGTCCGGATCAACGAGATCCTCCTCTCGGGCTCGGGTGTCATCGAGGGATCGAGCCCGGTGCAGGTGACCTCCTCGGTATCGGATATCACTGACACGCGGATGGCCACCGGGAACAATACCCGGTCGGTGAACGTGAGCGTGAGGGCGCTCTCGACGAACGCCGCGGCCATGTGGCTCCAGGTGTTCAATACCTCTGCCGCGGGCGCGGGGTTCCCCACGTCCCGGTACACGAGCGGCACGGCGGGCATCGAATCCTTCATCAACATCTCGCCCGACCGGAAGGTCTACGGGGTCCAGCTCTCCCTCAACAAGGTCACCGTGAACGCGGCGATCCAGTCTGCAGCGCCCTCCGTCGGGGGGTGAAGCCTTGGCCGGGGATGCAGTCTCCGAGGTAATCGGGACCCTGCTCCTCGTCGGTGTCGTGGTGGTCGGGATGGTCCTTATCGGCATCCTGTTGTTCACGAACCAGGCCCCCTCGCAGCTCCCGGCCTTCGACGGCATCATCACAAACCTGTCAAAGACCATCTACATCTGCCACAAGGGGGGAGATCCCCTCTGGAAGGGACAGTACCAGATCCTCGTGGACGGGGTGGACCGGACCGGTGCCTTCGTGAGCGACGGGGGTGAGCCCTGGTCGGTGGGTGACACCCTGAACTACACGGCCGCCACCATGCCGAAGCTCGTCGTCCTCGTCGCAAACCAGTCGCAGGGAGGCAGGATCATCCTCCTTTCGACCGACCTCACCAAGGAGGCCCTGCTCGCCGTCCCCTCGTTTGTCCAGGTCGCGGTGAACAGTGCCGCCTCGGTCACCTTCCCCGGTACAAGCACCTCGCGAGATCTCATCGTCGTCGGTATCTTCTGGAGCTCCCAGGCCGTGAGCATAACCTCCGTTACGGACACCACGGGGAACACTTACAATCTCGCCATCGGCCCGACGAACTGGGGGGGCTCGTACCGGGACGCCGTCTACTATGCGAGTAACATTGTCGGAGGCGGGGCCGCACCAACCATCACGGTTGCCTTCTCGGGCGCCCAGGGTGGCACAATGACGTACGCGGCCGAATACTCCGGGGTGGCAACAATAAATCCCCTTGACCAGACATCGGAGGGGTACGGTACAGGCACGGTCCTCGAAAGCGGGATCAAGGCAACGGGGCAGGGCACCGAGCTGATCTATGGATTCTGCATGAGCGCGAATACCGCGACGGTGGACCCGTCCTTCACCGCGCGAAGCACCTTCTCGAACAATTTCATTGCCGACAGGACCGTGACGAGGACGGGATACTACCACGTGTTCGGGACGAACTCGGCCGGCGACTGGATGGTCCAGATGGCGACCTTCAGGGGCGGGTGAACCATGAGAAACCAGGCTGTCTCCGAGGCGGTGGGGGCCTTCGTGCTCGTCGCCATCGGCGTCCTTGCCATGACCATCTTTGCCCTCGTCTTCTTCGCGACCCCCCTCCCGACGAAGGTCCCATCCTTCTCGGGCCTCATCTCGAACAAGAGCAACACGATCTACATCTCCCACGAGGGCGGGGACCCCCTCCTCCGGGGGCAGTACAAGATCCTCGTCGATAACGTGGACGAGACCCTGAACTTCACGAAATCCCTC
>DATJPK010000051.1:0-11695 GCA_035506435.1 Methanomicrobiales archaeon
ATGGGATCCCAGATCAGCGCCACATCGACTGCGATGAGGGCGAGGATGACCCAGGCGAGCCCGTGGAGGGCAGCCACCCGGTAGCCCGTGAGACCGGTCCGGCGGAAGATCCGCATGTCCCTGAACCAGAGGAAATAGGTCACGACCGCGCCGAACCCGGCGATGAAGACGAGGTAATCCATGGCAGGCACAGCTTCCGTTAAAAATTAACCCGGGAACGGCCCGGATTTGTCTCATGAGACTATATCTTTCATCTTATAGAAATTTCGGTCGGAGAGTGATACCCCTATCCGGATTGCCTCCTGGTAATGCCCAGCAATTGCCGAAGCGGATAGTTAAAATAGAAATATGAAGGTGTAGTTCTGCGATCTCGCATGGTAAAGATCGTCCCGGATTCAACCGTTTTCCACGAGCTGTTCTTCCTGTGTGTATTGAGCCTCCTTCTCGTTTCCGCAGGCTGTACAACGTCCACACCAGGTGGATCGCCCTCGACTGCACCTGAATCGCCTCCGGCCACCACCGTCATACCTGTCGCCGTCGTCAGCACACAGGCACCAACGCAGCCGCCATCTGCTCCAGCCGCTACAATCGCAGCCAGCTTTCCCCCCGGTGTCAGACCGGTTGGTCTTACATACGAATTCAGGGACAACTACGGGAAACAGGTCGTGGGGGTCCGCGTCAAGAGCTATGCGGTTCAGAACCAGTATAACTATTACTACGACGACGCCTATGCCCCCGAAGCAACGGTGAATGCCCCACAAGGCCACAAATTTCTCTTTGTCGGGGTAACCTGGGATCTCGTCGGGGTCGTGGGTGGGGGTTCAAGGACCTTTTTCATGACGCCCAATACCACATCCTACAGGCTGTTTTACGCAGGGACCGAGTACGAGCCGCTCTACCCGTTCAATCTCGAGAACCCGATGCACTATTACATCAAGAACCAGGGAAGCATCGTGATGGAAGAGAGAATAGATAAAGACAATTCCGGGTCCGGAGTCCTCGTTTTCGAAGTGCCCAGCACCATGGCGGCGAAGGATGGGTATGTTACGTTTTGCCCGAAAAACGAGCTGATCTGGGATATACTCGGATATCCGCATTCTCCCAATAACTGGGATTGCAACTCGAACACAATCAGCTGGAAGCTGGTATGAGAATTCCTATTTTTTCATTCTCGCCTGCATGCTGATCTCATGCACGGCGGATTGTTCACAATCCCTCAAAGCTCAACGCCCCGGGACAGCGATAATACATCAAGGTTCTAGTTCAGCAAATGCTAATTAGGATACGGGCGCCCATATCATATCAGTTGGCCATGCAGCCCCATGCAACGCTCCTCGGGCTCCTGGAGGCGTACCGGCGGGGAGAGCTCTCCCGCGACGAGGCCGCCACCAGGATCGAGGGGCTCCGGATCGAACAGCTCGGCGAGTTTGCCCGGCTCGACCTCGGGAGGTCGGCACGGTGCGGGATCCCCGAGGTGATCCTCGCCGAGGGGAAGGCGCCCGGCCCGCTCGCCGACATCGTGGCCCGCACCGTCGCCTCGGCCGGGAGGTGCGTCGTGACCCGGGTGAGCCCGGAACAGGCAGACGAGATCGCGAGCCGGGCGGAGAGGGACGGGTTCCTCGCCGAGTACCGCGAGGTCCCCCGCGCCGTCCTCGCATCCCGGATCCAGCTACCGGAGAAGAACGGTGGGATCGTCGCCATTCTCACCGCGGGGACGGCAGATCTCCCGGCAGCCGAGGAGGCGAAACTCATCGCCGAGGAGATGGGATGCGACGTGAGGACCGCGTACGACGTCGGGGCGGCGGGGATCCACCGGCTCTTCCCGGCGCTCAAGGCAGTGCTCGACGCCCACGTGTTCATCGTCGCGGCCGGGAGGGAGGGGACGCTCCCCGCGGTGGTCGCCGGCCTCGTGGACCGGCCCGTGATCGGGCTCCCCGTTTCGTCGGGGTACGGGTACATGGGCGAGGGGAGGGCGGCCCTTGCCTCCATGCTCCAGTCCTGCTCGGTCCTCGCCGTCGTGAACATCGACGCGGGCTTCATCGCCGGGGCGTTCGCCGCCCGGATCGCGACCATGGTGGCATCGGGATGACAAGGGGTTTCTACATCGGGAGGTTCCAGCCCTACCACAACGGGCACCAGGCGGTGCTCGAGCGGGTGGCAAAGGCGGTCGACGAGATCGTCATCGGCGTCGGGAGCGCCCAGCTCTCCCACGAGCTCGGGAACCCCTTCACCGCCGGCGAACGGGTGCTCATGATCACCCGCTCACTCTCCTCCCTCGGCCGGCCCATCTACGTCATTCCCATCGAGGATATCCAGAGAAACGCCCTCTGGGTCTCCCATGTCAGGTCCATGACCCCGCCGTTCGACTGCGTCTTCTCGAGTAACCCCCTCGTCATGCGGCTCTTTGCCGAGGCGGGCCACACGGTCCACTGCCCGGACATGTACGAGCGGCAGACCCACTCGGGCACCGGCATCCGGAAGCGGATGCTCGCCGGCCAGTCCTGGGAGCACCTGGTCCCCCCCGCCGTGGTCGGAGTCATCCGCGAGATCGACGGCGTCGGGCGCCTGCGCCAGATCGCGGAGAGCGACTGACCTCCTTTTCCAGGGGCAGCATGTTCAGGTTCCTGAAGGGACTGGGCAGGGAGAAGGAGGCTCCGCCCGAGCTCGGCCTCGCCGATCTCCCGGGATGGATCGGGGCCGAGGAGGAGAAGGTCCGGGACGAGCTCGCGACGGCGGTCGCAGGGCACCGGCGGGCAGTTCTCGGAGCCATCGACCGGCTCGGGGATACCCTCGCGGGGTTCGATGAGGCCCGGAGGGAGGACATGTCCCATGCGAAACTCGCGGGGGTGACCGAGCGGTCCCTCCCCCTGTTCCAGAAGGCAATGAAGACAAGTCTCTCGCGGGACCTCCCGCCGGAGCCCGAGGCATTTTACGCGGCGGCAGGCGAGATCCTGAAGGGATGCCTCTCGGCATTCCGTGGGCAGGGCCGGTACCTCGCCTCCCGGTTCCCCGCGGAGATGAAGGCGCTCAGGGAAGGAGTGGATACCATCGGCAGGGAGGTGAACGCCCTGACCCCCGCCATTTCCCGCGCCCGGGAACGACTGGGGAGGCTCGCCGCGCTCCGGGCCTCCCTCGCCGCGCACGGGGATGCAAAGGACCGCGCCGCCCGGGGATGGGAGGGGATCCGGGCGCTCGAAGGAGAGCTGGCCGGGTCCCGGGAAGCCCTCGGCGGGGTGACCCGTGACCTCGCGGAGCTCCGGAAGAGCAGCGGGTTCAGGGAATACGAGGCACAGCTCGCCGGGATCCGCAAGCTCGGCGATGACCTCGGTGAGACCACCCGGACGTACCACGCCGAGGCGGCGGGGGCGGTCCACCTGATGAAGAAAGGGGAAAAGGTCGCGTCGCGGAACCAGGATCGCGGGGGTGCCCGGGCCATCCGGGAGGCCGTCGACCTGCTCGAGAGGGATCCCCCCCTCGCCGGGGATGATGCGCCGGGGGTCATTTCCCGCGGGCTCGCGGCACTTGCAGCAATGGCCGCCTCGGGAGACCTCGTCCCGAAGACGAGGGAGGAAGGTGACCTGGTCGGGAGCCCGGCGACATTCGTGGAACGGCTGTCCGGTCTCTCCCGGAAATCGGCCGGGATCTCCGCATCGATTGCCTCGGCTCGTGACTCCCTCCTCTCGCTCCCGGCGGCAAAAAGGAAGGACGAGCTGGAAAGGGAGAAGGAAAGACTGGAAAAGGACATTGCCTCAGCGGCGGCCAGGCTCCCGATCCTGCAGGGGGAGGTCACCGGTTTCGAAAACCGGATGGCCTCCGCCCTCGCCGAAGTACGGAAAGGGGTGGATTCCCTGTCCGGGGGATCCGTGAAAATCCGATAGGCCGGAGAAGGAGGGGGCACCCCGGATCGAGGGCAGGGTGCGCCTGGCCCGGCCGTGGACCGGGACGAGCGGGCCCCGGGCGAACCCGGGATTCCAGAGGCCCCGAGTCGCGGACCACAATATTGTTTATCGGGCACCGCGAAGGATAGGTGATGGCCGAAGCGTCGGTGCTCGCGCCGCTCAGGGAAACGAAGCACCTCTGGCTCCTCGTCCCCGCGCTCGCATGGGGAGGGATCCTCGTCGAGCTTGTCCTTCCCTTCCGGTTCCCGATCCTGCCGGCAGGGTACCTCGGCTGCACGCTTGCCTCGGTCGCCATCGCAGTTCTCGCCCTTGCACGGAAGAAAAAGGATATCGTTTCCCTGTGCACCCCGATCTTCGCGTTCATGATCTTCGTCGCCCCCCTGGAGACCCCTCCCGGTCTCCTGATCGAGGTGCTCTATGCGGTGACGATATCCGCGCTTGCCGTCCGGCTGGAGAAGAGGTTCACCTGAGGTGGTTCACATGGACAGGTTCCTTTCCGAGTATATCGACCGGGTCAGGCCGGCCTTCTCTCCCCTGCCCCCGGATGCCGGCCACCAGGTCGCCTTCGCCTTCCTCTCGTTCAAGCTGGGTATTTACCACGACGCCGTGACGAGGTGCGACCAGGCCCTCAGGATGATTGCGGGCAAGGAGCTCCCCGGTGCACTCTCGCGGGCCCTCCGGGTGGTCCGCGAACGGGCTGTGGCCCTTTCGAACTCACAGTTCGACGCAAGGCTCCCCTTCCTCTTTGCAAAGGAAGATCTCCCCCTCGGGATCATCGACCCGAAGGAGCCGGTCGCCGATGCCGACCTCTTCCAGCTCACAGATGCCCTCCTCATGATCTATGCCGCCGCCCTTGCCTCGTCTCCCGACGACGGGCAGGCCCTCGAAGAGCAGGAAAAATACGTGCTCCAGCTCATCGCGACGTACCGGAAATCCCTGCAGAAGTGATGGCCCGGACGGGTCAGAGCGAGTCGAGGCTGATCTTCTCGAAGTCCTGCGTCGCCCGGCCGATCTCCGTGACCCCGAAAGCGGTCTGGACCGTCGTGATCTCGAGCTCGATCGCCACGTTGCAGACGTAATCCAGGATGTCCACCGAGAGCTCCTTCTTGTCCCGTGACCTGCGGATCTGGTCCAGGAGCCCGGCGAGCTTTTCGGGGGACTCCATGCGGAGTTTCGCAAGGCTGATGACGCACATGTAGATCCGCGTCAGGTTGCGATCCGGGCCCGTGATCGTGTCAAAGAAGTTCTTAATCACCTGGGCCTGGTAAATCTCCGCTCCCATCGTAACCGGAGGTTCGAATGTCCGCTTTAAATAGTTGCTGGTTTCCGGGACAGGAAACGACCCCGGGACGCCTCCCGGGCCCTACCTGCGCGTCGATACGATCTTGATGATGTCCCGGTCCTTCAGGGGATGGGTATCCTTCACCCGCATCTTCGTGCGGGCGTCCACGGCGTAGAGGAACCCCTCGCCGATCTCGGTGTGGACCCGGAAGGCGAGGTCCCGGGGGGTCGAGCCCTTCTTCAGGAGGAATGCGTCGGGGAGCACCCGGCCCTTCCCGTCCGCGTACTTGTGCTCGTCCTCGACGGGATAGACCACGATCAGGTCGAGGAGGGAAAAGACTGCGTGGTTCAGGGCCTCCTGCACGCCGGTGCCACCGAACTTTTTCATCACCCCCGCGATGCGGTCGAGGCCGGCCTTCTGCCCCGGGTTCAGGCCCTCCGGTTTCAGGACCGAGAAGGACGGGTCGCCTGGCAGGTACTTCAGGATCCCGGCCGAGGCCGCGTTCCGGAGGGCGAGTTCCCCGGCACTCGTTGCAAAGTGCACCCCCTTCCCCTTCAACCCCTCGACGAGCGCATCGGGGGCCTCGTCAATCCGGTTCCCCACGAGCATCATGGGCTTGGCCCTGGCAAGAAGCCCCCGGCAGAACTGCACGAGTTCCTTCTCCTGGGCTTTCACGAGGTCGATCCCGGATTCGAGCTCCACGGCATGGACCTGGTCGACGGTGATCCCGAGGCCGGCGATGAGCTCAGCAATCGCGATGACGATGGAGGAGGCCCTTGCCTGGGACTGCCGCTGGATCTTCGTCCAGTGCTTCTCGAGGATGCCGTAAAGCCACATGGACATCTCGAACTCGAGGAACTCGATGTCGTCCGCCGGGTTGTGGGTCCCCACCCCGACCGGGTTCCCCTCCGCATCCGTCGAGCCGCTCGCGTCCAGCAGGTGGAGGATGGCATCGGCCTGCCTGAGGTGGTCGAGGAACTGGTTCCCGAGCCCGCGGCCCTTGTGGGCCTCCGGGACGAGGCCGGCCACGTCGATGAGGCCGATGGGGACGAACCTGATCCCGTCTTTGCAGACCCCGCAGGTCGTCCCGAGCTCCCTGCAGACGCAGGGGGTCCGGACGTAGGCGACCCCGTGGTTGGCGTCGATGGTGGTGAAAGGGTAGTTCGCGATCTCCACGTTCGCGAGGGTGGCGGCCTTGAAGAAGGTTGACTTGCCGCAGTTGGGTTTTCCTGCCAGTGCCAGCGTTATCATGACGGGTCTCCTCTGTCCCGGTTCCTCGCATTATCGGAGCCGTCCCCTTAATGGTGCGGACGCTCGAATGAGGTACGATGAGTTTCACCAGAAGGGATATTTATTATTTTGATCGGCCCGGCGCGGAAAACACGGCCGACGCCGCCCGGATGGCCGTGGAGCGGGCGAAGGCCCTCGGGATACGGAGGATCCTCGTCGCGAGCACGGGCGGGTCCACCGCCCTCGCCTTCCTCGACGCGGTGAAGGGGACCGGGATCGAGCTCATCGTGGTCACCCACGTCGTCGGATTCGAAAAGCCGGGCGTCTGGGAGTTCTCGGAGGATGCGGCAAAGAGGCTCCGAGCCGCCGGGGCGGAGATCGTGACCGGCACCCATGCCCTCTCGGGCCTCGAGCGGGCCCTCTCCCGCGCGCAGCGGGTAGGCGGCGGGTCCCGGACCGAGGCCATCGCCGAGGCGCTCAGGCGGACCGTCGCGGTCGGCCTGAAGGTGGCCGTGGAGTGCGCCCTCATCGCCGCAGACCAGGGAGCTATCCCCGTGGACGAGGAGATCGTGTCGGTGGGAGGCACCGTGAGCGGCGCCGATACCGTGTGCGTCATCCGGCCGGCCCACACGGCCACCTACTTCGACCTCCAGGTCCGCGAGATCGTCGCGATGCCGAGGAACAGGTAACCATGGTCACCGAATCCCTGCGAGAAGCCCTCGGGAGGCTCGCCGATACGCCGGCGCTGTGGGTCACCGGCCTCTACCTGGGAGCCCTGTTCGTGATCGACCTCGCCCTCCAGGTGGGCGGGAGCACTGTGCTCGGGGCCCGGGTCGGGTTCCTCGGGCTCTGCGCGGTGCCCTTCTTCCTCGGCGGATCGTCGGGGGTCATCCGCGGGGAGGAGAAGGGGGTCCGCGGGTTCATCGCCGCAGGCAGGAAATACTATTTCCGGATCCTTCTCGCCGGGGGGGTCATCATCGCGGCCGCGTTCCTCACCGTGCTCCTCGTCTCGATCCCGGTGAGCATCATCGGGGTCCCCTTCACCGAGGCCATGACCCTGTCCATCGCGGGCGTTACGGTGCCGTTCGTGCTCTTCACCTTCTTCTTCGATACCGCGGTCGTCTTCGAGGACCGGAAGACCCTCGACTCCATCCGGCGATCGGTGGAGTTCGTGGCCCGGAACCCGGGGAAGGTCATCGGTTTCTTCCTGGTGAGCCTGGGGATCAGCCTTGCCGTTCTTTTCCCTTTCTTCATTCTCTGGTTCGTCACCATCGCGGACCGGATTGAGCCCATCGTGGAGGCGAACCAGACCCTGGTGTTCCAGAACATGACCGCCACCCAGTTCGTGACCCTTATCGGTGACTCCGGTGTCTGGACAGGCCTCGCCATCGGGTTTTTCGCCATCATGACCTGGATAACCCTGATCACCGCCTTCAAGGCCTGTTTCTTCCGCCGGGTGTCGGCCGGTTCACCCGCAGCCCCCGCACCGCAGGGGGAGTTCGACGAAAAGGGGCGCTGGTACCGGTACTGAACCACCGGGGATGGGGAGTCCCGGGATGGCTCTCCCCTTCTCCCTCAGGGGATGAGCAGGACGAGGATGAGGGCGATCAGCCCGCCTCCGAGGGTGGCGGCGAGGTTCGTACCCGCGTTCCCGATGAAGCCCCGGTTTTCGAAGAGCGCCCCGACCACGCTGTCGATGTTGGACCCGAGGAAGCCGGCGATGGTCACGGCAATGAGGAGCCGGAGGTCGCCGATGCCGAGGGCGGCGGCAGCGAGCGCGATGAGGGCCGAGGCGAGCAGCGCCGCACCTTCACCGAGGAAGGTGACGCCGCCGTTCGTCCCCTTCGGGACCCGCTCGAGGGTCGTGATGAGGAGCGGGTCCCGGGAGGTCATCCCGATCTCCCCGCCCATCGTGTCGGCGGCGGCGGTGGCAATGCTCCCGAGGTACAGGGCGACGGCAAGGGGGCTCCCACCCGAGAGGCCGTAGAGCACCGCGGCCGCGACACCGACGAGGCCGTTTGCAAAGACGTTGATGTAGCCCCGCACCCCGCCGTGGGACTCGGCGATGCCCGCCGCCGCCTTCACCTCGTACCGGTACCGGGTGGAGGCCGAGCCGATGACGAGGAAGGCGAGCATGACGAGAAACCAGCGCACGTCGGCAAAGACAATGATGACGATCCCGACGATGGCCCCCGAGAAGAGGCCGCTCACGTCGGCCACCCGGAGCCGGTAGGCAAAGTAGCCGAAGGAAAGGGCGGTCACCGCCGCGGCGGTGAGGAGAGCCATGTTTTCGACGGGCATGGCGAGTTCGCTGAAGAGGTACATCGTCATCGCGACCCCGAGGCCCTCCACCATGAGCAGGTCGCTCCTTCCCTGGAGGGTTGCCTTCAGGAGGACGGCGACGAGGACCCCAAGGAGAACGAGGAGGAGGACAAGGGGCCGGAGCTCCTGGTATCCCACCGCCGCGAGGTACAGGATCACGAGGCTCCCGCCCGCCGAGGAGGCTGCGAGGTAGGTCAGGTACCGGTGGTGGCCGCCCTCGCTCGCCCGGTAGGCCACCTCGCCCGCCGTGACAATACCGACGGTGGCCACGAAGATGAGGAGGGGGAGCCAGCCGATGCCGTAGAGGACGGCGAGGACGATCACCGAGAGGGAGAGCGCCCTCGTCCCCCGGATGAGGTACAGGATACCCGAGCAGAGGATGACGAGGATCGAGAGGAGGAACGGGGGCTGGAGAAAGGGGGAGGCGGCGATGCAGCCGGCGGCGAGGACGAGGCCGACGAACATCGCCGTGTACGTGCCGACCTCCCCGCGGAGGCTCCTCTTTCCGGCAGCCTCTCCCGCACCTGCCACGGTGCCGGTATCCTCCGCGGGCTTCATCATCCCCGGAAGATCTGACGGCATGTGAATAATGCTTTGTGGATCTGATCGGCCCTCCCGCCGGCAGCCTCCCGGCTCACGGTGGGATGCCGACCTGTTCCCCGTTCCCCGGCGTGGCCGGGACCCCCGGCACCCGTGCCGCGGACCCGGTCGGAAATGAAAGGTATTTTTCCCCTGAGGATAAATGAGAAGAGACAAGGGAAGGACGGCGGAATTTGGCTCCTCTTCGGGAGATCCCCAAGCATTACGACTTCGCCGGGGTCGAGGCCCGGTGGCAGCGGACCTGGAAGGACGAGGAGAACTACTTTGACCGTACCTCGGGGAAGCCGAGGTACGTCATCGACACCCCGCCGCCGTACCCGACGGGGAACTTCCATATCGGGAACGCCCTCAACTGGTGCTACATCGACTTCATCGCCCGGTACAAGCGGATGCGTGGGTATAACGTCATGTTCCCGCAGGGCTGGGACTGCCACGGGCTCCCCACCGAGGTAAAGGTCGAGGAGATCCACGGGATCACGAAGAACGACGTCTCACGCGAGGAGTTCCGGCGGATGTGCCGTGAGCTCACGGCAAAGAATATCGAGCTCATGCGGGCGACCCTGCGCCGGCTCGGGTTCTCCGTTGACTGGTCGAACGAGTACATCACGATGAAGCCCGAGTACTTCGGGAAGACCCAGAAGTCCTTCCTGAAGATGTACCACGCCGGGTACATCTACCAGGCCGAGCACCCCGTGAATTTCTGCATCCGGTGCGAGACCGCGATCGCCTTTGCCGAGGTCACGTACCAGGAGCGGGAGACCACACTCACCACCTTCCTCTTCGATGGGGTCGAGATCGCGACCACCCGGCCCGAGCTTCTCGCGGCCTGCGTCGCGGTCGCGGTGCACCCTGACGACGAGCGGTATGCCCGGCTCAAGGGGAAGGAGCTCACCGTTCCGTTCTTCGGGCAGAAGGTGCCGGTCCTCAGGGATACCGCCGTCGACCCGACCTTCGGGACCGGCGCCGTCATGATCTGCACCTTCGGGGACAAGCAGGACGTCCACTGGTGGAAGGAATACAACCTCCCTCTCAGGAAGGCCATCGACCGGCGCGGCCTGATGACCTCAATCGCCGGGAAATACGAAGGGATGAAGATCGGGGAGGCGAGAAAGGCCATCGTCGCCGACATGAAAAAGGCCGGCCTCCTCCGTGGCGAGAAGCAGATCAGCCAGCGGGTCGGGACCTGCTGGCGGTGCAAGACCCCGATCGAGATCCTCTCCGAGCGGCAGTGGTTCATCAGGGTGAAGCACGACGAGATCCTGAAGGCCGCCCGGGAGGTGACCTGGATCCCGGAGCACATGCGGATCCGGCTCGAGAACTGGGTGGCCCAGATGGAGTGGGACTGGTGCATCTCCCGGCAGCGGATCTTTGCGACCCCCATCCCCGTCTGGTCCTGCGACGCCTGCGGGGAGCTCGTCCTCCCCTCCGAGGATGATATCCCCATCGACCCGACGCTCTCCTCGCCGAAGGTTCCCTGCCCGAAGTGCGGCGGTACGAAGTTCTCCCCCGAGGAGGACGTCCTCGACACCTGGATGGACTCCTCGATCTCGGTCCTCCATGTCACCGGCTGGGACGGGCGGAGCAGGACCCCGCCCCTCTTCCCCGCCCAGCTCAGGCCGCAGGGGCATGACATCATCCGCACCTGGGCCTGCTACACCATCCTGCGCTCGGTGGCCCTCACGGGGCAGAAGCCCTGGGACAGCATCCTCGTGAACGGCATGGTCCTCGGCGAGGACGGCTTCAAGATGTCCAAGAGCCGGGGGAACATCATCCAGCCCGAGGAGATCCTCGCGAAGTACGGCGCCGATGCCTTCCGGCAATGGTCGGCCTCGGGGGCCGCGACCGGCTCGGACATCATGTTCAACTGGAACGATGTCGTCGCCGCGTCACGGCTCCAGACCAAGCTCTGGAACATCGTCCGCTTCGTCCTCCCGAAGATCGGGGACGGCGAGTACCACCAGGCGAAGGTCACAGTGCTTGCCGACCGGTGGCTCCTCGACCGGCTCTCGGCGACGGTCGCCTCGGTGACCGCCGCGATGGAGTCGTACCAGTTCGACCAGGCGCTGAAGGCCATCCGGGAGTTTGCCTGGGACGTGCTCGCCGACGAGTACATCGAGCTCGTGAAGGGCAGGCTCTACTCCGACACCCCCGAGAAGGAGAGCGCGGTCGCGGCCCTCTCCCTTACCCTCGACGCTCTCATCCGGATGCTTTCGCCCTTCCTCCCCCACTTCGCCGACGAGTGCTACCACCACCTGAAGGGGAGGCCGGTCCATGGCGAGCCCTGGGTGGACTTCACCTACCTCGACGCGGCCTCGCGGGAGAAGGGTGACCGGCTCGCGAAGATCGTCGCCGGCCTCCGCAC
>DATJPK010000052.1:0-13235 GCA_035506435.1 Methanomicrobiales archaeon
TGGATGCTCCTTGGCACGAACGACCAGGCCACCTTCGCGCGGATTGACACGAGGAAGGATATCAGCTTCCTGTCGGGGGGTGCCGAGTCGTTCCCGGTCGCAGCAACCGGTTCATACCGGTGGTACTACCTGTACCTGCAGGACGGGTTCCCCGCCGGGACAAACGTGGAGTACCACCTGGAAGACCTGGCCCCGGCACCAACCCCGGCAGCCCCCCAGACCGGGACCATCGAAATTGTCATCGACCGGGTGCCCCTCGTTGTCATCGCCGACCTCGGCGCGAATCCCAAAAAGCTGCACCATTACCTGGTCACCTCCTCGGTAGACCTCCCTGCAGCCCAGTCCTGGCAGGTCTACGGGACGAATAACCCCGATATACTCGGGACGGCCGACCCCGGGGTCTTCACCCTCATCGACAACGAATCCGGTATTTCCTTCGCGAGCGGGGTCCCCCGGGAGTTCAGGGTTTTCGGATCGACGAAGTATTCGTATTACGTCATCTACCTGCAGGGCGGGTTTTCCACGAAGGGCATGACGCTCGGGATCCAGCTGAACGAAGCCGACGAGGAACCGACCCCGACCCCGACCGAAACGCCGACACCCACGCCCACCCCCACGGTGACACCCACCGCCACACCGACCCCGCCGCCCCCGCCACCGGTTGATTTCGAGGGCAATCCCCGGGCCGGGTACCTGCCCCTCCAGGTGACCTTCACGGACCTCTCCCAGGCCCCGGTCACGAGCTGGTCATGGGACTTCGGGGACGGCTCCACCTCGTCGGAGCAGAACCCGGTTCACCGGTACGAAGCGGCAGGCCTGTTCACCGTGAACCTGACGGTCTGTAACGACGGGGGATGCAGCTGGCTCACCCGGGCCAACTATATCTACACCGTCCCGGCGGAGAACTCCCCCACCGAGACCCCGCGGTATTACATCAGGATCGGCGGAGGGAGCACGGGGGTTTCATCGGCGCCGGCGCAGGGTTCCCCGGCATCGCCCGGGGCCGAGGCCCCTGCTGGCGAGCAGAACGTGAACGGCGAAGCCCCGGCAGCCCCCGCGGGGAACGCCGGGACAGGCAGTTCTTCGGGCTCCGGCTCAACCGGGATCGGCGTGGGACAGGGCACCGGTAGCTCGGGAAGCGGGGAACAGCAGGGGTCCGGCCCGCAGAACCTTGAGCAGCCGCAGGCGAGCGCGATCACGGCCCTCATGGATACCCTCGCCGATGCGGCGAACATGGCGGCCGACCTGGTCACCTACATCCAGTACCAGATCCAGTCCCTCCTCGGTTGGTAGCAGGCATTCCAGACGACGGCCGGGCACAGCCTCCGCATAGTCTTATCGCCCTCGGATACAGACTGAGCTCGTATGGCTGATCCGGGCAACGACGCCGGAACAAACCAGAGGCCGGCCGAAGCTCCTGCCCAGGCGGAGAACAAGGCCTTCTGCGCGGTCCTCGGGCCGGGCGGGACGCAGCGGCGCGAGTCGGGCTCCTGTCGGGACTTCGCCGACCTCCTCCCCGAGTCCCAGCTCGCCTGGATCGACTACGTGGTCGACGACCTGGAACAGGACCTGATCGACACCGCGACCCGGCTCGGCTTCTCCGAGCTCATCGTGCGGAACCTCATGAAAAACCCGAGGAGCGGGTACGAGGACTTCGACACCGAGCTCGGGCTCATGATCCCGGCCATCTTCATGCAGGGCTTCGACGTGAAGATCGAGCCTCTCTTCATTCTCATCCGGGGGAACATCGTCCTCACGCTCCACACGAGGGAGGTGAAACGCCTCTTCCGGATGCGGCGGTACGCCGAGACCCTCATGAGGAAGATCCCGCCGGCCCTCCCCCGGACCGACAAGCTCACCCACCTCCTCATCCGGATCATCGACGAGAACAACTCCCGGAACTTCGACTACCTCGTCGAGATCGAGGAGCACGGCGACCAGCTCTCCCGGGAGCTCTCGGACCCGAGGACCCCCCGCTCGGTCATCGGCCCCAAGATCTACGAGATGAAACACGCCCTTATCGTCTACCTCGGCGGGCTCTGGGGCACCGTGGACACCCTCTCCTCGCTCCGGTACGGGGACGCCGAGCTCCTCACCGACGACGAGAAGATCCTGGACCGGATCAATGCCCTCACGGGCGAGGTGCAGGCCCAGATCGGCCTTGCCGAGCACCTCTCCGAGGTCCTCGCGAGCGGCCTCGAGGTGCTCCAGTCCATCTACAATAACCAGCTCCAGATCCTGAACAACAAGCTCGCGATGCTCGCGGCGTACCTCGCTATCATCGGCACGGCGCTCCTTGTCCCGAATACCATCGCGACGGTTGCCGGGAACCCCATGTTCCAGTTCGGGCCGTCGGAGGTCCCCTGGTTCCTCGGTTTCCTCGTGGTGTCCACCGTCGTGGCAACTATCTTCACCTTCTGGGTGCTCAAGAAAAGGGGCCTTCTCCCCGGGGAGATCGAATAAGGGAATTCCCGCCCGCTTTGAAAATGGGGGGGATCAGACCGGCTGGGCCTGGACGTTCGGCGGGAGGAGGCGTTCGATCAGGAACGAGGGCACCTGCTTCGAGGTCTTGAAGGCAAGGTAGAACTGGGAGGCAGCCCCCGACTGGCCCAGGTAGGTTGCGTCGATCCGGAAATCGAACTCTGTAATCGGAAGCCAGAGAGCGGTGATCGTTGCCTGCCGCTCCTGGATCGTCTTCGTTTCACCCTTCGCTATATCCTTCGGTTCCTTGTTGATGGAAAGGGAAACCTGGCTGCCATCCTCGGACGGGATGGCGATGATCTCGGTGTTCCCGATGGTGACCACCTCCGAGTTGGGCAGGGACACGAGGTAGGTCGTGGTATAGGGATAGGACACCGCCGGCGGGGCTTCCGTGATGGCCACGCCGATAGTAAGGTAGGCGACGGCGAGGATGACGAGAATCACCACCACCGCGTAGAGGATCCAGCGAAGACCGCTCTTCTTCTTCTCCCATATGTTGTCGTCCCCTCCAGGTGGTTCTGAAGTTTTCGGGGTCTCTTCCGCTGCCATCCGGTTCACCGTGGTACGGGGGGCGTGCATGTTATTTAACCGTTTGTGATGCCCCGGGTGGGGTAGGGCAAAACCGAACCCGGATGAAAGCCTCTTATCTGATGGGAGGCAACCACTCCTGATTCGGCTTGGAACCTCAGCAACCCCCCGGGCTACCTGCTCACGTGGCATCCGGCGATGCCCTCGCCATGCTCCACGCCACCTCCGACGGTCTCTCCACGGAGGAGGCGGAGGAGCGGCGCCGGGAGTACGGGCCGAACGAGGTACCGGGAAAGCGGAAGCGGGGCGTGGCCACGGAGTTCCTGTCCCACTTCCGTAACCCGCTCGTGGTCATCCTCCTGATCGCGGGCGGCATCTCGGTCATCGTCGGTGATGCGACGGATGCCGCCATCATCTTCACCATCGTCCTCGTATCCGTGGTCATCGACTTCTTCCAGGAGTACCGGGCGCAGGGTGCGGTCGCCCTCCTCCGGCAGCGGATCGTTACGACCGCGACCGTCCTGCGCGACGGGGCGAAGCACGAGGTGCCGCTCGCAGACCTCGTGCCCGGGGACATCATCTTCCTCTCCGCGGGCGACCTCGTCCCGGCCGACGCTGTCGTCCTCTCTGCCCGGGACTTCTTCGTGAACCAGTCCGTGCTCACCGGTGAGCCCTTCCCCGTCGAGCGGTACCCGGTATCCGCACCTCCGGCCGATACGGGGGCCGCGGCGGTGAACCGGATCTTCCTCGGTACATCGGTGGTGAGCGGCACAGCGACCGCGGTGATCGAACGGACCGGCGGGGCCACCCAGTACGGGAAGATTGCCTGGAAGATTTCCGCGAGACCGCCCGAGACGGAGATGGAGCGGGGGCTCAAGAGGTTCGGGTTCCTCGTGATGCAGCTCGTCTTTTTCCTGGTCATCTTCGTCTTCCTCGTGAACGCCCTCTACCGGCACAGCGTGCTCGAGTCCCTCCTCTTTGCGGTCGCGCTTGCCGTGGGGGTCACCCCCGAGCTCCTCCCCATGATCCTCTCCCTGAACCTCTCCCGGGGGGCCATCGCCATGTCGGGAAAGGGGGTGATCGTGAAGCACCTCGCCTCCATCCAGAACCTGGGGTCCATGGACATCCTCTGCACCGACAAGACGGGGACGCTCACCGAGAACCGGATCACCCTGATCCGCCACGTCGACGGGCGGGGCGAGGACAGCGAGAAGGTGCTCCTCTTCTCCTTCCTGAACAGCTCCCACCAGACCGGCCTCAAGAGCCCGCTCGACGATGCCATCCTCGCCCACCGGGCCATCGACATCGGGCGGTTCCGGAAGGTCGACGAGATCCCCTTCGACTTCGTCCGGAAGCGGGTCTCGATCGTCGTCGAGGAGAACGGGAACCGGCTCCTGATCGCTAAGGGGGCCCCCGAGGAGGTGCTCCGGGTCTGCACGAGCCTTGAGCTGGGAGACCTGGCCCGGGAGATGACCGACGAGGACCGGGACCAGGTCCTGGGACTGTACTGCGACCTCTCCGGGGAGGGCTTCCGGACCCTCGCGGTCGCCTACCGGCCCATCGGGGACCGGCGGACGGTGTACGGGGCGTCCGACGAGGAAGAGATGGTCTTCCTCGGGTATGTCGCCTTCATCGACCCCCCGAAGGAGAGCGCGAAGGAATCCCTCGCGATCCTGAACAGGGCCGGCGTGGAGCTGAAGATCCTCACGGGGGACAACGACCTCGTGACCCGGAAGACCTGCGACCTCCTGGGTTACAAGATCGGCCGGATCGTCACGGGGCCGGAGATCGCGACCCTGGACGACGACGCCCTCGCCCGGGTCGTGGAGGGGGCAAACATCTTCACGAGGGTCACACCCGACCAGAAGGACCGGATCATCCTCGCGCTCAAGCGGAACAACCATGTCATCGGCTACCTGGGTGACGGGATCAACGACGCCCCCTCCCTCCGCACCGCCGACATCGGCATCTCGGTCGACAATGCCGTGGACATCGCGAGGGAGTCCTCGGACATCATCCTCCTGAAAAAGGACCTCCGGGTCATCGAGGAGGGGGTGCTCGAGGGAAGGCGGACCTTCGGGAACACGATGAAGTACATCATGATGGGCACCTCCTCGAACTTCGGGAACATGGCGAGCGTCGCCGCCGCCTCCCTCTTCCTGCCCTTCCTCCCCATGCTCCCGGTCCAGATCCTCTTAAACAACCTCCTCTACGACCTCTCCCAGTCGGCCATCCCCACCGACAACGTGGACCCCGAGTACGTCGAGAAGCCGAAGCGCCTCGACATCGGGTTCATCAAGCGCTTCGTCCTCGTCTTCGGCCCCATCAGCTCCCTCTTTGATATCCTCACCTTTGCCATCCTCATCCTTGTCTTCTCGGCGACCGAGCACCTGTTCCAGACCGCCTGGTTCATCGAGTCCCTCTGCACCCAGGTGGCCATCATCTTCGTCATCCGCACCAGGCGGTCGCCCTTCACCCGGAGCCTGCCCTCCTCCCTCCTCGTCCTGGGGTGCTTCCTCGTGATGGGTGCCGCCTTCCTCCTCCCGTACAGCCCCCTCGGCCCGGCCTTCGGCTTCGTCCAGCTCCCGGTCTCCTTCTACCTCGTGCTCGCAGCCCTGATCGCAGGGTACCTCGCCCTCGTCGAGGTGGTGAAGCGGTGGTTCTACGGGTCGGGATAATGAATAACATATTTATTCAATTGAATACTATCATTATTCAATGCTCGAACGCCTCTTCTCCTCCCGGACCCGGGTGAAGCTCCTGGATCTGTTCCTCCTCCATCCCGAGCGGGAGATCCATGTCCGGGAGATCTGCCGGATCACGGAGGTGAATATCAACGCGGTAAGGAGGGAGCTCGCGAACCTGGAAGAGCTCGGGCTCCTCAGGAGCAGGAGGGGCGGGAATGCCCGGTTTTACACGGTGAATATCGCGTTTCCTATCTATGCAGAGCTGGCAGGGATCTTCGTGAAAATGAGGGACTGGCTCGTCTGACGCCTGAACCGGGGGTCAGGAGGGTTTTTCCCCCTCACCCGGCAGCGGGCACTTCCCGATGTACTCGACGTTGAACTTGAAGAAGTGGGTGAAGCCGCAGTGGTGGCACCGGGTGGTGAACTGGCTGCACCCGATGACGAGGTCGTGGGGGCCCTCGGTGCAGCAGTTCTCGCAGGGGGCCTCGGTCTTCAGGTCCCAGACATCGTAGCAGCCTATCTTCGTGTACAGGCCCGGCTTTCCCACCTCCGAGGCCCGGGGGATGTAGATCCGGGTCGCCCCGCAGTTGGAGCAGGCCACCTGGGCCTGGGCCCGCACCGCCTTGATCACCTGGTCCACCTCCTTCCCGCAGTTATAGCAGGAGGTGCGGTACTTCGTGAAGATGAACCGCTCTGCCATGGTGGGTACCTGAGCAGAACCGGTATAAAACCGTGGGGATGGATGGCGAAAAAAGAGGAATGGATATCTTCGGGCCTAGAAGTCGCCCATGTCGCCGCCCATGCCGGGGGGCATTCCGCCGGGGGGCATGCCGCCCGGCCCGCCGGGGGGTGCGGCTGACTTGGAGGAGGCGATGACGTCGTCGATCCGGAGGATCATGACCGCGGCCTCTGCCGCCGAGGCGACCGCCTGGGTCTTCACCCGGAGCGGCTCCACGACGCCGGCCTTGAGCATGTCGGTCGGGGCTCCCTTGAAGACGTCGAGCCCGACGTTCTTCTTCTTCTTGTCATGCTCGGCCCGCAGCGCGACGAGCATGTCGATGGGGTCGAGGCCTGCGTTCTCGGCAAGGGTCCTCGGGATGATCTCGAGGGCGTTTGCAAAGGCCTCGATGGCGAGCTGTGCCCGCCCGCCGACGGATGCCGCGTAGTCGCGGAGCCGGAGGGAGAGCTCGATCTCGGGTGCGCCGCCGCCGGCCACCATCTTCTTGTCCTCCATTACGACCGAGACAACGCTGATGGCGTCGACGAGGGCCCGGTCGAGCTCGTCAACGACGTGCTCGGTGCCGCCCCGGACGATGATGGACACGGCCTTCGGGTTCTTGCACTTCTCGACGAAGATCATCTCCTCGCCGCCGACCTTGCGCTCCTCGACAAGGCCGGCATGGCCGAGCTCGCTCTTTGCGATGGCGTCGATGGACGAGACGACGGACCCTCCGGTCGCCCGGGCGAGCTTCTCCATGTCGCTCTTCTTGACCCGCCGGAGCGCGAGGATGCCGCCCTTTGCGAGGTAGTGCTGGGCGATGTCGTCGATGCCCTTCTGGCAGATCACGACGTTCGCGCCGCTTGCGATGACCTTGTCGACGATGGACTTGATCATCCGCTCTTCCTCGTCGAGGAAGGCCTGGAGCTGGTCAGGGCTCGTGATGTTGATCTCGGCGTCAACCTCGGTCTTCTTGAACTCGATGGAGGCGTTCAGGAGGAGGATCTTCGCGTTCTCCACCTTCTTCGGCATGCCGGGGTGAACCCGCTCCTTGTCGATGAGCACGCCCTCGACGATCTCCGAGTCGTCCGAGGACCCGCCGACCTTCTTCTCGATCTTGATGTTGTCCTTGTCCACGGTGCCATCCTCGTCGACGACCATCATGGCGGCCTTGACAACGAGGGCGCAGAGCTTTTCCTTCGAGGCCTCGGCGCCCTTCCCGGTCATCGCCGTCTCGGCGATCTTGTAAAGGATCTCCTTGTCCGTGGGCTTCACGGCAATCGCGATATCGTCGAGGATCTCCCGGGCCTTCTCGGCCGCGAGCCGGTACCCCTGGGCGATGACCGTCGGGTGCACGTCCTGGTCCAGGAGCTCTTCGGCGCGCTTCAGGAGCTCGCCCGCGACGACCACGGCGGTGGTGGTCCCGTCGCCGACCTCGTCGTCCTGGGTCTTTGCGACCTCGACCATCATCTTCGCCGCCGGGTGCTCGATGTCCATCTCCTTCAGGATGGTGACCCCGTCGTTCGTGATCACGACGTCGCCGATGGTGTCGACGAGCATCTTGTCCATGCCCTTCGGGCCGAGGGTGGTCCGTACCGCCCCCGCGACCGCCTTTGCGGCGGCGATATTGGATCCCTGGGCATCGCGGCCACGCGTCCGGGAGCTGCCCTCCTTCAGGATGAGAATAGGCTGTCCTGCTAGTTGTGACATGGTTCTCTCACCGTATTTTGCGGTAGAATAATTGGTTTGTGGTTCTATATAAACGAAGTGATCCCGGGTACCGAAAGACCGCTAAAAAGATCCGGCAGCATGTAATACGCCGATAATAATTGCTGCAACGATAATCATGCAAAAAATGGCGTTGAAACCAACAGTAACAGTCACGAGAATTTCTGCCGGTTTTCTCCAGTGGGTATCCTGGTTTTTTACCAGTTTTTCATAAATCAGATACGAGACGATCGTTCCGATTGCGACGAGAACAAAAATATATCCATTCGACCACAGGCCCGGGAATAGGAAGAGTAAAAAAACGTAAACAACTATATCGAGTATGAAGAAATTTTTCACCCAGGTGGCCAATTTTAAACCATTGTTATTATCAGAGAAGGCCATATAAAATATCAATAAGAAATAAGCCGAGATTAACCTTTTCGATGGATGCTCACGCCGGGGGTTCCCGGATGAGCTCCATCAGCTCGGAGCCGTCTTCGAGAGACCGGAGCTTCTCTTCTCCGATCACGAGGGTGTCGCCGATGGTCTTCTGCCGCCGGTAACCGACGAGGACGCAGAGGGCGTGGGCCCGTGCGATCCGGGAGAGGTTCCCGATGATGGGGGCCCGCTTCACCACGTGCTGGGCAGTGCCATACCCGGTGAGGATGGTCTCCCTGCCGTACCGGGCAAGGGCCTCGAAGGGGGCACGGCGGAGGGGGTGGATCTCCATCCCCATCCGCTCGAGGTCTTCGGGAATCTTCCCCTTCGCCGGCTGCTCTGCCTCGGCAAACCGGGACTCGTGGGCGAGGAGGTCGATGGGCTTCGTGATGGCGGTATCGAAGAGCTCCTCGATCCGCATGGCCACCTCCATTGTCGTGCCCATCCCGTTCTCGTACTTGCTGATGGTCCGGCGGGAGACACCGAGGAGGTGGGCGAGGTCCCCGAGAGAGAGCTGCCTCTCCTCCCTGAGAGCATGGAGGAGGGCGTCGTCGATGTTCACGTAGAGCCCGCCCGGGGAAACGCAGACGAGGGGCGGGACCCCGTCGAGGAGGAAGTCGGAGAGGGTGGGGACGGATATCGCGAAGATCCCGTACCTGACGTACACCGCACCCCGCTGGAGGCCGGCGTCCCGGGTCCGCTCGCCGACGATGAGGGGGGCACCGCCGAGGTAGTAGGAGACGAGGTCGAGGTCCCGGGCGATGTCCTCCGACACACCGTCGATATGTGAGATTGCCTTGATGACCATCAGGATCCGGTCGTCACCCGCGATGAGGTCAAAGGACCTCGGCCGCTGGCTGCACCGCTCCGAGACCCGGAACCCCCCGTCGATGAGCAGGCTCCTCACCCTCCGGAGCAGGACCTCCTGGGTCATAAATGGCTAAAGAACCCATATAGGCTGGCGGGGTAATAAAATATCGGGCATGTGGATCGGCATCGATGACACGGATTCTCCCCGGGGGATGTGCACGACGTACCTCGGGGCGGTGCTGATCCGGAGGCTCCTTTCCCGGGGGTTCGGCATCACCGAGGCGAGGCTGATCCGGCTCAACCCGAACGTTCCCTGGAAGACCCGGGGGAACGCCGCCATCTGCATCGAGGCTGGCGGGGACCCGGAGGAGGCGTTCGAAATGACCTGCCGGTGCGTGGAGGAGATGGCCGACCTCCAGGATGACGGGACCGAGCCGGGGGTCGTGGTCTCGGGGTCGAAACCCCCTGCCGCCTTTTATGAGAAGGCCCTCCGGTCCTTCTGCGAGAAGGGCGAGGCCGTCGACCTGCTCGACGCAGCCGGGGCACGGTACCGGGGCTGGAAGGGGGGGAGGGGGCTCATCGGGGCGACGGCAGCCATCGCGAGCGAGCTCCCCGACGCGACGTGGGAGCTGCTGGTTTACCGGCAGCCGAATCGCTGGGCCATCCCGAGGGCCGTCGACCGGGAATCCTTCTTCCTCGCCGACGCGGAGACGTTTCCCCTGACATGGGACACGGTGGACCGGGAGAACGACGTGGTTGTCTGCTCTCCCCACACCCCGGACCCGGTCCTCTTCGGGATCCGGGGTGCCCGCTCCTGCACCGTCGCCCGGGCCCGGATGTTCATCAGGACCGAGCCGCCCGGCCTCGAGCAGCTCTACCTCACGAACCAGGGAACTGACGGGCACCTTGAGAAGGGCACCATTGGAGACCTTGTCGAGGGACATTCGTACCGGCTCACGGGCAGGGTCATGGTTGCGCCAGAGACCGGCAGGGGCGGGCATGTCTCCACCGGGATCGGGGATGCAGGACAGCACCTCAGGTGCATGGCCTACGAACCGACGAAGGGGTTCCGGGATGTCGTGAGGGCGCTGATCCCCGGAGACCTCGTCGAGGTCTGCGGGAGTTACAAGGGGGGCTCGCTCAACCTGGAGAAGCTCCGCCTCGTCGGGCCGGCTCAAGACCTCGCGACCATTCCTCCGAAGTGTCCTTCGTGCGGGAAGAGGATGACCTCCGCGGGCCGCCTGAAGGGATACAAGTGCCGGAGCTGCGGGAGCAGGTCGGCCGTCGGCGAAGAGCGGGTCCGGGAACGGACGATCGGGGCCGGCTGGTATGAAGTCCCCTCCTGCGCCCGGCGGCACCTGGCACGTCCCCTTGCCCGGGGAGAACCGGAACAGGTAAAAGGGAGGAGCGAAATAGTTCCGTGAAGAGTGTTCGGCATGGATGGCGACGCGGTGAAGCAGGTGAAGGTCCGGCCGGGGATGACCGTCGGGGAACTCGTGCAACAGCTTGCGGCATCCGGTGCCTTCAACGGGGGGTCCCTCGCAAAGGCCTGCAGTATCACGGAGGAGATGTTCCGGGACGAAAAGGCCACGACATTCATGGGCCTCGCCGGCGCGATGGTCCCCGCCGGGATGGGCGGGATCGTCTCTGACCTGATCGACCGGGGCTATGTCGACGTCCTCGTGTCCACAGGCGCGAACCTGGTCCATGACATGGTCGAGGCCATCGGCTGCCGGCATTACCATGGCTCGGCGAACTGCTCCGATAACGACCTGCGGAAGCAGGGGGTGAACCGCATCTACGACGTGTACGTTGATGACGAGGCGTTCACGCAGTTCGAGGAATTCATCCAGGGGGTGTTCGGGAACCTCGCGGAGGGCACGGTCATCTCCACGAGCGAGCTTCTCGGCATGGTAGGGAAGAACCTCCCCTCCGGTATTCTCGCCACCGCCGCGAAGAAGGGGGTCCCGGTCTACAACCCCGCCGTCCAGGACTCGGTCTTCGGCCTCCAGTTCTCCCTCTTTGCCCAGACCCACAAGGTCACGGTGGACGCCTTCCGGGACATGAAGGGCTTCCTCGACCGGTGCTTTACCGCGGACCGGGCCGGAGCGTTCATCATCGGGGGCGGGGTCCCGAAGAACTTCATCTTCCAGGGAATGCTCCTTGCGCCCCACGGGTTCACCTGGGCGGTCCAGCTCACGGGCGACCGGCCTGACCTCGGCGGCCTCTCGGGAGCCACCCTGGACGAGGCCCGGTCCTGGGGGAAGCTCACCGCCGAGGCGCAGGGTGTGACCGTCTACGGCGACGCGACCATCAGCCTCCCGGTCCTTGCCGCGGCAGTTCTCGAGAGGCTCTCCCGTGGCTGACCTGATCCTCGCGCTCGACGTCACCGACCGGCCCTCGGCCCTTCGCATCGCCCGGGCCTGCGCACCCCACATTGATGCCATCAAGATTGGGTACCCGCTTGTTCTCTCCGAGGGGCTCTCCATCGCGGGGGACCTCCTCCCCCTCGACCTGCCCCTCATCGCCGACTTCAAGGTGGCGGACATCCCGAACACGAACGAACTGATCTGCACCCAGGCGCTCCGGGCCGGGTTCTCGGCGGTCATCGCGCACGCCTTCCCAGGCGGGGACTCACTTTCCGCCTGCGTCCGGGTCGCGCACGCGAACGGGGGCGCCTGCTACGCCGTCGCCGAGATGAGCCACCCGGGCGGGGAGGAGTTCTTCCACGCGGGGGTCGCCGAGCGGCTCGCGGCCCTCGCCGTCCAGTGCGGTGCCGACGGGATCATCGCCCCCGCGACCCGCCCCGACCGGGTCAGGCGTCTCAGGGAGATCGTCGGGTCCCTGGAGATCCTCTCCCCCGGGGTCGGGACCCAGGGAGGGGATCCCGGGGCAATCAGGGCCCTCGTGGACGGGATCATCGTCGGGAGGTCCATCTACGGGGCAAAGGATCCCTCGAGTGCGGCGGAGGATTTCGCGCGGCGCTGCCGATGATGAGATGAACCGACCTGACCGGTGATGAGCCCTGTGAGTCAGCTGAGGCAGCCATGCACTCGTGTCACAAGCCGGAAAAAATTCGCGCAAAAACATATTAAGATCGCCCGGCCATGATCCCGGTATGCAATGGAGTCCAGAGCAGCGCAGGCTCACCCAGAAATACCGCTCCCTCGAGGATATCCCGCCGGGGGAACGCCGATACAAGTGCTATACCTGCCACACCATCGTTGATTCGTCCCCCTGCCCGAAGTGCGGCGAGACCCGGCTCCAGGTCCTCTGCCCCCTCGACCACTGCCAGTGCTCCCACGAGATCATCGCGCGCATCGAGTACTGCCCCCTCTGCGGGAACCCCGTCTGCCCCGACTGCGGGTCGCACGACGTGGTTCAAATCAGCCGGGTCACCGGGTACCTGCAGGATGTCTCGGGCTGGAACGCGGGAAAGCAGCAGGAGCTGAAGGACCGGGTGCGCTACCAGCTCTCATGATCCCATGAGGTACTTCTTCCGGGGAAAGACGCTCTTCATCCGCGGGGACTTCCGGGCCGCAAGCACCGGTGTAAACGGCGGCCTCCGGCGGGTCACCACAATCATCAACCATACCGTCGGCAGGGACCTCGACCATGCCGATCCCCTCCGGCCGCTCGACGAGGTTGCGGCCGGCATGGGGTTCTCCCGGGACTTCTTCGGGCTCCTCACCGCCGTGGATATCCGGCACTGCTGCATCCTCCACCATGACTTCATCACCCTCTTTGTCACTGCCGGGGTAACGAACCCGAACCCCGTCCCCGGGACCCCCGGGACCGTGAACATCATCGTTCATTCCGGCGAGGGGCTCACCGATGGCGCGCTTCTCGAGGCCCTCACCACC
>DATJPK010000053.1:0-15399 GCA_035506435.1 Methanomicrobiales archaeon
CGGGAGAAAGCCGGGAGAGGGGCGTTTCCGCTTCATGGCATCGGGTGAAAAGATGGATGCCCTCCAATCGGAGGGAGGTGGGGGGGCGGGTCAGAAGAACCGCTCGAACCGGTCCTTCTTCGCCTTGCAGATCGGGCAGACGTCCGGCGGGCCGTCCCTTGCGCAGAGATAGCCGCAGACCCGGCACCTCCAGACAGGGAACGGGAGGGAGAGGGTGACCGAGGTGGTCCCGGTCGTGGACGGCCTTGTCCGGGCCTCGGGAGGAGGGCGCCGCTCGGGGATGGAATGCACCGTTTTCTTACCCGCGAGGACTTCGTCCGAGACATAGAGGGCGCAGTAGCAGGCCCCGTACTCGGCAAGGTCCGGGTCCCGGTAGTCGCAGGGGCAGATGATATCGAGGTCTGCCTTCTTCTCTCCCGTGGCAAGCCTGCACGGGCAGGACTGGTACCCGTACCGCTTCGTGTTGACGATGAGCCCCCGGGCGAGCCCCCGGACGAATGCCATGTCCGGGTTGATGTGGTACCCGCCCTCCTCGGCCTCGCGCACGAGCCGCTTGTGGAGCGCGGCGATCTCGTCCTCGGTTACCTTCGCGGGTTCGGTCATTTCAGGGCCTCCCGGATCTCGGTCTCGTTATCCCCGATGATACAGGTCCGGCCCCTCACGATGAGCATGGGCACGTACTGGGTGCTGCTGCAGACCGAGACCGCCTTCAGGACGTCCGTGGTATTCGCCTCGTCGAGGGTATTGAGGTCAATCCAGTAGTAGTCGATACTCATGTTCGCGAGGAGCTGCTCCGTTGCCTGGCAGTGGGGACAGGTGCTCCTCCCGACGAGGAGCACGAACCCGCGGTCCACGGCACCGGGCACATGCACCACGTACTGGGGGAGGGACGGGGTCGGGGTCACCCCGGGCCCGCCCTGGCCGCTTCCCGGCGGGGGCGTGATGCAGCCGGCGGCGAGGGCGAGCCCCGCCACGCCCACGAGGAGGAGGCACAGGACGGCCCCTGCCGGGCCGGTCCGCGAGGATCGCCCGGTCATCCGAATGCCTCCCTGAGCTGCTCCTCCCTGAAGCCGACGATGGTCTTCTTCCCGTCGATAACCGTCGTGGGGAAGGAGCATGCGGGGTTGAACTTCTTCACCTCGTCGAAGACCTTCTCCATCTCGGCCCTCGGGAGAAGGTCGACGTACAGGTACGAGAAGTCGACCCCCATGTTCGTGAGGAGCTCCTTCGTCTTTGCGCACCAGCCGCAGGTGGAGAGCGCGTAGAGCCTGACCTCCCCCTTTTTCTTTGCACCATTCACATGAACGAATTCCATGGGTTCACCCTGTCCTGTTCAGGCAGAACAGCTTTCGCCCGTGGGTGATATGAGCCTGCTGGTCGCCGGAGCCGTCACGGCCCCCTGCAGGGCAGGTTAACGAGGAAGGGATACCAACGCCGGTTTCATAACCTTCTTTATATACCGAGGCAATTATCATGGAGGAGACCATGGCAAAGGGTAGTCCCGGAAAGAAGGGGGTCAGCCGGGGGGTGAACGACGTCATCACCATACTGGACGGGTACGACACCTTTCACTGGTCCCGGCAGACCCTCGCCCGGGTGGCCGATTTCATGATCCTCCTCGCCGTGCTCACCCTCGCGGGGGTGCTCTGGAACCGTGCCTACCTTTCGGCAGGGACCCTGGCAGGCTTCCAGGTGATCGACCTCTCCCTCGTCCTCTTCGGCCTCTCGGCCTGCATCTTCGCGATCTTCCGGGCCATCCTCTTCATGATCGAGGACTACATGGAGAAGGCGGTCGGCGGGGTCGAGGGGATCAAGAACGGGAAGTACCAGTCGGGGGGGAGGAGGAACCTGAAGAAGGCCGTCGACTCGGTCTCCTCAAGGCTCCAGGACTCCATCACCCTCTGGTGGACGGCCCGGGTCATCGTCATCCGGGCAGCGTTCGTGATCATCCCGGGGGTGCTCTTCTACCTCCTCGGGATCGCGAACCTGGTCATGTTCCTGGTGGGCCGGGGGATGCTCCCGGGGATGTAAGCCCCAGGGGGATTTCAATCCCAGTAGGGCTGAAAAAAAGCTATGGCCCGAGCCCGGCGAGCGGCCGGACGAGGTCCGGCCCGTCGTTTGCCGGATCGTTCACCCTTCCCGAGACCGGGTACGCCTCCATCTCCGGCGCAGGGTAGGGTGCGAGCACCCCGGCGAGGTCCCCTGGCCCGATTTCACCGGCCTGTAACCACCGCGCCTCGTTTTCCCGCCCCAGGATGGCCGGCATCCGGTCATGCAGCGGCGAGACGACCTTGTTCGGCATGGTAGTGATGATGGCAAAGGTCGCCAGGCTGTCCCCCGGCGGACCCGGCCGCACCTCGTAGATTCCCGCGAAGGCAAACAGCGTCCCGGCCTTCAGCCTGACGTAGAAGGGAACCCTCCTCCTTCCTTCGGGTTTCCACTCGTAGAACCCGGTCGCGGGCACCAGGCACCGGCGGCCGCGGACGGCATCCCGGAATGCCGGCCGCGAGAGGAGGGTCTCTGCCCGGGCATTGATAATCGGCCTGCCGCCGACGGGGTCCTGAACAAAGGGCGCGATGAGACCCCAGGTCATGGGGACCAGCCGGTTCCCGCCCTCGCCCGTGATGACCGGGACCTCCTGCCCCGGGGCAACGTTGTACTTCGGGGCCGGTCGCGTGCCGTGGGGGAGGCCGAACCGTTCGTAAAAGTCGACGGTGGGAACGATGGTGAACCGGCCGCACATGGTGAGGGTTCGCCTTCTCAGGAGGATATACCCTTTCCCTGCGCCAGGAAAGTGCCGGTTTCAGCCGCCGAGGATCTCCCGGATCCGTCCAAGGGCCGCTACCGCGTCCTCGCGCTTCAGGTCCACTGCACCTGTCCCGACCCAGCGGGTGAAGCGGTCGAGAGTGCGGGAATCGACGGCAGCCCGGGCTTCTTTCGCGATCCGGGGGTAGGTCCGGTCCGGGTAGTACAGCGAGACAGCTGCAGAGAGGAGGGCTTCCGAATCCGCGTACTCGATGATCCCCTCGGTTTCCGCCCGGTGGAGAGTTGCCCGGATATTCACGAGCGGTTCCGAGAGGGCCGTACCGGACTCCGGGTCGAAGGCGAGGGCCACCTCGTCATCGGAAACAAGGACGCCGTCCCGGTACATCCGGAAGACTTCCCCCACTCCCTCCATCCCGAGGGTGTGGAGCTCTGCAGCGCGGAGCGCCCCCATGCTGGACGCGCCGACGACTTTCACCCCTGCCCGGAGCGCCGCGAGGATCTCCCGGTGGCCCACCGAGGACTCCTGGAAAAAGACCCCGTCGATGAGCCCGATCACCCCGGCCCCGTCGGCGACTGCCCGGGTGAGGTCGCCCCGGGCGGCCGGCGGCCGGTAGTCTGCCGCAAGGATCGCCCGGGCGGCCGCGAGGTCAAGGCTGGGGCCGAGAAAGACCACCGCGGGCGGCATTCCTGCACCGTGCGCCTATCCGCTCGTTGTCCATCGCATAGACCTCGAGGCCGGGGACCACGACCCGGACCACGGGCACCCCGATCTCCGGCCGGGTGAGGTCAATGACGAGCACCCGGTCCATCCCCGCCTTCCCGAGGGCGGAGGTGATGACCCCGATGTCCTTCAGGAAATCGTCCGTCTCCCACGACGGGAGGGCGGAGAAGGGCACCTCCGAGTCTGCCTCGAACCAGTACCGGTTCATCCGCCGGACCCGGTCGTACCCCATCCGGGTACGGAGGTCGGCGGTGGTCGTGTCCTCCCGGGCCCCGTGGATCTGGGTGAGCCGGCTCTGGGCCACCTCGGTGAGGGCCCGGAGGAAGGCGATCCGTGACGAGGTATGGGTGCCCATCCCGATGGTGAGGAGCCGGGGGTCGCGGAGGACCGCGTCGTCCGAGACCGCGGCACAGGTCGGGATCCCGAGGTCGCTCGTGATGTCCCGGACGGTGACCTCCACCTTCGCCCCGGCGAACTTCCCGCAGAGATCGGCGGGGAGGCCGGCGGGCGGGCTCGTGATCCTCGGTCCGGGTTTCTTCGTCACCTCGACGAGCGACCAGGCGTCACGCTCCACGATCTCGGCGAGGCCGTGGAACACCGCCTCCTCCCGGGTGTTCCCCGAGGCGAGGCCGTTCGTGTTCGTCCGGAAGAGCGGCGGGTACCCGCGGGGGAGGGGGTGGAAGACGGCGTGGGCGGGGACGAGCACCCCCTTGTCGGCGACAATGTCCCAGGCCTCGACCCAGGGGAGCTTGCCGTCGGGATCGGCCCCCCGGGGGAGGTTCAGGGACCGGGGGTCGACCGCGGGGCCTTTAGCGGCCATCTCGGAATATGTCCCGAGGGTGATGGCATGGTCGTGCACTTCGGCTGAGTACCGCTCGATCCCCTCCATGACCGCCGAGACCCGGGCCTCGGTGGGGGTCGCCCCCTTGCCGTTGTACACCGAGACTGCCCCTTCCTGCGCCGTGGGCCGGATCGAGGAAAAAACGGGGATCCCGACCCGGTCAAGGCTCGTGATATCGGCGACCCGGGTGATCCCCGCGACCGGGATCTTCTCAGCTACCCGGGCCAGGGTCTCCTCGGGGGAGACCACCCGGTGGGTGTCCTCCCGGTACGCCTTTTTACACGGCGAGAGGGCGATCCTCAACCCCGGTCCCCCTCCACCCAGCTGCTCCCGTCGGTGCGGATTTCCTTTTTCCAGATGGGGACGCCGGCCTTGATGGCCTCGATGATGTACCGCGAGCCCTCGTACGCTTCCTTCCGGTGCCCGGCCCCTACGAGGATCACGAGGATGTTATCGCCCACCCTGAGCAGCCCCACCCGGTGAACAATGTCGACCGAGAGGAGGCCGAACTTTGCGGTCGCGTCTTTCGCGATCTTTTCGAGCTCCGCGAGGGCTACGTCGCGGTACGCCTCGAGCTCCATCTTCCTGATGTTGTCGTCCCGGACTATGCCGTCGAAAAGCACCAGTGCGCCGGTCCCGGGCTGTTTCGCCTTCCGGATCAGCTCACCGATATCGATGTCCCCGGTCTGGATTGAGATCATGATGGTGCTCAGCCGCCCGAGACCGGCGGGAAGACCGCGATCTCGTCGCCATCGGCGATGAGGATCTTCTCTGCGTCGGCCGCCTCGACCCGTTTCCCGTTCCGCATCAGGATCACGAAGTCCCGGAAGGTACCCTTCTCGTCGAAGATGGCATTATACCCCTCCTTCTTTCTCCCCGCCACCTCGCGGACGACCGCGGCAAAGCTCGTGCCTGCCCGGGGCTCGACGACAATGTCCGTCCCGAGCAGCTCCCTGAACCGGGCGAAAAACCTGACCCTGGCCTTCACCCGCTCACCGCCTCCGCCGCTCCTTTCGCGGTGTACAACAGACCGGGCATGACGGGTTCCGCTCCACCGAGACCTCGCTTGCCTGGGCATGGAGCCCGTCCCAGAGGAAAAGCCTGCCGGCGAGGAGCTCCCCCTCCCCGAGGAGGAACTTCAGCACCTCGGTCGCCTGGACCATGCCGATGAGCCCGGGGGTCACGCCCACCACCGGGAAAACCTCGGCGGGGGGCGGGCTCGGGAAGATGCATGAGAGGCATGGGGTTTTCCCGGGGATAATGGTTGTCGCCTGCCCGTACATGCCCCGGATGGCGCCATGGAAGAGGGGAATGCCCTTTTCCAGGGCGACCCGGTTCAGGAGGTACCGCGTGGGGTAGTTGTCCATGGCATCGACGATCCCGTCCGCCTTCCCCACGAGTGTCGCCGCGTTCCCCTTGTCGATATGGGCATCGACAACCCGCACGGTAACGTCGGGATTGATCTCCCCGAGCTTCTCCGCCGCCGAATCGACCTTCTTCTTCCCGATATCCCGGTCATAATGGAGGATTTGCCGGTTCAGGTTGGTAAGGTCCACAACATCGGAGTCGACCAGGGTGAGGGTCCCGACCCCGGCGACCGCGAGGTAGATCGCGACGGGCGAGCCGAGGCCCCCTGCGCCGGCGATGAAGATCTCCGCCTCCGAGAAGCGCTCCTGCCCCTCTTCGCCGAAGAGGAGGATCTGCCGTTTGTACCGCTCGCGTTCCCGCTCAGTCAGCATGCCAGCCATTCCCTCAGTGATGCTCCGTCGCTTCCGGGAGATCGCACGCGGGCTCTTCACCGTGCTCGTGGGCATGGCCGGCCTTCTCCTCCCAGAGGGGGAGGCCCTGCCGCTTCCGGTAGTCGTTGATGGCCTTATGGATCCCCTCCTCGGCGAGGAGGGAGCAGTGCATCTTGATGGGCGGGAGACCCTCGAGGGAATCTGCCACGTCCCGGTTCGTGATGGCCCAGGCCTCCTCGAGGGTCTTCCCCTTCGCGAGCTCGGTCACCATGCTCGAGGTCGCGATGGCCGCGGCGCACCCGAAGGTCTGGAACCTGATGTCCTCGATCCGGTTGTCCCGGATCTTCAGGAAGATCTTCATGATGTCCCCGCAGACCGGGTTCCCGACCTCCCCGATGCCATCGGCGTCCGGGATCTCCCCCATGTTCCGGGGGTTCCGGAAATGCTCCATCACCTTCCCGGTGTACTGCACCATTTCAACCGCCCTTCCTCTTGAAGTCCGCCCAGAGGGGCGACATGGCCCTGAGCCGGTCCACGACCCCCGGGAGCACCCGGAGCACGTAGTCCACGTCCTCCTCCCGGTTCGCATCGCCGAGGGTGAGCCGGAGCGACCCGTGGGCGACCTCGTGGGAAAGGCCGATGGCGAGGAGGACGTGGGACGGCTCGAGGGAGCCCGAGGTGCAGGCCGATCCCGTGGACCCGCTGATCCCGAACCCGTCGAGGGAGAGGAGCATCGATTCCCCCTCGATGAACTCGACGGATATGTTCACGTTCCCGGGCAGGCGCTTCTCCGGGTGCCCGTTCAGCCGGGTGCGGGGGATTTCGAGGATGCCCCTGATCAAGCGGTCCCGCATGGCCCGGATCCTCGCGTTGTGCCCCTCGATGTCCGCCGTCGCCATCCCGATGGCCTTCCCGAGCCCCACGATCCCCGCCAGGTTCTCGGTCCCCGCCCTCTTGTTCTGCTCCTGCCCTCCGCCGTGGACCAGGGGGTCGATCCGGGTCCCCCTGCGGATGTAGAGGGCCCCGGCGCCCTTCGGCCCGTAGAACTTGTGGGCCGAGAGGGAGAGGAGGTCGATGTTCATCGCGTTCACATCGATGGGAACGTTCCCGACCGCCTGGACCGCGTCGGTGTGGAACGGGATCCGGTGCTCATGGGCGACGTCCCCCAGCTCCTTCACCGGCTCGATGGTGCCGATCTCGTTGTTCGCGAACATGACGGAGACGAGGATGGTCTCCTTCCGGATGGCCCGGTCGAGCTCGCCGGGGTCTACGAGACCGTATTGGTCCACCGGGAGGTAAGTGACCTCGAAGCCCTGCTTCTCGAGCCACTGGCAGGGGTGGAGGACCGCGTGGTGCTCGATCCTGCTCGTGATGATGTGGTTCCCCTTCTTCCGGTTCGCAAACGCGACCCCCTTGAGGGCCCAGTTGTCGGACTCGCTCCCGCCCGCCGTGAAAAAGCACTCCTCCGGCCGGGCCCCGAGGGCCTTTGCCACCCTGCCCCGGGCGGTCTCCACCGCCTCCCTCGATTCCCGGGCGAGGGAGTACACCGACGACGGGTTCCCGAACCGGTCCGTGAAGTACGGGAGCATCTCCGCAAGCACCTCCGGCTTCGTGAAGGTGGTCGCCGCGTGGTCCATGTACACTGCGCGATCTCCCATGCCCCTCCCTGTGACCTGAGTTATCCCTCCCGGCATATGATAATCCCGCTCCGGCTGCATCGTGGGAACCTTTATCTGTTCCCGGCACGAGTTCACAATTGTGAATACCACTTCTTATTGCCACCGAGTACTGTTAAAGGTTATGGTATGGTGAAGACTCCCTGCCAGCAGATCGTCTGGGACGTGCTGCCCGCCATCCGGGCGGCCCTCGCCGCCGAACTGGTCAGGAAAGGAGTGTCCCAGCAGGAAGTTGCCCGCCTTCTCGAGCTTGCCCCCTCCGCCGTCTCCCAGTACATCTCCGGGAAACGGGGATACCGGATCGTCTTTGAAGGGAATGCCGAGAAGCTGATAGGGGACCTGGCAGAGGAGATCAGGGAGGGAAGGGTGACGGACGTCACCGCCCGGATCTGTGCCATCTGCCAGGAGATACGGGGCACCGAGGGCGTCTGCACGGCGGGGACCAGTCCGGGTTCCTAGCGCCCACGTGGCGCGGCGGGACCGGTAAAGGTTATCCCCCTTCCCCGTAAAGCTCCTTCAGGACAGCGTTTCCGGGAACCGGCGTGAGGGATCATGGACCTGAACGGCAAGGAGCGGATCCTCAGGGAGAAGATCGGGAGCCGGGGATCCATGCTGGTTGCCTTCTCCGGCGGGGTCGACTCCTCCCTCCTCGCCGCCTTCGCCCGGGAGGTCCTCGGGGAGCGGTGCAGGGCCGTACTCCTGGAGAGCCCGCTCGTTCAGGGCGACGCGGTCCGGGAGGCATGCAGTACGGCGGAGGAGGTGGGCATTCCCCTTGACGTAATCCCCGTCCCGGTGATGGAGGATGCCTGCTTCCTCGCGAACCCGCCGGACCGGTGCTACCATTGCAAGAAGGTCTCGGCCCGGTTCCTGAAGGGACATGCCGCCGAGCTCGGGCTTGCCTGCGTGGCCGACGGGCTGAATGCCTCGGACCCCGGGGAACACCGGCCGGGGATCCGGGCAGGGGACGAGGAGGGGATCGCCCACCCGTTCATCGAGGCAGGGATCACGAAGGCCGACATCCGGGCCATGGCACGGAGGCGGGGGTACCGGTTCTGGGACCGGCCGTCTGCCGCCTGCCTCGCCTCCCGGATCCCGTACGGCGAGGGGATTACCTGGGAGAAACTCCGCATGATCGGCGAGGCCGAAGGCGAGCTCCGGGGCAGGGGCTTCACCCAGGTGCGGGTCAGGCTCCACGGGCCGGTCGCCCGGATCGAGGTCATCCCCGGGGAGATGGAGCGGCTCTGGCAGGAGAGAAGCGGGATCCTCGCGGCCCTCCGGTCCCTCGGGTTCCGGTACGTGACCGCCGACCTTGCCGGCTACCGGAGCGGCTCCATGGACGAGGTGCTATGATACCCCCGGCCATCAGGGAAGATTTCCCGATCCTCTCGGAGGTCTGCTACCTGGACAGCGCCGCGACGAGCCTCTCGCCCGAGCCGGTCCTCGCCGCGATGGCGGAGTTCGAGCATGTCTACCGGGCGAACGTCGGGAGAGGGGTCCACCGGCTCGCCCAGGTCGCCACGCAGAAGTACTGGGACGCCCACCAGAAGGTGAGGAGGTTCATCGGGGCGGGGGGAGGGGAGCTGGTGTTCACCCGGAACACCACCGAGGCCATCAACATGGTCGCGCTCGGGCTCCCGTGGAAGAAGGGGGACCGGGTCGTCACTACCCTCCTTGAGCACCACTCGAACCTCCTTCCCTGGATGCGCCTCCGGGACCGGCAGGGGATCGACCTCGCCATTATCACGCCCGGGGCCGACGGCACCCTTGACCCTGATGACTTCAGGGAGGCAGTCACCCCGGGGACGCGGCTCGTTGCCGTCACCCATGCGAGCAACGTCCTCGGGAACCTGGTCCCGGTCCGTGAGATCGGGGAGATCTGCAGGGACCGGGGGGCCCTCCTCCTCGTGGACGGTGCACAGTCGGTCCCCCACCTCCCCGTCGACGTCGGGGAGCTGGGCTGCGACTTCCTCTGCTTCTCGGGGCACAAGATGCTTGGCCCGACGGGGACCGGGGTCCTCTGGATGAAACGGCCGGTGATCGAGCCTCTTCTCCTCGGCGGGGGTTCTGTGGAGCAGGTCACTGCATCCGGCTATACCCTGACCAAAGGCTATGCCCGGTACGAGGGCGGCACCCCGAACATCGCGGGCGCCATCGGCCTTGCACGGGCAGTCGAGTACCTGGAGGCAATCGGGATGGAGGACGCCCGGAAGCATGAGCAGGCACTCACGAAGAGGATGCTCGACGGGATCTCGGGTATCGGCGGGGTGACGGTCTACGGGCCCCGGGCAGAGGCGGACCGGATCGGGGTGGTCTCCTTCACTGTGAAGGGGCTGCACCCCCACGAGGTCGCGGAGATGCTCGACAACGAGGCGGATATCATGGTACGTTCGGGCCACCACTGCTGCATGCCCCTCGTGACCCGGCTCGGGGTTCCCGACGGGACCGTGCGGGCCTCCCTCCACTGCTACAGCAACGGGGACGACGTTGAACGGCTCATCGGCGCGGTCGACGGGATCGCGCGGGGGGCATGATGTACCGGGACCTTCCCTGCACGAAGGTGAACCCCGAAGGAACGGAGGAGACCACCGACCCCGTCGCCGAGGAGGTGCCGGTGACCGTCACGGTGAACGGCCGGCAGGTGGCGACTGCCATGATCTCACCGGAGGGCCTCGAGGAGTTCGCACTCGGGTTCCTCTTCACCGAGGGCATCATCAAGGGCCGGGAGGAGATCGATTCCATCCAGGTGGAGAAGGGCAGCGTGAAGGTGATCACGAAGAACCTGCTGAGGGTCGTCGGGCCGAGGAGGACCATCCTCTCGGGCTGCGGGGGCTCTTCCTCCTTCCTCGATCCGGCAAAGCTCCCGAAGGTGGGCTCGGACCTCACCGTTCAGGCTGAGGAGATCTCCCGGTTCATGAAGGACCTCCTCAGGTCGGACATCCACCAGCTGACGGGAGGGGTCCATGTCGTCGGCCTTTGTGGCGACGGGCGGATCCTCTCGACCGCGTACGACATCGGGAGGCACAACGCGCTCGACCGGCTCGCCGGCCAGGCACTCATCCGGGGCATCGACCCCGGCCGGACCTGGGTCCTCTCCTCGGGCCGCATTTCCTCGGAGATGACCCGGAAGTGCCTGGTCGCGGGCATCCCTCTCATCGCCTCGCGGGGCGCGACGACGACCCTCGCGGTGAGCCTCGCCGAAAAGAACGGCCTCACGGTGATCGGGTTCGTGAGGGGAGGGGGCATGAACGTGTACACGAACCCCTGGCGGGTCACCCGGGGTTAGACTGTTTCAGGGATCGGGATCCGGCTCGTTGCCCGTCTTTCCTGCCGCCCGGGCGAAGAGGGCGGCCACCTCCTCCTGGCCCCGCACGATTCTCCCGAGCGTCCCGGGGCGCAGGTGCTCCAGCCGGTCAACCATCCTCCGGACCTCGCTCCTGAGAGCGGTCGCCGCGTAGGGGCACTCCGGGAGCTCGCGGTAGATGCCGGCGACCATCCCGTAGAGGGCGACCTCCTTTTCCGGGATACGGAACAGGGGCTTGATCCTGCGGATGCCGTGGGCCGTTCCGTCGCTGACCGGCGGCCGGGTGAAGCCCGGGAGATCCCCCCGCAGGCAGTTCATGAGCACGGTCTGGGCCTGGTCGTTCAGGTTGTGGCCGGTCGCGATGGCGGTTGCGCCGATCTCTGCGGCGGCCGCTTCGAGTGCGTTCCTCCGGTGGATCCCGCACAGGCTGCACGGATGGTCTTCGCCGGCCGAGACCATCGCGTCAAGGGTCGAGCCCGCGAGATCCCCGAAGGAGACCACGCGGTGCCCGACCCCGAGGCGGGCGACCGTCTCCCGGGCGACCTGCAGGGTGGCATCCCGGTAGCCCGCTATCCCTTCGTCGACGGTGATGGCGGTAAGGCTGACGTCCCCGGCCCCGAGCAGGATCCTCCGGAGAAGGTGGATGAGGACGGTGCTGTCCTTGCCCCCCGAGAGGGCGACGGCGATTCGTTCACCCGGGCGGATGAGCCGGAAATCCCAGATGGTGCGCCTGACCCGGCCCTCGACGTCCCGAAGGAAGTGCTCCCCGCAGAGGTGGCATCCCCGGACCCGGTCCAGGTACACCGAGGGCTCTTCGCAGAGGTCGCAGCGGGGAACTCCCGCGCCCCCCCGCCCGCCGCCCTTCATCATCCCCCGTGCGAGACCCGGGTGACCCGGATCTCGTCGTCGCTCCCGAGGAGGGTGTCCTCGGGGATGACCCTGCCGTCCCTCGAGACTATCACCGCGGCCGGGTTTATCCCGAGGGAGAGGAGGACCCCGGAGACCGTGGCTCCTCCTCCCCCGAGGGTCCTCTCCGTTCCGTCCGGAAGATGGACCTGCATTTCTTCCTCAGATCCAATCCCCCGGTGTCATTTTAAATGTCCCTGCATGGCGTGAGGTCGCACCCGGTGCAGGGCAGGCACATGGTCCTCGCCTGCCGTGGGTCGAGGCCGTGCCTCCCGAGGGCGTCCCGGTGGAGGCGCGCCAGGCGGAGGAGCCGCGCCTTCGACGGGCGTTCCACGGTGATCTCCCCCTTCCGGAGCGGGTGCGGCGAGATGGGCCGCAGTACCGGGATCACGCCCATGGCCGCAAGTGTCTCCACCCCTTTCCGGACGCAGGCGTCGGTCTCGCCGAGGCCGAGGATGAAATTCGAGGCTACGTGGTTCCGCCCGAAGACGGGGACCGCCTTTTCCAGCGATTCCAGGATGAAACCGAGGGAGAGGCCAGGGCAGTCCCGGGCGAAGATCTCCGGGTCCATGGTCTCCACGTTGTACTTGACCTCGTCGGCCCCCGCGGCAAAGAGTTCCGCAGACGAGGTCTGTGTCGGGTAGATGGAGACGCCGATGGGGAGGTCAAAACGGCGCCTGAGTGCCTTCACCACCTCTGCGACCCGTTCGAGCTCCCCCTCCGGGGTATCGGCGACCCCGCTCGTGAGGGAGATTGCCTCCAGCTCCCCGCTCTTCTCCGCCTCCTCCACCATGGCGACGATGGTCGCGGTGTCCTTCACCTCACCCGCGAGGAGCGGGACCGGGCAGAACCGGCAGTTGAAGACGCACCGCTCACTGATGGTGATGTAGGCCTCCCGGGGGCAGTGGCAGAGGGGACGCTCGAGGGTCCCCCGGGCGATCACCTTCCCGTCCCTGACAACCGCGACATGGTCCCCCTCCGGGACAACCCTCAGGGGAGAACCGGGGTTGATGGAGAGCCTGACCCTCCGGTCGCCTGCCCTGAGAAAGAAGGAGGACCCGCCCGCGCCCGGGCCGGCCGTTGCCATCGTCCTCATCCCTCCTGCGAGAAGGGATTCGTCGATGGCTGCGGACCCCACCGAGAGGATCTCAGCCTTCTCCGCTGCGGTCATTGCGTGGAATCTCTTTGCCACCATCTCACTCCTCACTTCCCCCTGCTCCACCGGTCACCACGGGGAGGGCCCGCGAGAGTTCACAATTGTGAATCAACATGATAATTATCCTTGGGCGAGCATTTAAAGGTGTTCGTGCGGGCAGGATATCGAGGGAGCCCGTGCCACGGCGGGAGCAATGATGGACGACGAGGGGTTCCTGATGATCGGGAGGATGACGGTAGCCCTCGGGATGATCGAGGAGTGCCGTGAGTTCGCGGGGCTGGTCCCCGAGGTGAGGACGAACCTCGTGTACGCGAGGGAGGGGGCGAGGTCCCGGGATGATGTCCTCGCGGTGGACGGGCGGATAACGGTGGTGGAGGGCCGGCCCTGCGCCGCCGGGCGCATCCGGTGGGGGGCGTCGAGCCACATGGCGCGCCTCATCATCGAGCTCCGGAAGGTCGATCCCTCGGTGCGGGCCGGCATCGACCTTGCCTGGACCCCGCATTTCTCGGGGTGGCTTGAGAAATACTGCCGGAAGAAGGGCTGGATCTTCTCAGTCATCGACCGGCATGGTGAGCCTGAGGAGATCAGGGATGCCGAGGGGGCATCGATGCCCTGGAAGGTGGCGGAGGCGGTCCGGGCGGCCGGCGGGAGGGTGCCGAAGGTCTTCTACGAGACGGGCGCCATCGGGAAGGAGCCGGTCACGGTCCTCGTCGGGAAGGACCCGGTGGAGGTTGCAGGCCAGGCCTGCGAGATCGCGCGGAAGTACCATGGACCGGGGTAAGCCGAAGATCGGGAAGATCGACCGGGAGGTCTTCGAGTCCTTCCTCCTCGCCCGGCTCGGGAAGAGGGACCCGAGCGTGATCGTGCCGCCGCAGACCGGTGTCGATGCAGGTGTCGTGGACCTCGGGGACGGGCGTGTCCTGATCGTCGCCGAGGACCCCATCTTTGCCATCCCCGGCCAGCCGTGGGAGATGTTCGGGTGGTACACGGTCCACATCGGGGCAAGCGACGTGGCGGTCATGGGGGTGCCGCCGCGGTACATGACCTATTCCCTGCTCATGCCTCCCGAGACGGGCGACCCCGTGTTCCGGACCATCGTGGACGCCATCCACGTGGCCGCCCTCGATCTCGGGATCGCCATCGTCGGGGGCCATACCGGCTACTACCCCGGGTTCGCCGCCCCCACCATCGGCGGGGTGACGGTCTTTGCCGTCGCAAAGAAGGGGAGCTACGTGACCCCGGCAGGGGCCCGCCCCGGGAACGTCGTGATCCTCACCAAGGGACCGGCCATCGAGACGGCGGGCATCCTCTCGGTCCTCCGGGAGCGGGAACTCGTGTCCCGGTACGGCGGGCCCCTCGTCCGGCAGGCCCAGGCTCTCTGCAAAAAGATGACCGTCGTCAGGGACGCCCTCACTGCGATGGCGGCGGGCGGAGTGACCGCGATGCACGACGCGACCGAGGGGGGCGTCATCGGCGGGCTCTCCGAGATCGCAGAGGCGAGCGGGGTCGGGATGGAAGTGGACGAGGCCCTCTTCGTGTACCCCGACGAGGTGAGGATGGTCTGCGAGGCCTTCGGGATCGACCCGGTCGCGGCCATCGCCGAGGGATCGCTGCTCGTCACCGCCGAGGCCGGGCGGGCGGGCCGGATCCTCGCCGATCTCGCAACGGCCGGTATCGATGCATCGGTGATCGGCACGGTGAACGTCGATCCGAAGGTTCGGGTAATGAAGCGGCTGGACGGGAGTGAGGTGCCGCTCCGGGTCCCCGACCAGGACCCGTTTTGGCCGGTTTTCTTCGAGAGCGTGGGGTAGGGTCCCGCCGGCCGGGTTACTCTTTTCCCGGAAGGGGTATGCCCGCCGGGCAGTCGAGGTTTCCCTCGATCTCCCGGATCTTCTCCAGGTCGGCGGACGTCGAGGGTTTCTGCGGCACTGCGCGGCACCCCCCCACGGCCTCCGTGGAGGAAATGAAGGTCCCGATCCCCCGGGCAATACGGGTGATCTCCTCCTTGTCGAGGCCTATCAGGGGACGGTACACGGGAAGCCCTGCCGAGTCGTCGAGCACGAGGAGGTTCCCGAGGGTCTGGGAGGCGACCTGGCCGAGCGACTCGCCGGTCACGATCCCCTTCGCCCCTTCCTGCCGTGCGAGTGCCTCTGCGACCCGGTACATCCTCCGCTTGCAGATGAGGCAGGTGAACCGCTCCAGCCGGTTGCGGACCAGCTGCTCCTTCGCGCAGGCGAGGAAGGAGTCCGGGAGGACCCGGAGCCGGATGTCCGGCTGGTAGGCCCGGAGCACC
>DATJPK010000054.1:0-5651 GCA_035506435.1 Methanomicrobiales archaeon
CCTCCGGCCCATCCATTTCTGGGGGAGGAGGCCCTTCCCGATATCCTCGAGGTTCCGCGGCCGGATGATCGAGACCCCCATGTCAGCGAACCAGACATCCCCCTGCGAGTCCCGGTCGCAGTTCAGGGTTTCAGGGTCGCCGAAGGCCTCGAAGGGGATGAAGGGGTGGAGGAGGCCGTCGTCGCCGACCCTCCTCGCCCGGAGGGGGCTCCACATGTTGTACCGGGACACGCTCACCGCCGAGTCGTAGTCGGGGTGTTCCCGCAACGCCCTGATCCCCTCGTCGATGAGCCCGGTGGTAATGGTGGGGGCGTTACACATGAGAAGGACGAGCATCTCCACCTGCTCCCCGAAGGGAAGCCCTTCCCGGATGACCTGGAAGCCGTGTACGAAGACGTCCTCGCCGAGGGCCCCCGTGGTACAGAGTTCCTGCGGCCGGTCGATGATGATCGCCCCGTACTTCCGGCTGATCTCCTTGATCTTCGGCGAGTCGGTTGAGACGTATATCGCGTCGATCTCCCGTGACCCCTTCGCAGCAAGGAGCGGGTACTCCATGAGCGCCCGCCCGAGCACGGGGTACACGTTCTTGCCCGGGAACCCGACGCTCCCCTCACGGCCGATGAGGAGAGCCGCGATCATGTTCCCCGTCCCCCCGCCGCCCGCAGCTTCCGGACCTCGTTTTCCCTGAGGGGGCACCGGTCGCAGGCCCGGATATGGTGGGCATTCCCGGCCCGGTGGAGTTCGCGCAACCTCATTTCCTCGCTGCCCCTCCAGGCCTCCCTGATACTCGTTTCCCTGACGTTCCCGAAGGCCATCCACTCGTAGATGTCATGGACGCACGGGAGGATCGTCCCTTCCCAGGTGATCGTCATCCGCTGGAAGAGCTGGGGGCAGGCCCAGGGATCCACGATCCCGGTATGGTCGGGGTTCCCCTCCTCGGCCTTCATATCGAGGTAGGCCACCTCGTCGGCCCGCGCGGACCAGAAGGAGGCGTACTCCTTCTCCTTTCCCCGGAGCTCGGGCACGAGGACCGTCTGGAGCCGGATAAGGGGCCGCGCGATGCCCAGCTCCTCGCGGATCTCCCTGAGCATCGCGACGTTTGCCACGACCTGATCGAACCTGGCCCCCACCCGGTACTTCTCGTATACCTCCCGGGTGTACCCCTCGAAGGAGATGGATATCCGGTCCAGTCCCGCGCCTATGAGGTCCCGGATGACCGGTTCAGAGAGGAGCACCCCGTTCGTGTTGAAGTACACGTCCATGATACCCGCATCCTTCGCGTACCTGACCATCCGCGGGAGGTCCCTGTGGAGCAGCGGCTCCCCCCGGTAGGTGAACTTCAGGGAGGAGAGGCCGTTTCTCCCGCCTTCGTCGAGGATTCTCTTCCAGGTCTCCTCGCGCATGAACCCCTTCCGGTACCTGTTGTGGGTGGTCGCGCAGAACGGGCACCGGAGGTTGCAGGCGTTTGTCGGCTCGACGTCCAGGTGGAGGGGGAAGTCCCCGACGGTGAAGGTCTCGGGCCACTCCTTCCAGCGCCTCCGGTACTCGCGGTACCTCGGGTCCTCTCGCTCGACGACGCTTCGGCCCGCGATGGTGTGGAAGTTCGCATCGACCTGGATAGCCAGTCACCTCTTCTTCCGGCTGGTCCCGGCCTTTCCCTTCCCGGGTCCTCTCCCCTTTCCCGTTCCCTGTCCGGGGTCGAGCTCCCGCTGCGCGTCCCTCAGGCAATCGAGGATCCCCTCGTTGATGTCCACGTAGCTCGGGAGGTTCACCCGGACGGGTACCTCCATTTCGAGGGAGTAGGGGGTCATCACGTAATGCCGGGTCTTTTCCCGGGGTGTGTAGGTGATCTTCACGGGGTACCCGAGGATTTCCTGGACCATGTCGAAGAACTCCTTCACGGTCATCCGCTGGTGGCCGGTGATGAGGACTGCTTTATTCGCGAGCCGGGGGTCGGTCGCGATCCGGACCGTCTCCCGGGCTGCGTCGTTGATGTGGATGTACTCCCTGACGGCGTTCCCGGGGCTCGCGTAATGGAACTCCCGCGTCGTGAGGAGGGCCTTGCAGACCGAGTAGATGAAGTTCCAGTGGTTCGGCTCCCGGCCATAGAGGCTCCCGTACCGGAGGATGGTGTACGGGAGCCCGAACTCGTCATGGTACGTCCTGCACAGGGACTCCCCGGCCTGCTTCGAGACCCGGTAGAAGGAGCCGTGGTGGCCGCTCGTGTACACGGTGCTTGCGAAAAGGAACCGCTTCACCCGGTTCTCCCTCGCGGCATCGAGGCACCGGGCGGTCCCCATCACGTTCGTCTCCATCGTCTCGAGGGGCTTCATGCGGGTGGTGTCGAGGTCGGCGAGCGCTGCCGTGTGGAATACGACGTCGCACCCCTTCATCGCCTTCCGGACCGCCGGGAGGTCGAGGATGTTCCCCTGCACCTCCGTGAGGAGCGGGGAGTCATACTCCCCCGTATCGAGGTAGGGCGACCGGACCCGGTCGTAGAGCACCGTCTTACAGCCGTTCTTCAGGAGTTCCTTCACGATGTGCCGGCCCAGGAACCCGGACCCGCCTGTGACAAAGGCCTTCATGGATGCACCTCCGAGAGTACTGACACGAGGTTTTTCACCGCCTCCACCTCCATCTCCCGCCGCGACTCGGCGGTCAGGGACGCGACGTGGGGCGTGACGACGACCTGGGGAAACCCGAGGAGGGCCCCCCAGTACGGCTCGACGGGGAAGACGTCGAGGCCCGCCCCGGCGATCCGCCCCTCCCTGAGCCCAGCGAGGAGGGCATCCTCAGAGAGGAGCGAGCCCCGTGCGGTATTGACGATGACCGCCCCCTCCTTGAACGAACCGATGGCCTCGCCGTCGATGAGGGCCCTGTCCCCTTCCTGTGCCGGGACATGGAGGCTCACGATGTCCGAGCGGGACAGGAGGTCGCCGAAGCTCGCGGCCGCCTCCCAGCCCGCACGGGCCGGTATGCGGGGCGCCGGGTCGAGGTAGAGGATCCGGCAACCGAGGGAGTCGAGCATCCCCGCCACCCGGTTCCCGATCCGGCCGAGCCCGACGATCCCCGCGGTCTTCCCCAGGAGGAGGGACCCCGGCGCTGCCGTGTCGTCGCCCTTCCGCATCGCGAGGGCGTACACCCCGATGCGCTTCATGACGGCGAGGATGAGGGCGAGGGTATGCTCGGCGACCGCCTGGGTCGCGGAATCGGGGGTGGTGAGCACCTTCACCCCGTGCTCGCGGGCCGCGGCGAGATCGATGGAATCGGTCCCCACCCCGACCCGGGAGATGACCTTCAGGTCGGGCGACGAGCCGATGACCCGGCCCGTGAACCGCTCGGTCCCCGCGATGACCCCCTCTGCTCCTGCCACCGCCTTCCCGAGGTCGTCCTCGGAGAGCCGCTTCCCCGTCGTGTTCCGGTACGTGATCCGAAAGGATCGCCGGAGGTCTGCCATCGCCGGTCCCCGGTCGTCGAAGGAACGGATCGTGATGGCGACTCGGTGTCTGTCCATGTCCACCCGGGCTTTCTTTAAAAATTGTCGGCGCGGGTAATAAACCTCTGCGGGGGCGGGAAGGGCCCCCCCCATCAACATGTTAATAGGTTCGCCTCTCCCACTCCGGTACAATGCAACCGGGAGCCCCTTCCTCCCCGGTGACGCCGGGAGACCACCCGACCGTGCGGGATCCCCGGGGATCCCGGCTCGCGATATTCGAGTACATCGGGCTCCCCCAGGTTCCGTCGGTCATTCTCTGTCTTTTCCGGGGGTTCGGGGTAAAATACCTCGAGATGTCCCCGCGTGCAGCCGGCCTCGCCTTCCTCGACAGGAACCGCACCTCCGGCCGGCTGGGGAAGATCCGGTGGTCCGACCTCGACCTCGACCACCAGTATGCCCTGAACAATGCCGTGCTCGACGGGAACGATGCCTCGTTCCAGCGGGAGCTCGGGTCGAGCCGGCTCATCCGGCTCTTCGGGGACCTCGCCGGGTCCGGCCTTGCGAGGGTGGCATACGTGAAGTACCATGCCCTCGACGGGTACGAGCAGGAGCTTAAATCCTACCAGCTGAGGGAAACGGCGGCGAGGTCAGTGGCCGGGAGGGCGGTCATCATTCTCCGGAACCCGGCCCTTGCAGGCAAGCTCGCCGCCGGGCCGAACCCCGGGTTCCGCATCCCCATCTGGAACCGGTTCTCCCTCGTGCTGAAATCCTTCGCCGAGAGGGTCGGCTACGGCCTCGTCATGGTCCTCTTCCCCTTCTACATCCTCGTTCTCGTCGGAATTCCTTCCCGTGGCCGCGAGCCGTCGCGGTTCAAGGCGGGGATCCGGGTCTACCGTACCGATTTCGGTTGCCACCGGCGTTACAGGTCCACCGATTTCCTGGTGGATGGGAAAGACTTTGATGCCCGGAACACCCTCATCTGTGCCGAAACTCCTCTCGAAGAGTCGTACCGGGAATGCCTCCGGAAGAAGGGATACACCGTCGCATGGATCGACCGGTCGCTCCGAGGGGTGACGGAGAGGTGCGTCGGGAGATGGCTGAAACGGGGAATCCCGTTCTGGCTCCGGTGCATCCCCCGGGGGTTCATCGAGAAACCATCGACGGTCCGGCGCACCCTCGAATTCCTGAAGACATACCTCCTCTGGGAGGCCTTCTGCGAGCGGTTCAGCCTCTCCCACTATGTCACCTACAACGATGCCCTCCCGAAGGATATCGTGAGGAACATCGTCCTTGAAAGGCACGGGGTCGGGACCTGGTACTACGAGCATTCGAGCAACACCTCGAACCTCTTTGTCCCGCAGGTCCGCGGCTGCCAGGAGTACCGGACGGTCCACTACTCCCACCTCGCCTTCGGCCACCTGGTCTGCTGGGGCGACAAGATCAGGCGCTATTACGCGATGCACCCGCAGGAGATCGGGTCGTACGACCTGCTCGGCTGCCCCTGGTCCGAGCATATCGATGAGATCCGGAGGCATCCGGGGGAGAACGGCTGCCTCGCGCGGGCGCAGGAACACTTCCGGAGGACACTCGGTGACCCTCCCCGGCGGATCATCAGTGTCTTCGACACCTCGGCGAGCGACAGCTCGATCCTCTCCGAACGGGATCTCGTCGGTTTCCTCGAGGGGATCGCGAGGCTCATAGGCGAGGAGACCTCCTCCGGCTTCATCTTCAAGATGAAGTACGAGTGGCCGTACCTCGCATCGGTCTGGCCCGAGCTCCTCCCGCTCTACGAGAAGATCCGGGACTCCCCGCGCTGCCTGCTCATCGACGCGCTCACCACCGAGGTCTCCGAGGCGGTGGCCGCATCGGACCTCGTCATCTCGGCCTGCTTCACCTCCCCGACCATCGAGGGACTCGGTGCCCGGCAGAAGGGCATTTTCTACGACGCGGCGGGAAGCTTCCGGGGCTGCTACTACGATGCCTTCCCGGACCTCGTTGCCCATGACTACGAGGATCTTTGGCGCCTCATCCGCCACTGGCTCGACTCGGTCACGCCCGGGGGGTTCGACCGGTACCTCGACACCTACGTGAAGGGCGAGCTGGACGCCTTCGTCGACGGTAAGGGGATCACCCGGTTCCGGGAACTGCTCCTTCGCTGACCCGAACCGGGTAATCAGGGGGAAACCCGGGGGTTCGCGCCTTCGGGTATCAGGCC
>DATJPK010000055.1:0-3064 GCA_035506435.1 Methanomicrobiales archaeon
GATCTCCAGTGCCTGAAGGCCATCGCCCTCATGGGCGGGTGCAGGGGTCCGGTCTGGATCTCCTCGCAGTCCTTCGGCGAGTCCCTCTCGATGAGCCCCCAGACCGCCTCCCGGCGGCTCAAGTCCCTCGAGGGGCAGCGGCTCATCGATCGATCCCTTCGCCCCGACGGGCAGTACGTGACCGTCACCTCCACCGGGGAGGAGGCACTCCGGAAGGAGTATGCCGACTATACCCGGATCTTCGGGGAGGGAGCCGGGCCGTACAGCCTGACCGGTTCCGTCATCAGCGGCCTCGGCGAGGGGCGCTATTACATGAGCCTCCCCACGTACCAGGAGCAGTTCCGGAAGATCCTCGGGAAGGATCCCTTCCCGGGTACCCTGAACCTCCGGCTCTCCTCGGCCTCCCGCGACGTGAAGCGGAAGGTCGACGGCCTCACCTGGACGAAGATCCAGGGGTTCGTGCAGGACGGCCGGACCTTCGGCGAAGCCCGCACCCTCGCCTGCAGGATCGGGGACATCCCGTGCGCCATCGTCGTCCCGGGCCGGTCGCACTACCCCGACGACGTCATCGAGGTGATCTCGCCTGTGGAGCTCCGGTCCGTCCTCGACCTCTCCGACGGCGACCTCGTGACCGTGGAGGTCGCCCATGCTTGAGGAGGCCATCAGGGCATTTCGCGACGGGAAGTTCATCCTCCTCTACGACTTCGACGACCGGGAGCGGGAGACCGACTTTGCCATCCGGGCCGACGCAGTGACCCACCGCCACATCATGTGGATGAGGAAGGACGGCGGGGGGCTCATCTGCACCGCGGTCCATCCCCTCGCGGCGAAACGGCTCGGCCTCCCATTCGCCCGCGATCTCCTCGCGTCGTACCAGGGCGTCGAGAAGCCCGGCGAGATACCCTATGACCGGAAGAATCCCTCCTCGTTCTCCATCTGGGTGAACCACCGGAACACCTTCACCGGTATCACCGACCGGGACCGGTCGCTCACGATCAATGCCATCGCCGACGAGGTGAAGGCCGCGATGAAGGGCGGGAACGGGGCGGAGTTCAACCGCATCTTCCGGTCGCCCGGCCATGTCGCTCTCCTCCGGGCGGCGGAGGGGCTCCTCGACCAGAGGTTCGGCCAGACCGAGCTCTCCATCGCGCTTGCCGGCTTTGCCCGGGTCACGCCGGCCGTCACCATCTGCGAGATGCTCGACGACGAGACCGGCTATGCCCTCCCGAAGGAGGACGCCATCCGGTACGCGGAGCAGCACGGCCTCCCCTTCGTCGAGGGGTGCGAGGTCCTCGAACGGTGGGAGCGGGAGAAGGAATCCGCATAGGGCCCTGCCGGCGTCTTACCCGGTGTTCCGGCCCCCAATACGAGGAACTATAAGATCAAATGCCCACCCATCCGTGAGAGGCATGATCCGGCTCATCTGCAGGCGGTGCAAGGGGACGGGCGAGATCCCGAACGTCGCCTACGAGGCCTGCCGCACGATGCAGTCCGAGGATGCCAAGCGCTATTTCTACCTCGACTCGGACGATATCCCGGACGAGGTGGACAACAAGCCGGACGGCTGCGCCGTGCAGGAAAAGACGATCACCTGCCCGCAGTGCGACGGTAGCGGGGTGCTCGAGTTCGACGAGGAGGACTGGGACCTCTCGGTGGAGACGGAAGAAGAGGGGGACGCCTAGGGGCGGGAAACGACGAGAAAAAAAAGGTGAGATTTAAGCGGTGTAGTCCCGCAGCGCCTTGTTGACGCCGAAGGTAGCCCGTGCCGCGAGGGTCGCCTTGTTCTTGTCGATCTTCTCCTTGGCGAGCTTGGACACCATGGAGAGGCCGGGCTGGACAGACTCGATGGGCTTCGTTTCGACGAGGCCGGACGCGGTGATCTTGGACCAGACGTCGGCACCGACCTTGGTCCTGACGAAGACCGTGGACCAGCCGTCGGGCGATCCGACCGAGCCGGTCGAGATGTCGCCGAGGTTGGAGACATAGTCCAGGCAGACGTGGCAGCCGGGCTGCTCGTACTTGTGGGTCACCTTGAGGGGGAGCGTGACGACGTTCCCGCGCTCGGTGTAGACCCAGTACTTGCCCTTCCCGATCTCCATCTTCTTCACCGAGCTCAGGCTCTGGCCGGCGTGGTCCTCGACGATGCACTGCATGGACTTGTACGGGAAGTTCTCCATGCAGAACAGGCCGACCGCGAGGGCGACCTTTGCCGGGACATCGCGCATGTTCACGGGGTAGAGCTGGGCCTTCCTGACCGCCTGCATCTGGCAGCAGACGCCGGTGACACCGACCTTGTCGAGGCCGAAGGACCGGGTCGCCTCCTTGAGCCAGGCGATCTGGGGGCTGATGTTGTACTTCGTCCCCCGGGCCTTGAGGATGTCCTCGCGGCTCATGGCGACGAAGGGCCTGGGCTGCCAGGGCCGGTCGCCCTTGCCTGCCACGATGGCCCCGTCGATGATCCCCTGCTCGAGGGCATAGACCATGAGGGCCGTGGCGATGCCGCCGTCCTGTGACTTCTGGAGGATCTCCTTGTCCGTGGTCCTCGCTGCGACGCACGTGGTGTATTTGCCGAGATATGGATCTGATACCATCTCTCTCACCTCACTTGAGCGCTCCAGCGATGATCTCGCTGATGCCCTCGAATTCCGGAATCACATCGAAGTTGAAGAACGACCTCGGGCAGGCGCCGTAGCAGGAGCCGCACTTGATGCACTGGTCGCGCTGTCCCTGGGGCTTCCCGAACTCGTGGGTGATTGCCCGGACGGGGCAGGACGCGGCGCAGGTGCCGCAGCCCATGCAGAGGCCCTGGTTGATCACATCGGTCATCAGGTCGCAGAAGCAACCCGTTGTTCCGCGCTTCGCAAGGGCCATGAGGGGCTTTAAGTACTTGCCCGCGAGTGCCTTCTGGTCCGCGTTGCCCTGCAGGAGCAGGTACGCCATGACGGCGACGTTCCTGATGAGCTCCGGGCTCGGGGGGCATCCGGGGATGTAGACATCCACGTCGATGAGGTTCCCGATGGGGAGGAAGGACTCGTGCTGGGGCTGGTTGTGCTGCCCGCCGCGG
>DATJPK010000056.1:0-3987 GCA_035506435.1 Methanomicrobiales archaeon
TCGAACCGGCCTTTATCGTCGGCCGGCGGGGCATACCCGTCGAGGATCATGTACGGGAGCGGGAACCGGTACACGTTCCAGAGGATGTTCACCGTCCGGTTCACGGTCTTCACCCCTTCCCAGTTGAACTTCAGGTCGTCCCAGGGAGCGTTCGCCGAGAGGATGTAGAGCCTGAGCACGTCGACCCCGGCCTTCCCGATGACCTCCTCGGGGGCGACGACGTTCCCGAGGCTCTTACTCATCTTCCTCCCCTCGGCGTCGAGGGCAAAGCCATGCATGAGCACCGACCGGTACGGCGAGCGGGAGAAGGCGATGACCGATGCCCCGAGCTGGGAGTAGAACCAGCCCCTCGTCTGGTCCTGCCCCTCGGTGATGAAGTCCGCGGGCCAGTAGGCGTCGAAGGCCTCGCGTTTCCCGGGGAACCCGAGGGTCGCCCAGGATGCCACCGCCGAGTCGAACCACACGTCGAAGATATCCTCGACCCGGTGCATCGTCCCCCCGCAGCTGCAGGGGATGGTGATGCAGTCCACGTGGGGGCGGTGGGGGTCGGGGACCTTAACGCCGGAGAGCTGCTCGAGCTCGGCGATGGTCCCGATGACTTTGTGGTGTTTGCAGGTCCCGCATTCCCAGATGGGGATCGGGATGCCCCAGTACCGCTGCCGGGAGATGCACCAGTCACGGGCCTCCTTCAGCCAGTCATAGAACCGGGCCGATCCCGCCCAGCCGGGATACCAGGTCACCGCGGCGCACTCGGCAAGCATCTTCTCCCGGATCTCCGAGGCCTTCAGGAACCACTGCTCGGTGGCCCGGAAAATGATGGGGGTCTTGCACCGCCAGCAGTGGCCGTACCGGTGGACCACCTCGCCCTTCGCCATGAGGGTATCCCCGAGGTCTTCGAGGACCATGGCGTCGGCCTCCTTCACGAAGACCCCGGCATAGGCACCACCGTCATGGGTGAACCGGCCGGTACCGTCGACGGGGCAGAAGACGGGGAGCTTCTCCTTCATGCCGAGGAGGTAGTCGTCCCAGCCATGGCCCGGGGCGATGTGGACGATCCCCGTGTTCTCGAGCGTAACGAAGTCAGCCTCGGTGACCCGGTGGGAATATTCCCGCTGGAAAGGCACCCGGCCGGCGAGGGGGGACTCGTACTCGAGCCCGACAAGGTCGGAGCCGGGGACCTTATCGAGGACCTCGAACTCCTGGTACCGTCCCTTCCTGAGCACCTGGTCGACGAGGTCGTCGGCCATCCAGAGCACCTCGGACTTTCCGTCCTTCTGTGCCCGGACCTTCGCATAGATGGCCCCCGGCATGACGGCCGCCGCGACGTTCGCGGGAAGGGTCCAGGGCGTGGTCGTCCAGATGACGAGGAACTCGCCCTTCCGGCCCTTCACCTGGAACTTCACGAAGATGGAAGGGTCCTTGCGGTCCCAGTACTCCACCTCGGAATCGGCGATGGCGGTCTCGCACCGCGGGCACCAGTTCACCACCCGGTGGCCCTTCTCGAGCATCCCCCGCTCCCCGGCCCGGGCGAGGGTCCACCAGGCTGCCTCGATGTAGCCGGGGGTGACGGTCAGGTAGGGGTCGTCGAAGTCCAGCCAGACCCCGAGGGCCCGGAACTGGTCTGACATGACCTTTTCGTTTGCAAGGGCGAACCGCCGGCACTCGTCGATGAATGCGCCGATGCCGAACCGCTCGATCTCCTTCTTTGACGAGAACCCGAGCTGGTGCTCCACCTTGACCTCGATGGGGAGGCCGTGCATGTCATAGCCCGCCCGCTCGATGACGTGCCTCCCCTTCAGCCGGTGGTAACGGACGATGGCGTCCTTCAGGATCTTGTTCCAGGCAGTGCCCAGGTGGATGTTGCCCGTCGTATAGGGCGGGCCGTCGACAAAGAAAAAGGGCTTCCCCCCGGTGCGCATTTCCCGCAGCCTGCGGTAGATCCCCTCGCGTTTCCAGAACTCCCGTACCGCCGGCTCGACCTCGCCGGCCTGGTAGGTGCTCTCCACCTCCTTCACGGGGAACCACCGCTCGTCATCATTCTCTTCCATGTTGGATCTCCCATGACAAAGCATTTTTCGAATCGCTCTGAGAGAGAATTTCTCATGGCGATGCAGATCGCGGTCATCGGGAAGGAGGAGTGCACGGCGGAGGAATACGAGGCGGCCCGGGCAGCCGGCTCCCTGGTCGCGGAACAGGGGGCAGTCCTGTGCTGTGGCGGCAGGGGAGGGGTGATGGAGGCGGCATGCAGGGGCGCAAGGGAGGCCGGGGGCACCGCCGTCGGCATTCTCCCCGATACCGGGAAGGGGAACCCGTTCCTCAATGTGGCGATCAGGACGGGGATGGGATATGGGAGGAATGTGGTCCTCGTGCAGTCCGCCGACGCGGTGATTGCCGTCGGTGGCGGGTACGGAACCCTCTCGGAGATCGCGATTGCCCTCAAGGCAGGGAAGCCGGTTTTCGGCTACCGGACCTGGGATATACCGGGCATCGTGGTGTGCGTGACCCTGGAGGAGGCGGTCAGCCGGGCAGTCGCCGCAGCCGGCCGTTCAGGCTGAGATCGTAGCCCCCGAGACGTTCGAGGGCATCCCGGAAGGGGGACGAGGTGACCGCCGAGGCAAGGGCCTTCACCCTCGGGTCCTCCCAGCTCTCCCCCCGGAATACGAGCTCGTACTCCTCCTGCATCACGGGCACGAAGGAGAGCCCGAAGGCCTTTGCCGCCGAGTACACCCCGAGCCCCGCATCGGCCTCCCCCGTCTTCACGGCAAGGGCGACCGCGAGGTGGGTGGTCAGGTCCCGGTCGTACCCTGCGATGGAGGCGGGGGATATTCCCTTCTTTTCGAGCAGGTGGTCGAGGAGGATCCGGGTGCCGGACCCCTTCTGCCGGTTGACGAACCGGGCCCCGGGGAGATCTGCGAGGCCCAGCCCGTCACGGGAGATGACCCCCTGTTCCCTCCCGGCGAGCGTGAGGATGACGAGGTCCTCCCCGGGCAGGGAGCGGCGGAGATACGGGAGGTTGTAGCTCCCGTCCTCGGCGAGGAGGTGCATCGGGGCCCCGTGGCAGACCCGTTTTTTCAGGGCGATGAGGCCCCCCATGGAGCCCTGATGGGCGCTGTGAAGAGTGACCCCGGCCTTTGCCAGCTCGTCGGCGAGGAAGTCGAGAGCGGGGTCATGGCTCCCGGTCAGGATCAGGGCCTGTTCCGCATCGCCCTGGGGCACCGTGAGCCGGGCCTCCACCTCCCTACCGGCCTCGATCCCTTCGCTGTCGGGAGGGATGGACAGGCAGGCGTTCGACCTCACGCCGCTCATCTGGACTCCTGCGCCCCTGCCATGGGGCACCGCGACCCAGCGGTCCCCGATCCTCCCGAGGGAAACGAACACGAACTCCTCGACGCCGATCTCCGAGGAAAGCGTGGAGGCGAGGATGGCAGGGACCACCGGGTATGACTCCCGGGGAAGGCCGTACCAGGAGAGGAGCGGCCCGAGGATCTCACGGAGCACCGTGACGGCGGAGAGGGGGTAACCGGGGAGACCCACGACCGGTTTTCCCCCGATCTTCCCGATGATGACCGGCTTCCCCGGCTTCATGGCGACCCCGTGGACGAGCACCTCCCCGAGATCGGCGATGACGTCGGCGGTGAAGTCCCGGGTGCCCGCCGAGGAGCCGGCGGAGATGACCACGAGGTCGTTATCGGCCACCGCCGCGTCGAGCCTGGACCCGATGAGGGCGGGTTCGTCGGGGGTGACCGGGTACCGGGTACACTCCGCGCCCATCCCCCCGAGCCATGCCGCTGCCATCACCGTGTTCGACTCGACCACCTGGCCCGGCCCGGGCCGCTCGCCGGCGGGGACGAGCTCGCTTCCCGTCGGGATGAGGCCGACCCGCACGGTGAGGACCTCCACATCCGTAACCCCGTACGCCGCGAGGGCCCCGATCTCATTCGGCCGGATCCGGTGCCGCGAGGGGAGGATCATCTCGGTCTCGCCGAT